>CAXSEG010000043.1:4320-19461 GCA_964235545.1 uncultured Acetobacteraceae bacterium
CGCGTGGTGGTGATGAGCGCGCAGTCCACGCTGATGACGGCGGTGAAGGCGGCGCAGCGCGGGGCGTTCGAATACCTGCCCAAGCCGTTCGACCTGAAGGAACTGCTCGCCGTGGTTGGCCGGGCGCTGGCCGCGCCGCCGCCGCTGCCGCCGCCGGGCGAGCCGGTGGAGAAGGACGAGAAGCTGCCGCTGATCGGACGTTCCGTCGCGATGCAGGAAATTTACCGCTCCATCGCCCGCCTCACCACCGCCGACCTGACGGTGATGGTCACCGGCGAGTCGGGCACTGGCAAGGAGCTGGTGGCCCGCGCCCTGCACGATTACGGCCGGCGCCGCGCCGCCCCGTTCGTGGCGATCAACATGGCCGCCATCCCGCGCGAGCTGATCGAGAGCGAGTTGTTCGGCCACGAGCGCGGCGCCTTCACCGGCGCCCATAACCGCAACCAAGGCCGCTTCGAGCAGGCCGCCGGCGGCACGCTGTTCCTGGACGAGATCGGCGACATGCCGCACGAGGCGCAGACCCGGCTGCTGCGCGTGCTGCAGGAGGGCGAGTTCACCACCGTCGGCGGGCGCCAGCCGATCAAGGCCAACGTCCGCATCGTGGCCGCCACCCACCGCGACCTGCGCCAGGCGATCCGTTCGGGGCAGTTCCGCGAGGATTTGTTCTACCGCCTGAACGTGGTGCCGATCCGCCTGCCGCCCTTGCGGGAGCGGACCGAGGACATCCCCGTGCTCGCCCGCCACTTCCTCGACAAGGCGCGGGAGATGGGGCTGCCCGGCAAGTCGCTGGATGCCGGGGCGCTCGAGCGGCTGCGCGGCTATCGCTGGCCCGGCAACGTGCGCGAGCTGGAGAACCTGATGCGGCGGCTGGCAGCGCTGTATCCGCAGGAGGTGATCGGAGAGGAGGTGATCGCCGCCGAGCTGACCGCCAGCGGCGCAGACGCCGAGCTTCCCGCCGCCAGCACCGGCTCGGAGCCGCTCGCCGCGGCGGTGGAGCGTCACATCAAGCGCTTCCTGGCGGCCGGCGGCGACGGGATGCCGATGCGCGACATCTACGACAAGGTCATCGCCGAGGTGGAGCGGCCGCTGATCCAGATGACGCTCTCGGCCACACGGGGCAACCAGATCAAGGCGGCAGCGATGCTGGGCCTGAACCGCAACACGCTGCGCAAGAAGATCCGCGACCTGGATATTTCCGTGGTGCGGGGAATCGGGTGAGGCAGGAGGGCTGAGCCGTGGACACCCACGTTCCGATCGAGATGCTGCCGCCGATTGCCCCGATGCGGTCCCGCATGGGCCGGATCATGGATATCCTGCTCGGCAAGGTGGTGACGCTGGTGCTGGCCGCGGTGGCCCTGATGCTGGCGATCGGCACGTTCGTGCTGCTGTCCGGCGGGGCACCGATCACGCTGCGGCCCAACCTGGTGTTCGTCTCCATCCTGGCCAGCGCCGCCGTGCTGCTGCTGTTGGGCGCCGTGCTCGCCGGGCGGCTGACCCGGGTTTGGGTGGAGCGCCGGCGCGGATCCGCCGGGTCCCGCTTGCATGTGCGGCTGGTGCTGATGTTCGGCGTCGTCGCCGTCACCCCGTCCATCGTGGTGGCCGTGTTCGCGGCGGCGTTCTTCAACCTGGGCATCCAGTCGTGGTTCGATGACCGGATCCGCACGGCGCTCGACTCCAGCGTGACCTCCGCGCAGTCCTCGCTGGAGGAGCATCGCAACAACATCAAGGCGGACGCGCTCGGGGTTGCCATCACGCTGAACCGCGCCGGTGCCTTCCTGGCCAACCGGCCGGAGCTGTTCCAGGCGGTGCTGGACCAGGAGACAACGTTCCACGGCCTCATCCAGGCTGTGATCTACGACCCGTTCACCCATGAGATCATTGTATCTTCCGGTGTCCTGAGTGGTAATTTCGTTGAACTGCCGACCAACGAGGAGATCGGCCCGGCCCGACGCGGCGAGGTGGCGGTCATCGGTGGCGGCACCGAGAACCACGTTCGCGCCGTGGTGAAGCTCGGCTCCACGCCCGAACTGATGCTGATGGTGGACCGCCCGGTCGACACCCAGATCATTGCCGCTGTGGAGAAGACGGAACGGCTCGTCGCGGAGTACCACCGGCTGGACGACAACCGCACCAAGCTGCAGGTGACGTTCGCCGTGATCTTCGCCCTCGTGGCGCTGCTGGTGCTGTTCGCCGCCGTGCTGACCGGGCTGGTGCTGGCGAACCAGATTGCCCGCCCCGTCGGCCGGTTGATCCATGCGGCGGAGCGGGTGCGGGCGGGAGACTTGACGGTGCGGGTGCCGGAGATCCGCAGCGAGGATGAGGTAGCCGGGTTGTCCCGCGCGTTCAACCGGATGACGGGCCAGCTCGCCGCCCAGCGCACCGAGCTGATGGACGCCTACGCCCAGATCGACGAGCGCCGCCGCTTCACCGAGACGGTGCTGGCAGGCGTCTCCGCCGGGGTGATCGGGGCGGACGGGCAGGGGCGGGTGGATCTGCCGAACCGGGCTGCCTCCGAGCTGATGGGCAGCGACCTGATGGCATCCATCGGCCTGCCGCTCGAGCACGTGGTGCCGGAGTTCGGGCCGCTGCTACGAGAGGTGCAGGCGGCGCCGGAGCGGGCGCGCACCGCCGAGGTGCAGGTCGGCCCGCCCGCCAACCGCCGCACCCTGCTGGTCCGCATCGGCACGGAGATGAAGGGTGCGGGGATCGACGGTTTCGTCGTCACCTTCGACGACATCACCGAGCTGCTCGCCGCTCAACGCAAAGCCGCCTGGTCGGACGTCGCCCGGCGGATCGCGCACGAGATCAAGAATCCGCTGACCCCGATCCAGCTCGCGGCGGAGCGGCTGAAGCGGCGGTTCACCAAGGAGATCAAGTCCGACCCGGAAACCTTCGCGCAATGCGCCGACACCATCGTGCGCCACGTGGGTGATATCGGCCGCATGGTGGACGAGTTCAGCGCCTTTGCCCGCATGCCGCAGCCGGTGATCAAGCCCGAGGATATCGGCCGCATCGCCCGCGAGGCGCTCGTGCTGCAGCGCCAGGCCCATCCGGAGATCACCTGGGTCACGGAGCTGCCGGATCGTGGCCCGGTGGCGGCGTGCGACCGCCGATTGGTGAGCCAGGCGCTCACCAACCTGCTGATGAACGCGGCCGACGCCTGCGCCATGCGGCCCCGGGTGGATGGCGAGCCGAAAGGCCGCATCATGGTCGGCATCCAGGGAAACGGCGAAACGGTTGCACTCTCGGTCACCGACGACGGCGTGGGCTTGCCGGCGGAGGACCGTGACCGGCTGACCGAACCCTATGTCACCCACAAGCCGAAAGGGACGGGACTCGGCCTCGCCATCGTGAAGAAGATCATGGAAGATCACGGTGGTCGGCTGGCGCTGGAGGACCGTGCGGGCGGCCCGGGTGCCGTGGCCAGCCTCGTTCTTCCCGCGATGGCGACGGCTTGAATGTCTCCTGCGTCGCAAAACTGATAAAGACCCTGCATGGCCCATGAGATCCTGATCGTCGACGACGAACCCGACATCCGGCTGCTGATCGACGGCATTCTACGTGACGAGGGATATGAGACCCGCATGGCGGCGGACTCCGACTCCGCCATCGCCGCGTTCCGCCATCGCCGGCCCTCCATGGTGATCCTGGACGTGTGGCTGCAGAACTCGCGGCTGGACGGTCTGGGGATCCTACAGGCGCTGCACGTGGAGGAGCCGCACATCCCCGTGGTGATGATCTCCGGCCACGGCACGATCGAGATGGCGGTGACCGCCATCCAACACGGCGCATACGACTTCCTGGAAAAGCCGTTCCAGTCCGACCGGCTGCTGATCCAGGCTCGGCGGGCTTTGGAGGCCGCCAAGCTCGCGCGCGAGAACGCCGAGTTGCGGCTGCGCGCCGGGGCCGAGACGTCGCTGACCGGGGAGAGCGGTGCCATCGCCACCCTGCGCGCCGGGGTGGAGCGGGTGGCGCCGACCGGCTCGCGCGTATTGATCCACGGTCCCGCCGGGTCCGGCAAGGAGGTTGCGGCACGGATGGTGCATGCACGGTCCCGCCGGGCGGAGGGGCCGTTCGTGGCGCTGAACTGCGCCACTTTGGCACCGGGCCGGTTCGAGGAGGAGCTGTTCGGCGTGGAGGCCGGGCACGACGCGATGGCGGCCCCGCGCCGGGCGGGGGTGCTGGAGCGGGCCCATGGCGGGACGCTGCTGCTGGACGAGGTGAGCGACATGCCGCTGGAGACCCAGGGCAAGATCGTGCGCGCCCTGCAGGACCAGACCTTCGAACGCCTGGGCGGCAATGCCCGGGTAAAGGTGGACGTCCGCGTGCTGGCGATCACCAACAAGGACCTGCAGGCGGAGATCGCGGCCGGGCGTTTCCGGGAGGATCTGTATTACCGGCTGGCCGTGGTGCCGCTGAAGATGCCCAGTCTGAAGGAACGCCGGGAGGACATCCCCGACCTGGCGCGGCATTTCATCACCCGGTCGGCCGAGAACTCCGGAATGCCGCCCCGCGAGCTCTCGGCCGACACGCTGGCCGCGTTGCAGACCTATGACTGGCCCGGCAACGTGCGCCAGCTGCGCAACCTGATGGACTGGCTGCTGATCATGGCGCCGGGCGGGGCAGGGGACGCGATCCGTGCCGACATGCTGCCGCCCGAGATCGGCCAGGGCGCCCCGGCGCTGCTGAACTTCGACCCGACCGCCGACATCATGGCGCTACCGTTGCGTGAGGCGCGAGATTTGTTCGAGACGCAATATCTGCAGGCGCAGTTGGTGCGCTTCGGCGGCAACATCAGCCGCACTGCCGGCTTCGTCGGCATGGAACGCAGTGCGCTGCACCGCAAGCTGAAGCAACTCGGCGTGAATTCAGACGACAAGGGGTAGCGATGCCGGACGGGCTGTACGAGCGGGACTTCCTGCTCTGGTCGGAAGCTCAGGCGGACCTATTGCGCCGGCTGGCCGCGGGGGAGCTGGTGAACGCGGCAGTCGACTGGCCGAACCTGATCGACGAGGTTTGGGATTTGGGTAATCCGAACTCAACGCCTTCGAAAGCCTCGTCTTGCAGGCGCTCGTTCACCTGCTGAAATGTCAGGCCTGGCCGGCAAGCATGGCCCATCGTCATTGGAGAGCTGAAACAAACACGTTCCTGTCGGACGCACGACGGCGGTTTGCTCCGTCGATGCGGCAGACGGTCGACCTGCAATCGCTTTATCGAGATGCGCTCAGGAGTGTTCGTTTGGATGACGACGACAGTGGCCCCGCGGAGGCGCTGCCCGAGGAGTGTCCTTTGACGCTCGATCAACTTCTTACAGACGATGTTACCAAACTATGGAACGCAAAAGGGGCCTGACCGCATGTCTGACGATCTCTACGACGCCGATATCCTGCTTTGGTCTCCGGCCCAGGCCGACCTGCTTCGGCGGATGGAGGCAGGCGAGCGCGTCAATGCGGCCGTGGACTGGCCCAATTTGATCGAAGAGGTCGAGGCTTTGGGAAGGTCGAGCTAAATGCCTGCAATACTCTCGTTTGCCAGGCCCTTATCCACCTCCTGGAGATAAAAGCCTGGCCCCGAGGCCGGTCCGTGGGCCATTGGCAAAGGGTGCCTTGCATGACTGGCCCGGCGGCAAGATCAAGACGTTGTGGGACATCGTCGCTTTGCCTCGACTAAACGGCGGCGATCGGTGGCGTAACCCGGTCGGCGCCCGCGCGTTGGCGGTCGGTTGACACGCAGGAGCACCACCATGACCGCATGCCGTCCGGCCGTTCTTGCTGCCCTGATCACGTTGGCCACCGCCTCCAGCGCTTGGGCACAGAGTGGGAGGATGGCGCCAGCTTCGACCAACACGCCGCCTGGCCCTGCCATGGAGGGCAATGCCAACTCGCTCTTGTCCCAAGCGGACCGCGACTTCCTGGACAAGGACGCCCAAGGCGCCGCTTACGAACGTGAGTTGGCCGACCTCGCCGTGCGCAAGAGCGAGAACCCCGCGGTCAAGCGCTACGCCCAGCAGGTCGCGGGCGACCACCTCGAATACAACGCTGCGCTGCAGACCCTCGGGGAGAACAATGGCGTCACCCTGCCGGCCGCCCCGGACACCAACCAAGCCGCGCGCCTCGGGCAACTCGCAGCGATGAGCGGCCAGGAGTTCGATGGGGCGTTCGTGCAGGAGATGCGCGACATCAACAAAGACGATGCTTCGGACGCGCAGGTGGAAGCTGATTCCACGATGAACGCGGGCGTGCGGAACTTCGTCCTCCAGTTTAAGGCCATGGACGCGCGGCACCTGAAGGATGCCCGGGACTTGCCTTCATCTTGATGGTGGAAGCTCAGTAGACCCGATCGGTTTCGCGTGCGGCCATCCCTCCTTCCGGCCCCTTTCCACAAGAGGGGGGAAAAGGCAGTAGACCTACCGCTTGAGCAACCGCGCCGCGTCCAGTGCGAAATAGGTCAGCATGCCGGCGGCACCCGCTCGCTTGAACGCCATCAGGCTCTCCATCATCGCCCGCTCGCCGTCGATCCAGCCGCGTTCCGCCGCACCGGCGATCATGGAATACTCGCCGGACACTTGGTAGGCGAAGGTGGGCACGCCGAACTGTTCGTGGATGCGGTGCACGATGTCCAGATACGGCAGGCCGGGCTTGACCATCACCATGTCGGCGCCCTCCGCCAGGTCCTGCTCCACCTCTCGCAAAGCCTCATCGCTGTTGGCCGGGTCCATCTGGTATGTCTTCTTGTCACCGTTCAGCTTGGCCGACTGCACCGCGTCGCGGTATGGCGCGTAAAACGCGCTCGCGTACTTGGCGGCGTAGCTCATGATCCGCGTGTCGATAAGCCCCGCGGCGTCCAGCGCGCCACGGATCGCCCCCACCCGGCCGTCCATCATGTCGGACGGGCCCAGCACGTCGATCCCTGCCACCGCCTGCACCAGTGCCTGCTTCACCAGCACGGCGATGCTATCGTCGTTATGCACGTAGCCGTCGCGCAGCACGCCGTCATGGCCGTGCGTGGTGTACAGGTCGAGCGCCACGTCCCCCATCAGGCCGAGTTCGGGGTAGGCGCGTTTCAGCAGCCGGGCGGCCTGGCAGATCAGGTTCTCCGGGTTGGCGGATTCCGTGCCGTCGGCATCCTTCAGTTCGGACGGGGTGGCGGGGAACAGCGCCACCAGCGGGATGCCCAGTTCGGCGGCCGGGGCGATGTGGCGCACCAGCCGGTCGACGCTGACACGCTCCACGCCGGGCATGGAGGGCACCGTCTCGGTGCGGCCTTGCCCCGGGAGGATGAACACCGGCCAGATCAGGTCGTCGACCGAAAGCCGGGTCTCGGCGACCAGGCGGCGGGTCCAGCCATCGCGGCGGTTGCGGCGCAGGCGGGTGAGGGGATAGCGGGCGTCGGTCATGGCGCAGCCATAGACCGGCCCGGCGCGAACGGGTAGAGCCCGGCGGGAAACGTTACGGTCGGGTTGATGCGGGTCTTGGTATTGCTCATGCTGTTGGTCGCCGGCCTTGCCCGGGCGGAAACCGTCCGGGTGCCGGGGCCGGACGGCATCATCCTGAACGCGGAACTGTATCCCGCCCAGGGCAAGCCGCGCGCGGCGATCGTGGCGCTGCATGGCTGCAGCGGCCCGTTCCCCAGCCGGGACGGCGATTGGGGCCGCCGGCTGGCTGCACTGGGCCACACCGTGCTGATGCCCGACAGCTACGGCTCGCGCGGGCTCGGCTCCCAATGCAGCGCGCGCAACCGGGCAGTGACGGCCAGCGGCCTGCGGCGGCAGGATGCGCTGGCGGCCTTGCACTGGCTGCAGGCGCGTCCGGGCACGCCGCCGGGCGGGCTGGTGCTGCTCGGGTGGTCGGACGGGGCGACCACCGTGCTCACCACCGGACGCCCGATGCCGGACCTGCCGGCCGGGTTGATCCGCGGCCTGGTCGCGTTCTACCCCGGCTGCCGCGTGGCGTCCGAGACCCGCGGGTGGGAGCCGGCGGCGCCGCTGCTGATCCTGATGGGCGAGTCTGATGATTGGACACCCGCGGCACCCTGCCACGCGCTGGCGGAGCGCCTGCCGGGCAAGCTCGACCTGGTGACCTATCCCGGCGCCTACCACGATTTCGACGCGCCCAACACGAAGGTGCGCGCCCGCGCCGGGCTCGCGACCCCCGTCGGCGGCAACGCGCATACCGGGACCGACCCGGCGGCGCGGGAGGACGCGCTGCGCCGGGTGCCGGTGTTCATCGCCGGGCTGCCGCCGGTGACGTAGGCAGTGGAGACCCTGCGCGACCATCTCGAGGCGATCGACCACTCGAGGCGCTCGGCAACGTCCGGTCCCTGGCGCGCCGCACCGAGGCGCTGACCGAGTTGGACCTGCGCAACCCGCATTGGCTGGTCATGCTGCGCTCCGCCCCCGATCTCGCCGGACGCTACGCGGACCAGGGCCGTCACATGGTGAGCGATACCGGGCGGCACGCCTTTCCATCCCCCGCCATGGTTCCAGCCATGATGCAGGCATTCGCCGCCCGGTTGCGCGTGGAACCGGCGGGCCGGGCGACCGCGTTCACCGCCCACGCCGGTTGATGGGCATTCACCCGTTCAACGACGGCAATGGCCGCACGGCACGGCTGCTGATGAACCTGGTCCTGCTGCGTGCAGGATAGCCTCCCGTCGCGGTGCGCCCGGTCGATCGCGCCGGCTACATCGCGGCCCTGCAGACCGATGCCACGACCGATACCGTCGACCGGCTGCTGTACGACCGCCTGGACGCGACGATGGACGAATACCTGGAGGCTGCGGGGGAGCTTCTCTAGCTGGGCGCCGCCTGTCGCTCCCGCACCGCCGCCGCTTTCCGGTTGCTGTAGGCGAAGTAGATCACCAGCCCAAGCACCCACCACGCCACCAGCCGCAGCCAGGTCTGCCACGGCAGCGACAGCATCAGCAGCAGGCAGCTCGCGATGCCCAGCAGCGGCACGACCGGCGACCAGGGCACGCGGAACGGGCGCTCGCGGTCCGGCTCCCGCCGGCGTAGCACCAGCACGGCGCCGCACACGATCGCGAAGGCGAACAGCGTGCCAACGGAGACCAGCTTGGCCAGCGCCTCGATCGGCACGAAGGCGGCGAACGCGGCCGTCACCACCATGAACACCAGGTTGGCCACGAGCGGCGTCTGCCGCTCGGACAGCGTGCCCAGCACGGCCGGGACCATCCCGTCCTTCGCCATCGCGAACACGATGCGGCTCTGCCCCAGCAGGTTGACCAGCAGCACCGAGGTGAAGCCACCTAGGATGCCAAGCTTCACCGCCACCTGCAGCCAGTGATACGGCGTCTTGTCGATCGCCAGCGCGATTGGGGCGGCGTTGCCCTTCATGGCTTGGTAGGGCACCAGCCCCGTCAGCACCAGCGCGAAGCCGATATACAGCACGGTGCAGATCGCCAGCGACCCCAGAATGCCGATCGGCATGCCCCGCTGCGGGTCGCGCGCCTCGGCCGCCGTGGTGCTGACGGCGTCGAACCCGAGATAGGCGAAGAACACCACCCCCGCCCCGCGTAGCACGCCGGAGATGCCGAATTGGCCGAACCCGCCCTGGTTCGGCGGGATGAACGGGTGCCAATTCGCCGGATTAACGTACATCGCGCCGATCCCGATCACCGCCAGCACGATCGTGACCTTCAGCACCACGATGATGCTGTTCACCACGGCCGACTCGCCCACCCCGCGCATCAGCAGCACCGACAACGCGACGATGATGCCGGCCGCCGGCAGGTTCGCAACGCCGCCCTCCGCCGGGGAGGCCGCCAGCCAGTGCGGCAAGTCGATGCCGTAATCATGCAACAGGGATTGCAGGTAGGTCGACCACGACACCGCGACCACGCCACCCGCGATCGAGTATTCCAGGATCAGGTCCCAGCCGATGATCCAAGCCGGTAGTGCGCCGAGCGCCGCATAAGCGTAGGCGTAGGCGGATCCGGCGCTCGGCACCATTCCCGCCAATTCGCTGTAGCATAGCCCGGCGAACGCGCAGCCCAGCGCCGCCAGCACGAAGGACAGGGTGACGGCCGGCCCGGCATATTCCGCTGCCGCGATGCCGGTCAGCGAGAACAGCCCGGCGCCGATGATGGCCCCGATGCCCAGGCCCACCAGCGTCGCCGTGCCGAGCGACCGGCGCAGCCCGCTTTCCCTCTGCGGCTCCTTGCGCGCCGCCCACCCTTGCAGCGTCCAGCCCTGAAATCCTGGCACCGCAGCCTCCGTTCCATTCGCGCCGGGCTGCATGGTAAGAGAGTGCTCCAAGCCCGGATGACCGCATCATGACCGAACAGAGCGCACCGACAATCCCGCAGCGTTTTTTCACCGCTCCGCTGGCCGAGACCGACCCGGCGCTCGCTGCCGTGCTGCGGGCCGAATTGGCACGCCAGCAGGACGGGATCGAGCTGATCGCCAGCGAAAACATCGTCTCCGCCGCCGTGATGGAGGCGCAGGGCTCCGTGCTGACGAACAAATACGCGGAAGGCTACCCAGGCCGCCGCTACTATGGCGGATGCGCCGAGGTGGACGTGGCGGAGACGCTGGCGATCGACCGGGCAAAGCAGTTGTTCGGTTGCGGCTTCGCCAACGTGCAGCCGCATTCCGGCGCGCAGGCCAACCAGGCAGTGTTCCTGGCGACGATCAAGCCCGGCGACACCATCCTGGGCATGAGCCTGGCCTCCGGCGGCCATCTGACGCACGGCGCCGCACCCAACCTGTCGGGCAAGTGGTTCCACGCCGTGCAATATGGCGTGCGCCGCGAGGACGGCCTGCTGGACTACGAGGAATTGGAGCGGCTGGCCCACGCCGAGCGGCCGAAGCTGATCATCGCCGGCGGCTCGGCCTACCCCCGCGTGATCGACTTCGCCCGCATCCGCGGCGTGGCGGACGAGGTGGGGGCGCTGTTCCTGGTGGACATGGCGCACTACGCCGGGCTGGTGGCCGCCGGGCTGTATCCGTCGCCGTTCCCACACGCACACATCGTGACCACTACCACGCACAAGACGCTACGCGGCCCGCGCGGCGGCATGATCCTGACCAACGACGAGGATCTGAACAAGAAGATCAACTCGGCCGTGTTCCCCGGCTTGCAGGGCGGCCCGCTGATGCACGTGATCGCCGGTAAGGCCGCGGCGTTCGGCGAGGCGCTGCGCCCGGAGTTCCGCACCTACCAGCGCGCCGTGCTGGACAACGCCCGCGTGCTCGGAGAGACGCTGCGCGGGATGGGCTGCGACATCGTGACCGGCGGGACGGATTGCCACCTGGTGCTGGTCGACCTGCGCCCGAAGAACACCACCGGCAAGGCCGCCGAGGCGAGCCTGGAGCGCGCGTTGATCACCGCCAACAAGAACGCGATCCCCTACGATCCGGCCAAGCCCGCCGTGACCAGCGGCATCCGCCTCGGCAGCCCCGCCGCCACCACTCGCGGCTTCGGCACGGCGGAGTTCCGTGCGGTGGGCGAAATGATCGACCAAGTGCTGGAAGGCCTCGCCCGCTCCAACGACGGCAGCAACACCGCCGTGGAGCAGGCGGTCGCCGGCCGGGTGCGGGAGCTATGCGCGCGGTTCCCGATATACTGATGGCGAATGCCGTTCTGCTCCCTCTCCCGCCCTTAGCGAGAGAGGGCCGGGGTGAGGGTGCCTGCCCCGGAAACGCCGCTGAGGGGGTGCCTTCAGTCACATTGCCGATCGTCCGTGCGCGTTCTGCCCTTACCCCGGCTCTCTCCCATGAAGGACCGGAGAGGGAGAAGGCTCTTGGTGTCCGCGCGTGAGGTGCCCCTTTTGCGGCCATGACGACTCGCAGGTGAAGGATAGCCGTCCGACCGACGACTCCGCCGCCATTCGCCGCCGCCGCTACTGCACCGGGTGTGGCCAGCGGTTCACCACCATCGAGCGGGTGCAATTGCGCGAGTTGACCGTGGTCAAGTCCGACGCGCGACGGGTGGCGTTCGACCGGGACAAGCTGGCGCGCTCTGTCCGCATTGCGCTGCGCAAGCGTCCCGTCAGTGACGAGCGGATGGAATTGATCATCAACGGCATCGTCCGCCAGCTCGAGGCATCGGGGGAGAACGACATCCCCTCCAAACAGGTCGGCGAGATGGTGATGGAAACGCTGAAGGAGGTGGACACGGTCGCCTACGTCCGCTTCGCCAGCGTCTACCGCGACTTCCGCGAGGCGCGCGACTTCGAGGCCTTTGTCGGCTCGCTCGAAGATCCCACATCCATACCGTGATCGACCCATCCCACATGCGCGCCGCGCTCGCGCTGGCCCGGCGCGGCCTCGGCACGACCTGGCCCAACCCGTCGGTCGGGTGCGTGATCGTGCGGGAGGGGCGGATCGTCGGCCGCGGCCACACCGCGCCGGGCGGCCGGCCGCACGCCGAGACCGAGGCGCTCGCCATGGCCGGCGAAGCGGCACGGGGGGCGGTCGCCTACGTGACGCTCGAGCCGTGCAACCACGCCGGGCAGACGCCGCCCTGCACCGAGGCGCTGATTGCCGCCGGGGTGGCGCGCGTGATCGTCGCCGGGGCCGATCCGGATCCCCGGGTTGACGGCGCCGGCATCGCCCGGCTGCGCGCCGCCGGGGTCGAGGTCGTCACCGGCGTGCTCACGGCCGAAGCCGACGAGTTGCAGGCCGGCTTCCTGCACCGGATCCGGCACGGCCGGCCGTTGATCACGCTCAAGCTCGCCACCACGCTGGACGGCCGCATCGCAACCCGCAGCGGCGAGAGCCAGTGGATCACCGGTCCGGCGGCGCGGGAGTTGGCGCACGCCCTGCGCGGGCAGCATGACGCGGTGCTGGCCGGCGTCGGCACCGTGGCCGCCGACAACCCGCTGCTCACCTGCCGCATCCCCGGCTACCGCAGCCGCCCCATCGTGCGCATCGTGGTGGACAGCCATCTCCGCACCCGCCTCACCGCCCGCCTGGTCGCGACCGCGAACACCGACCCGACCTGGATGCTGCACCGCGGCGGTGTGCCGCCCGAGCGGCTGGCGGCGTTCATTGGCGCCGGCGTCCGCCTGTTCGGCGTGCCCGGCGGCGAGCGCGGCGTGGACCTCGCGCGCGGTCTCGCGGCCCTGGGTGAGGCCGGGCTGACCCGCGTGCTGGTGGAGGGCGGCGCCCAGGTCGCGGCCGGGCTGCTGCGGGATGGGCTGGTGGACCGCATCGCCTGGTTCCATGCACCTCGCATCGTGGGCGGCGATGGCTGGCCGGCCGCGCAGGCCTTCGGCGTCACCGAACTGGCGGGAATGCCTCGCTTCGTGCGGACCGCCAGCCGTACCGTGGGGGACGACATGCTCACCGAATTCAAGAAGGCCGCCTGACATGTTCACCGGCATCATCACTGCGGTCGGCCGCGTACGCAGCGTGGAACCGGTCGCCGCCGGGCGGGACATGCGCCTGGTGGTGGAGGCGAGCTGGCCCGAACCGCCGGCCATCGGCGCCTCCATCGCCTGCTCCGGCTGCTGCCTCACCGCGGTGGCGCTCGGCCCGGACTGGTTCGCGGTGGACGCATCGGCGGAAACGCTGGCCCACACCGTGCTCGGCACCTGGCAGACGGGCGCCGCGGTGAACTTGGAGCGGGCGCTACGGATGGGCGACGAGCTCGGCGGCCACATCGTCTCCGGCCACGTGGACGGCGTGGGCGAGGTGCTGGCGCGCACGCCGGAGGATGGCTCCACCCGGTTCCAGATCCGCGCGCCCGGTGCGCTCGCCCGCTTCATCGCCACCAAGGGCAGTGTCACGGTGAACGGTATCTCGCTCACCGTGAACGAGGTGGACGCCGAGACGTTCGGGGTGAACATCATCCCGCACACGCTCGACCACACCGATCTCGGCGGTTTGCAGCCGGGGGCGATGGTGAATATCGAGATCGGCACCTTGGCCCGCTACGTGGCCCGCCTGGCCGAAACGACCGGAGACTCCGCATGCGCGAGCTGACACGCGCATCGCTGCACGACTACATCAGCAGCGCCGCCGAGATCATCGAGGAAGCGCGGTCCGGCCGCATGTTCATCCTGGTCGACGACGAGGACCGGGAGAACGAGGGTGACCTCGTCATCCCCGCCCAGTTCGCCACGCCGGATGCGATCAACTTCATGGCCCGGCATGCCCGCGGGCTGATCTGCCTGGCGCTCACCCGGCATCGCGTCGAGCAGCTCGGCCTGCCGCTGATGGCGCAGGCCAATGGCACCCGGCACCAGACGGCCTTCACCGTGTCCATCGAGGCGCGCGAGGGTGTCACCACCGGCATCTCCGCGCATGACCGGGCGCACACCGTGGCCGTGGCGATCAATCCGGAGCTGGGGCGTGAGCACATCACGACGCCGGGCCACGTATTCCCGCTGGTGGCGCGGGAGGGCGGCACGCTGATCCGAGCCGGGCACACGGAGGCGGCGGTGGATATCGCACGGCTCGCCGGGCTGAGTGCGGCCGGTGTGATCTGCGAGATCATGAACGATGACGGGTCAATGGCCCGGCTGCCGGACCTGGTGTCCTTCGCGCAGCACCACAACCTGAAGCTCGGCACGATCGAGACCCTGATCGGCTACCGCCGCCGGACCGAGAAGCTGGTCCGCCGGGTGCACGAGGGCGAATTGCATGCGGCCGAGGGTGGGGATTGGCGCATGCTGGTCTATGCCAACACGGTCGAATATGCCGAGCACCTGGTGCTGGTGAAGGGGGACCTGTCCGGACCGAAGCCGCCGATGGTACGGGTGCACGCGGTAGACCTGATGACGGACATGCTGGGCGGCCCGCACCCGAGCGCCCTGCACGGCGCCATGCGGATGATCGCGGCCGAGGGCAGGGGGGTGGTCGTGCTGATCCGCGAGGCGATTGCGAACTCCCTGTCGGAGCGGGTGCGCCGGCTGTCCGGCACGCCGCGGCCGATGCAGTCGCTGCGCGATTACGGCGTGGGCGCGCAGATCCTCGCCGATCTGGGGGTGAAGGACATGGTGCTGCTGTCCAACACGCACCGGACGGTGATCGGGCTCGAGGCCTACGGGCTGAACATCGTGGACCAGCAATCCATCGACGGTGTCTGCGAATGAGCACGGCCGACGCGCCCCTGCCGACCGCACCCACCGTCTCCGGGCCGCCGCCCGCCATGCTGCTGGTGCGCGCGCCCTACTATC
>CAXSEG010000044.1:0-19274 GCA_964235545.1 uncultured Acetobacteraceae bacterium
TGGGAACCATACAACCTCGCGCGCCTGGTCGGCTCGCTCGATCACCTCAGTGGTGGACGGGCGGGCTGGAACCTCGTCACCTCCAACAACATCAACGAAGCGCCGAATTTTGGCCGCGCCTTGCCGCCGCATTCGGAGCGCTACGCGCGTGCCAGGGAGTTCCACGACGTCGTCACCGGGCTTTGGGACAGCTTCGATGACGATGCGTTCTGCCGCGACAAGGAGTCTGGCATCTACGTGCATCCAGACAGGATCCACGCGCTGAACCACCACGGCGAGCACTTCCAGGTGCGCGGCCCGTTGAAGATGGGCCGCCCGCCGCAGGGCTACCCGGTGATCGCCCAAGCCGGCGCTTCGGAGCCGGGGCGCAGCCTGGGTGCCGAGACCGCCGACGTGATCTTCAGCGCGGCGCACTTCATGGACGATGCCCAAGCGTTCTACGCCGACATCAAGGCGCGGGCGGAGCGGTTCGGGCGCGACCGGGACGACATCAAGATCCTGCCCGGCGTCGCCATCGTCTGGGGCCGGACGGCGGCGGAGGCCGAGGACAAGTTCGACGCGATCAGCCGGCTTTGGCCGCTGGAGATCGCGATCCAGGGCGTGACCGGCGGCATCGGGCTGGATATCAGCCGATACTCGCCCGATGAGCCGTTTCCCGAGTTGCCGCCATCCAACGGCATCCAGGGGCACCAGCGCGCCATCACCGAGTTCGCCCGGCGCGGCAACCTCACCATCCGGCAGACCGCCCAGCGGCTCTCGGCGTCGATCAAGCACCGCAGCCTGGTCGGAACCACGCAGACGATCGCCGACGACCTCGAAGCGTGGTTCCGCGCCGAGGCCTGTGACGGCTTCATCACGATGCTGCCCTACCAATTGCGAGGCCTGCTGGAGTTCACCGAGCATGTGGTGCCGGAGCTGCAGCGCCGGGGCGTGTTCCGGACTGCATACACCGGCCCGACCCTGCGCGAGCATCTCGGCATTCCCCGCCCCGCCAGCCGTTACGCCCGGATCGAGGCACAAAGCTGACCGAAGCCTTGCGGAAGGCGGGAAAAAGGCCTGATGCTCACCCGCTGCGAAAGACCAGCGTGAACGGAGACCAGCCATGACCGACACCGCCACGCACGAACAACGGTTGGACCGGCTGGCCGAAATCGGGGTGCGCGTGGGGCTGGGCGTGCGGTCCGGCCAGGAAGTGGTCCTGACCGCACCGGTCGGCGCGTTGCCGCTGGTGCGCCGCATCACCGCCCACGCCTACCGCGCCGGGGCCAGCCAGGTCACCACCCTGCTGTCGGACGAGGAAGCCACCCTGGCCCGCTACCAGTATGCCGAGGACGCGGCGTTCGACTACGCTCCCGCCTGGCTGTTCGAGGGCATGGCCAGCGCCTATCGCGGCGGGGCCGCCCGCATGGCCGTCGCCGGCGACAACCCGGCCCTGCTCGCCGGACAGGATCCGGCTCGCGTGTCCCGGGCCAATCGCGCCCGCTCCAAGGCCTACCAGCCCGCCCTGGAGCTGATCACGAATTTCGCGACCAACTGGACCATCGTCAGCGCCGCAACGCCGGCCTGGGCGGGCCAGATGTTCCCCGGCCTGACGGAGGATGCGGCGGTCGCCAAGCTGTGGGACGCGATCTTCGCCGCGTCCCGCGTGGACGCGCCGGACCCGGTCGCCGCCTGGGCCAGCCACAATGCGGCCCTCCACGCCCGCACCGTCCAGATGAACGCCAAGCGGTTCGCGGCGCTGCATTTCCATGGGCCGGGCACCGACCTGCGCGTCGGGCTGGCGGATGGGCATATCTGGATGGGTGGCTCCGAGACCGCCAAGAACGGCGTCACCTGCAACCCGAACATCCCCACGGAGGAGATCTTCACCACCCCCCACCGTGCCCAGTGCGACGGCTTTGTCCGCAGCACCAAGCCGCTCTCCTACGGTGGGACGCTGATCCGCGACATCGTGGTCCGCTTCGAGGCGGGCCGCATCGTTGACGCGCAGGCGAGCAGCGGCCAGGACGTCCTGGAAAAGGTCCTGGACACCGACGAGGGCGCGCGGCGACTGGGCGAAGTGGCGCTGGTGCCGCACTCCTCGCCCATCTCGGCCAGCGGGCTGCTGTTCTACAACACCCTGTATGACGAGAATGCCGCCAGCCATGTCGCCATCGGCCAGGCCTACCGCACGTGCCTAGAGGGCGGTACCACGGCCGGCGACGCCGAGCTTGCCGGGCGCGGCGCCAATTCCAGCCTCATCCACATCGACTGGATGATCGGCTCCGGCGAGGTGGACGTCACGGGCGTTCACGCCGATAGCACCGCCGAGCCCATCATGCGGGCGGGTGAATGGGTTTGAGCCGGCGCCCCGGCACAGATTTGGGCGGAGGACGCCGGTGAGCGTTCCCTTCTCGCCGGACCGGCTCTGGCAGAGCCTGGAGGAGATGGCGCGCATCGGTGCCACGCCCGGTGGCGGTGTCAGGCGCCTCGCCCTCTCCGTGGAGGATGCCGTGGCCCGCGCCCTGTTGCGGGACTGGGCCCTGGCAGCTGGGTGCAGCATGGACGTGGACCGCCTCGGCAGCATGCATGCGACCTATGCCGGCGCCGATCCGGATGCGGCCCCCGTCGCCGTCGGCAGCCACCTGGACACTGTCCCGACCGGCGGGAAATACGATGGCGCTTACGGCGTGCTGCTCGGGTTGGAGATCGTGCGGGCGCTGCATGAGGCGGGGCGGCGGACCAGGGCGCCGATCACGGTGGTGAACTGGACCAACGAGGAGGGTTCGCGTTTCAGCCCGTCGATGTCGGCGAGCGGCGGGGCGATGGGCGTCCTCGGCGAAGCGAAGGTGCTGGCCGCGCCGGACAATTTCGATCCGTCGATCACCTATGGCGACGCGCTGAACGCCATCGGCTGGGCCGGCACCGCCGACCCGGCGATGGCTCGCAGGTTCGCGGCCTATTATGAGGCGCATATCGAGCAGGGGCCGACCCTGGAACGGGACGGCATCCCCATCGGGATCGTCACCCACTGTATCGAGGTCCAGCAGTGGTCCGTGATCGTCACCGGGCGTGACGGGCATGTCGGCTCGCCCATGGCGGGGCGGCAGGATGCGCTGGCGGCGACGGCGGAGTTAGTGCTGGCACTGGAGCGCATCGCGATCGCGACCGGCGGGATGGCCACGGCCACGCGGCTGAGCTTGCAGCCCGATGCGCGCGGCAACATCCCGTCCTCCGTGCGCCTCGCGGCGAATATCCGCCACCCCGATGCTGACGGCAATGCTCGGATGAAGGCCGCCTTCAGCCAAGCGATCACCGGGCTGACGGCGCGGCGCGGCGTGCAGGTCGAGATCGAGCGGGTCGGCGGCTATCCCCGCGTTCCGTTCGCACCACCGCTGCTCGATATTCTGCGGCGCAGCGCCGGGGCCGCGCAGCTCCGGTATCGCGACATGCCCGGGCCGATCCCGCAGGATGCGCAGCACCTCGGGGTCGTCGTGCCCTCGGCGCTGATGTTCATCCCCTGCCATGGCGGCGTCAGCCACCACCCGTCGGAGAGCATCTCGCGCGAATGGTGCGAAGCGGGCCTTGCTGCGATGGGGCCAGCCGTGATCGAGGCTGCCGGGGGACTGGTCTGAGGCTCTCCCGTTCCTCAACAGGCCGAAGCAGGTTCTCGCGCAGCATGCGCCCGGCATAGGCCTGCCGGAACACGCCGCGCCGTTGCAGGATGACACGACGGAGCGGGTGAACTGCTCCCAGGTGCCCGGCGACACGGTGAGGGCAGGATGAAGCCGCCGCAGGTGGCTGACGGGCTGGAGGCCTGCTACACCGGCATGGCCTGCGACGGCTTCGTGGTGCCGCCCGACCCGTTCGCGACGGCGTTGGAGATGGCCGCCGATTGGGGCGGGTACGGCTTGATCGTCCCCACGCTACGCCGGTTCGTCAGAGTACGGCGAGCATCCCTCCGTCGACGTAGATGATCTGGCCGTTGACGTAGTCGGAGGCGGCGGAGGCGAGGAAGACGGCGGTGCCGGCCAGCTCGCCGGGCTTGCCCCAGCGGCGGGCGGGAGTGCGGCCGACGACCCAGCCGTTGAAGACGGGATCGTTGACCAGAGCCTCGTTCATGTCGGTCAGCATGTAGCCGGGCCCGATAGCGTTGGCTTGAATATTGTGGGCCGCCCACTCCGCGGTCATCGCCTGGGTCAGCATCTTGATGCCGCCCTTGGACACCGTGTAGGGCGCGACCGTGGCCCGCGCCGCAGCACTGGTCAGCGAGCCGATGTTGATGATCTTGCCGCCGCCGCGCGGCACCATCCGCCGTGCCGCCTCGCGCCCCACCACGAAGGCGCTGGTGAGGTTGGTGTCGATCACGCGCTGCCAGTCGGCGGTGGCCAGCTCCAGCATCGGCTTGCGGTATTGGATGCCGGCGTTGTTGACCAAAACGTCGATCGCGATCCCTGCCGCGTCCAGCGCGCCGAACGCCGCCAGCACGGCCGCCTCGTCCGTCACGTCGAACCGGCTCTCATGCACGGTGTGGCCGGCCTGGCGCATGGCGGCCGCGGCCTCGGCCAGGCGGCCGGGGTCCGAGCCGTTCAGCACGATGGCGGCGCCGGCCTCCGCCAGACCCTCGGCCATGGCCCGGCCCAGGCCGCGGGAGGAGCCGGTGACCAGGGCGGTGCGGCCCGAGAGATCGAACAGGCCCATCCTACGCCTCCGTCCGGCGCACGGTCAGGTCCGTGCGCTCGAACACCGCCGGGAGCAGCTCGGTGCCGAGGCCCGGCCCCTCCATCGGCAGCACATAGCCGTTCTCGATCACTGGCATGATTGTCACCAACTCCTTATACCATCCCGTGTAGAAGGCGCGCACGCTCTCCTGGATCAGCGTGTTCGGCTGGCTGAAGCTGGCATGGATGCCGGCGATGAAGCCGACGGGGCCCACGCAATCATGCGGCGCGAACGGCTTGTGGTAGGTGTCAGCCATGGCGGCGATCTTGCGCCCCTCGGTCAGCCCGCCGGTCCAGCAGAGGTCGGCCATCACCACGCTCATCGCGTCGCGGTCCAGCATCTCCTTGTAGGGGAAGCGGCTGCCGAGCGTCTCGCTGGCGCAGATCCACACATCGGTCGAGCGGGCCAGCTCCGCCAGGGCCTGGGGCGAGTTCATGCGGATCGGGTCCTCGTACCAGGTGGGCTCGTACGGCTCCAGCCAGCGGGCCAGCTTCTTGGCCATCGGCAGGTTCCATAGCGAGTGGAACTCCACCATGATCTGCATCCGGTCACCGACGGCGCGGCGGATCTTCTCGAACGGCGCCAGGGCGGCCTTCAACTCGTCCTTGGAGAGGGACATGCCTTCATTGGCGATCGCCGCCGGGTCGAACGGCCAGATCTTCATCGCGGAAATGCCCTGCTCGAGCAGGCTCTCCGCCACTGCGTCGGCGCGGGTCATGAAGCCGTGCAGGTCCTCGTACGGCCCGGCCGCGTCGTCGAAGTTCCAGGTGGCGACGGGCTTGATGTCGTGCGAGCGGACATAGCCGTAGCCGGCGCAGGTGTTGTAGATGCGCTGCTTCGGCCGGCACAGGCCGCCCAGCATCTGGTGCACCGGCTGGCCGCATACCTTGCCGAACACATCCCACAGCGCGATGTCGATCGCGGACGCCGCCCGGTATTCCACACCGGTGGAGGACTGTGCCATCGGCAGGTTCAGCATCTCGCGGTGGATCGCCTCGATATGCAGCGGGTTGCGGCCCAGGACGCGGCCGGCGAGCGTGTCGTGGATGTGCGCCGCCACCGCGCCGGCGCCGTAGAACGTCTCACCCAGGCCGATCACGCCGGCATCCGTGTGGACGCGCACCCACAGGACGTTGGAGAACTCCGCCGTCCGCAGCGTCTCGAGTGCGGTGATCCTCATCCTACCTCCGGCTTCAGGCTGGTCCGGTTAGGACCGTATTGGCCGGTAAGGGATATCACAACTCCGGCTCACTCCGCCGGTATCAGGGCGTGCACGGCGGCTTCGCAGGCCGCGGCGACCGCGACGGTGCCGGCGCGGTCGGCCGGCGTGGTCTCGAAGGTCAAAGCGGGGCCGATCACCAGATGCAGGCGGCCGGGACGGGGCAGGCGGCGCGTGGGTGGCCAGGCGGCGTGGGCGCCGGCGAGATAGCAAGGCACGACCGGGATCGGGTGGCCGGCGACCAGCGTGCCGATACCGGGTCGGAAGCGGGACATGGCGCCGGTGCGGCTGCGCGTGCTCTCCGGGAATAGGATCAGCACCGCCCCGTCCTCCAGCAGCCGCGCGCGCCACAGGTCGATGTCGGCGGCCGTCGTGTGCTTGCGCCATACTGGCAGGGCGTTGATCGCGTAGGCGGCGAAGGCGGCGCCGGGCAGGGAGGTAAAGAACGTGTCCCCCGCCGCCAGCGCGAACGCCCGGCGCGCCAGGCGGCGGGGCAGGGCGGCGGCGATGGTCAGCGCGTCCAGATGGCTCGAATGGTTGGCCACGACCACGAAGGGCGGGGCCGGCAGGTTCTCGCGGCCCGTTACCCGCAGCCGATGGACCAGAAGCAGGTAGCCCCGCACCAGGCCGCGCCAGGCCAGGCCGAGCACCAGGCCGCCCAGCCCCGGTTCCCGCCCGGAGCTACGCAGGCGCTCCCCCACCGTCAGCCCGTGGTCGCGCGCCGGGCGGAGTTGCCAGTCCGCCATCAGAAGTAGATCCGGATCGGCTGGTCCAGCCCGAACCCGACGAAGTAGCCGATGTAGTGGAACGCCGCAGGGGCCACCAGCAGCAGCGAGTTGAACCGGTCCAGCATCCCGCCATGGCCGGGGATGATCGTTCCCATGTCCTTGATCCCGAGGTCCCGCTTGATGCTGGACAGCATGAGGTCACCGGCCTGCCCCGCCACGCTCACGATGGCGCCGAGCCCGAGCAGCAGGATCCAGTGGTCGAGCGCGGTGCCGGCGAACAGGGTTGAGGCGATCAGCGCCACCAGCA
This sequence comes from uncultured Acetobacteraceae bacterium, assembly GCA_964235545.1. GTDB lineage: Bacteria > Pseudomonadota > Alphaproteobacteria > Acetobacterales > Acetobacteraceae > LMUY01. The sequence goes on from CAXSEG010000044.1 coordinate 6,956, forward strand.
CGGACGTTGCCAGCAGCGCCCCGACGGCGCCGGACACGGTCTTGTTCGGACTGGTCGCCGGCAGCAGGCGCCGCCCGCCGATCAGCTTGCCGAAGGTGAAGGCGAACACGTCGTTCAACGCGACCGTGGTCAGCAGCATGAGCACGAGGGGCCGGTAGGTCCGGTCGTTGGCCATGTAGCCCAAATGCGCCAACCCGGCGCCGAACAGCATGAACGCAAAGATCGCGAGCCCGGTGCGCTGGACGTAGCCGGCGGGCCGGTCGAGCGGGATCGAGACGATGGCGACCAGCCCCACGATCAGGGGGATCAGCGCCATGAACAGCCCGTACCAGGCATCGAGCGCCGCCGCGTTCATCGCCAGCACCCCGGCCGTGAGGGTAGCGGTGACGACGTATTCCCGGAACAGCCCCGTCGCACGGTCATATTCGCGCAGGCAGACCAGCCCCAGCAGGGTGACGACGCCGATCGTCCAGACCCGGCCCAGCAGAACCGGCCCCAGCATCAGCGGCAGCAGCACCGCCCAGGAGCCAGTGCGCAGCCAGAGCTCCCGCACCAAGGCGGGGGAGGCGCGGTGCGTCGCGGCCAGCCCGGCGATGACGAGTGCGGCAAGCAGCAGCACGGCGGCGGCCGCGGCCACGATGCCGCGCGTCACCGGGTCGGCGAAGGTGCCCGTCATTGGCGGAGCACCGTTGCGATGTGGGCCAGGCGCCGCCCCGCCGTGAGCAGGGCGCCGGCCGTGACGATCCACAGCGCGATCCCGGGCCAGGATGCCGTCCATCCCGACGGCAGGACGGTGCACGCGACGGCGAGGGCGGTGACCAGCGCCATGCGCTGCTGCTTGGCAAGCGGGCCGGAGAAGTCGCTCGCCTGCCCCAAACCCTTGCCGAGTGACCGTACATAGGCGGTCGCCATGGCGGCCAGCGCGGCGGCGAACCCGAGGCCGGGCTGCCCCGCCGCATAGCCGAGCCCGGCGAGGATGGCCGTGTCCGAGACGCGGTCCGGCACCTCGTTGAACAGCTCGCCGGTCGCCGAGGCGACTCCGCGGCCGATCGCCACCATGCCGTCCAGCAAATTGGCCACCAGGCGGACCTGCACCAACACCGCCGCGAGCAGCCAGAGCGGGCGTGCGGCGGCCGGGGTGTGGCGCGTCATGGCGAGGCAGGCCCCGGCGAGGCAAGCGGCGAGCATGCCGGCGACGGAGATCGCGTTGGGCGAGGCGCGGCGCCGGACCAGCCAGCCCGAAGCGGCGATGACGAGGCGGAGCGTGCGCGCCGCAATCGGCCGGCGGTCGCCAACGACCGCATCCGGTAGCGTTGCTATTCGGTCATCCTCCCTTCCCACTGCCGTTCGACGTTCCAGGAAACAGCGTGCGCCAGTGGATGCGGACGCTCAACACCCAGGGTGACCCGCTCCCTTTCGTCCCCCGCAAAGCTACGGCATACAAATCGATGGGACATAGAAGCATCTTCTCTTCTTCCCTTGAGCAGGGCGATGGCGTTTCGCTGCACCCTCTCCCGCTACGCAGGGGAGGGAGAAGACTCCGACCTCGGCCAAATGCGATTGCCCTGCCCTCAAGGGGAGGGGAGACCGTACTATCTTACGCGGGCCGCACGTTCCAGAAGGTGGCGAACCCGTCCAGCAGCCCGGTGACCGCGTCGGGACGGGAGGCGGTGGGCTGCAAGAAAGCGCCGAGCGGGTAGTAGGGCACGTCCTGGAAGGCCTGCAGCTGGACCTCCCGGCAGATCGCCTGCTGCGCCGCCAGGTCGGGCGCGGCCAGCCACTGGTCGCGCAACGCCTCGATCTTGGGGCTGCTCGGCCAACCCGGTGCGGCGGCCTCGCCATTACCCCGCAGTGAGATGTGCACGGCGGGGTTCAGCCAGTCGAGCCCGACCCAGTTGGTGACGTAGGCGCTCCAGCCGCCCTCGCTCACCGGGCCCTTGCGGTTGCGCCGGGTGAGCATGGCGTTGAACTCGACGGCGTAGACGTCCACCGCCATGCCGCACTGCTTCAGCATGTCCGCGGCGACCTGCCCCAGCGCGGACAGGGCGGGTGAGGTGGAGGGCACCATCAGCAGCACCGTCTCCCCCTTGTAGCCAGCCTCCTTCAGGAGCTGCTTGGCCCGGTCCGGATCGCGCGGTGAGGTGAGCGCCTCCATTCCGGCCTGGGACGCCATGGGCGTGCCCGGGCCGAAGAAGCCGAGCGGGTTGCGGATCAGGCTCGGGTCGTCGGTGCCGACGATGGCCTGCATGGAGGCCGTCTGGTCGATCGCCGGCCACAGCGCGCGGCGGATCGCCGGGTTGTTGAACGGCGGCTGCAAGTGGTTCAGCCGCATCATGTTCACGAAGCCAGTGTGGTCGTCCACCTGGACCTTGACGTTCTTCGCCCGCCGCAGGATCGGCTGCTGGTCGGCATAGGCGTATTCCTGCCACATCGCCTCCCCGTTGATCAGCGCGGAACTGGCGGTGGCGGGATCGGGGATATAGGCCCACTCGACCCGGTCGAAATGCACGACCTTCGGCCCGGCGGTCCAGGCGAGTGGCCCGTCGGCGCGCGGCACGTACTCCTCGAACTTGGTATAGACGTTCAGCGAGCCCGGCACCCGCTCGCTCGCGGCGTAGCGGAACGGGCCGCTGCCGACCATCTCGGTCACGGCGGTGAACGCGTCGGTGGTGGCCAGGCGTTCTGGCATCATGGCGCAGACCGGCACGCCCGCCTTGCCCAGCGCCATCGGCAGCAGCGGGAAGGGATGCTTCAGCCGGAAGCGGATCGTGCGGTCGTCGGCGGCGGACAGCTCGTCGGTCGCGTCCATCAGCGTGCCGCCGAACGGGTCCCGCTTGGCCCACCGCTTGATGCTGGCCACGCAGTCCCGCGCCAGCACGGGGCTGCCGTCGTGAAATTTGAGGCCGGGACGGAGCACGATATCCCACTGCTTGCCGTCCGCGCCGACCGTGTGGCCCTCGACCATCTGCGGCTGCGGCTGGAACTCCGCGTCCATGCCGTAGAGCGTGTCGAACACCATGTAGCCATGGTTGCGGCTCATGTAGGCCGTGGTCACCACCGGGTCGAGCACGACGAGGTCCTGCTGCGGCGAGAACCGCAGCGTCGTCTGCGGTGCCGCGCGCACGGCGGCAGGGAGCGCCATGGCGCCGGCAGCGCCGAGCAGGAGCGAGCGCCGTGGCAAGGACGCCGCTGTGTGTGGGTTACGGATCATGGTCATTACGGCAACTCCGGCCGGCGGCTGCGCGTGCCCATGGCGCGTTCGACGGCGGCGCCGACCCGCAGCACCAGCGCGTCCTCGAACGGCCGGCCGCCGATCTGGAAGCCGATCGGCAGCCCGGCGGCGGTGAAGCCGTTGCACACCGAGACGGCCGGGCTGCCGGTGACGTTGAATGGGCGGTTCAGGAAGGGTTGGATCGCGGTGCCCATGGTGTTCTCGCCCAATTTCGTGGCCGGGTGGCGGGCGGTCGGGAACACCAGCACGTCCGCGCCGCGTAGCGCCTCGGCCACCGCGGCGACCAGCAGCGCGCGGTGGCGTTGCGCGCCGATGTAGTCGGCGGCGGTGAAGAACGCCCCCGCCATCAAGCGCTCGCGCCCTAACGCGCCATACAGCTCGGGGGTGCGCTTCAGGTGGTCGGCATGGATCGCGTAGGCTTCGCTGCGGGAGATCACGGTGCCGACGGAGGCGAACTCGTCGAATGGCGGCAATGTCACGTCCGACAGCACCGCTCCCATCTCCGCCAGGGCCGCCAGGGTGCCCGCAGTAGCGGCAGCGGTGTCGGCGTCGATGCTGAGGTCGGCCTCGAAGAAGTGCCGCACGACGCCGACGCGCACGCCGTCTAGCCGGCCGCCCATGCCGGTGGCGAACGGCCCGGCGACGACATCGGCACTCGCCGGGTCCGCCGGGTCGTGCCCGGCCAGCACGTCGAGCATCAGGGCGCAGTCCTCGGCGGTCCAGCACATCGGCCCGGCATGGTCCATCGCGAAGGAGAGCGGCAGCACGCCGGCGCGGCTTACCAGCCCATAGGTCGGCTTGTGCCCGGCGATGCCGCACCACGCCGCCGGGCCACGGATCGAGCCACCGGTGTCCGAGCCCATCGCTCCCATGGCGAGCCCCGCCGCCACCGCCGCACCCGAGCCGGAGGAGGAGCCGGACGTGTCGCGCGCCACATCCCACGGGTTGCGCGCCGGCGGCCAGGGTAGGTCGAAGGAGGAGCCGCCGATCGCGAACTCCCAGGTGGCCGCCTTGCCCAGCATCACGGCCCCCGCGTCGCGCAGCTTGCGCACCGTGGTGGCGTCGGCCGCCGGGACGTGGTCGCGGAACAGCGCGGAGTGCCCCGTGGTCGCGATGCCGGCGGTGTTGTAGATGTCCTTCAGCGCGATCGGGATGCCGTGCAGCGGGCCACGCCAACGCCCGGCGGCGATCTCCGCCTCGGCCACCTTCGCCTCCGCGCGGGCGGTGTCGCCGAGGACGAGGATGTAGCTGTGCAACCGGCCGTCCAGCGCCGCGATGCGGGCGAGGAACGCCTCGGTCAGCTCCACCGGCGAGATCCGCCGCGTGCGGAGCGCCTCGGACGCGGTGGCGATAGTCAGGTGATGCAGGTCGTCCGGCATAGGCTTCTCCTATCAGGCGGCAAGCTTCGGCCGCTCGCGCCGCCAGGAGGCGGTCTTCTCGTAAGCGGCGGCGACGCGGAGCAGCAGCGCGTCAGCGTGGTAGGCGCCGACGAACTGCACCGACAGCGGCAAGCCGTCGCGCGACAGCCCGGACATCATCGCCAGCGCCGGGTGGCCGGTGACGTTGAACGGCATGCGGCACTGGCGGCTGTAGGTGCGGGCGACCTCCGCCGCGTCATCGATCCGGCACGCCGGGTCGAGCGAGCTGGCGCAGAGCAGCACGTCCACCTCGCGGAAGGCGTCGTTCACCGCGCGGATCAGTGCCAGCCTGGCACGCTGCGCCCCCACATAGTCGCCGGCGCCGATGAACGCCCCGGTGAGCAGCCGGGCGCGCGTCATGGCGGCGTAGTCGCCGGGCCGGGTCCGCAGCCAGGGTGCGTGGATGGACCAGGATTCGGCGGCCAGGATGGTACGGTTGACGGCGGTGAACTCGGCCAGCGGCGGCAGCACGATGGGGCGGACCACGGCATCCTGAGCCGTGAGCGCGGCCGTCACGCCGTCGAGTGCCGCCGCCACCTCCGGGTGCGCCTGCGTATCGGTCTCGTGGAAATGGCGGACGTAGCCCACGCGCAGCCCAGCGACCCCGTCACCGAGGCGGGCGGTGGCGTGCAATGCCGCGGCCGGCGCGCTGCCCGGGTCCGCCGGGTCGTGCCCGGCCATCGCCTCCAGCAGCAGGGCGGCGTCGGCGGCGTCCCGCGCCATCGGGCCGACATGGTCGAGCGTGAAGGACAGCGGGAACACGCCGCGCCGTGACACCAGGCCGTAGGTGGGTTTCAGCCCGACGATGCCGCAGGCGCTGGCCGGGTGGCGCACCGAGCCGCCGGTATCGGTGCCGAGCGCGAGCGGGAAGAACCCGGCCGCCAGTCCAGAGCCGGAGCCGGAGGAGGAGCCGCCGGGATGGTGGTCGCGGTTCCACGGATTGCGCGCCGGCTTGTAAGGCAGGTCAAAGCACGGGCCGCCGATCGCGAACTCATGGGTGGACAGCTTGCCCATCGGGATCGCCCCGGCGCCGCGCAGCTTGGCGACGACCACCGAATCCGTCTTGGCCACATTGCCCTGGAGGATCTTGGAGTGACACGTCGTGGGCAGCCCGGCGACGTCGATGATGTCCTTCACGCCGAGCGGCACGCCGTGCAACGGCCCGCGGCTGCGGCCTGCCATGATCTCCGTCTCGGCCGCCCGCGCCGTGGCCATGGCGCCCTCGCGGTCGGGCAGGATGAACGCGTTCAATTCGCCGTCCAGCCGCTCGATCCGGTCGAACAGCGCCGTCACCACCTCCACCGGCGAGAGCTCGCGGCTGGCGTAGGCAGCGGCGAGGGCGGCGGCGCCCATCCAGGGTAGGTCGGTCATGCGGGAGTCCCCACCTGCATGGGCGGCCAGGGTTCGGCGACGGAATCGGCGGGGAGGCGGAGCGCGCTCGTGGCGGCCTGGGCTGCGGCCGCGGCGGCAAGGATGTCGTGCGGAAAGTCGGTTAGCGGGAGGCTAAGGCCAGCGGCTGTTGCCATGGCCTTGATCTCGGGAGTCATTTCGTCGGGCATCGCTCAGTTCCTCCGTTTCTCAAGCCGAATGTCTCTCCGTCATGCCAGGGCTTGATGAGCGTTCTAAAGCTCCGAACAGTGCGGCACGATCCTCGGCCGGCACTGATCCAACGCCGTGGATACCAGGCTCAAGGCCTGGCATGACGGTTAGCCTGTTGTGGAACCGATGGACACCTGCGCGGACCGGACCGGGCGCATTCGGCGATCCTAAGCCATCGTCACCTGTGTAAAGTCCTGGTACCAGGACTGCGCCGGATGGAAATCCTTTACCTTCTTGCTCATCGCGCGCGGGTTCAGGTCGTGCACGATGAACAGCCATGGTGCCTCGTCCACGATGATCGCGTGCGCCTGCGCCAGCAGCTTGGTCTGCTCCGCCGGGTCGAACGTCTGCTGCGCCTGCTTCAGAAGATCGTCGGCCGGGTTGCTGCTCCATGGCCCCAGTTGTAGTTCGTGGGCGACCAGCTGTCGGTCGCATAGTAGCGGAACATGGAGGACGGGTCCGTGTAGCTCAGGCTGATGTTGATCGCGTCCACGCCGTGGGAGGGCGCCGCGGTAGGGGGGCTGCGGACCGCGACCAGCATCGTGCCCCATTCCACGACGTCGAAATCGATGTCGATGCCGACCGCCGCGAAGTTCTGTTGCAGGAACTCGTTCATCGGGATCGGCAGCATCTGGCCGGAGCCCGAGGTGGAGATCATGATCTTGGCCTTGACGCGCTTGTCCGGCCCGTAGCCGGCTTCCTTCAGCAGGGCGCGCGCCTTGTCTGGATCGAGCTTGTAGCGGTTCTTCGGATCGCCGAACACGGGGTTCTCCGGCGGGTAAAGCCCCATCGCCGGCTTGGCGGTGCCGTTCAGCAGGCTGCACAGGCCCTCGCGGTCGATCGCGTAATTAGCCGCCTGGCGCACCCGCACATCGGCGAAGGGCGTTCCGGGCAGGCAGCTGAATAGGTAGGGGTAGGTGTGCGGATAGGGCCACAGACTGATCTCGAACCCGGCCGCCTTGAGCGATGGGATGGCGTCCGGGGGTGGCACCTCGATCCAGTCCACCTGGCCGGAGCGCAGCGCCGCAAGCCGCGTGGTCGCTTCCGGCATCGGGTAGACGGTCATCTTGTCCAGCTTCGGGATGCGCGCGCGGTCCCAGTAGTCGTCATTGCGCGTCATCTCGCAATACTGTCCGGCAACCACGCGGGTGATCCGGAACGGCCCGGTGCCCGATGGCCCCTTGGAGAAGTTCAGCCAGGTCCGGCCGAGCTTCTCCCACTGCGCCGGGCTGGCGACCAGGATGCGGGTGAGCAGGTAGGGCAGGAAGCTGAACGGGTATTTGGTGTTGATCACCACCGTGCTGTCGTCCGCCTTCTCCCACGTATCGATCATGGAGACGGTGGCGCGCACGATCGGTGCCGCCGGGGCGTCGTATTGCGGCGATTTGTCGTCGTAGATCCGCCGCAGGTTCCAGAGCACGGCGTCCGCGTTGAAGTCCGACCCGTCGTGGAACTTGACGCCCTGGCGGACGGTGAACAGCCAGCGGTTCGGGTTCTTGTCGTCGATCTTCCAGGCCGTGAACAAGCCGGGCACGATCTCGGCCGTCTGGCTGGTATGGGCGAAATCCCAGTTCACCAGGCCGTCATAGGCCGGGTAGCCGAGGAAGCGGAAACCCTCGCCGCCATTGTTCGGGATGCCGGTCACCGTCGGCAGGTCGGCCGACGTCATGCCGATGCGCAGGTTGGTCAGTGGTGCGGCGTGCGCCTCATGCCCCACCAGCGGCAACGTGCCGGCCGCCGTCGCGGCCAGGAAAAGGTCTCGCCTCGAGAGCATGGTCGACAGCCTCCGTTCGGGAAGTGGATCAAGCGGTGGCTAGTGCATCCTCGCGGCCGGCGAACGCGCTGGCGCCGCCGATCAGCCGCAGCACATGCCCGGTGTCCGCCACGTCACAGAAGCTGTGCGCCATGGCGGACAGCGTCGCGTTGTTCTCTGCATCGCTGAACGTGGCGTTGCCGTCGGCGACGAAGAATACCTTGTAGTTCAGCATCATCGCGTCCCGTGCCGTCGACTCGCAGCAGACGTTGGTCGCAGTGCCGGTGATGATCAGCGTATCGATGCCACGCTCCCGCAACGGCCGGTCCAGGTCGGAGGCACCCGGGGCGAAGGCGCCGAAGCGCCGCTTGCGCACCACCATGTCCTCCGGCCGCACGTCCAGCCCGGCCCACAGCGCGTGGCCGAAGGCGCCCGGCGTGAAGGCGGCGATCATCCGGTCACGCCGCTGCGGTGAGCAGAAATGGTCGAAGTAGACCCCCCAGCTGCGGACGGCCTCCTCGTCGAACGTGTTCTGGATGTAGGCGACCGTGCCACCCGCCTGCCGCAGGGCCGCGCTGATCCGGTTGACGTTGGGCACGATCTCCCGCGCCGTCGCGATCTCCGCCACTTCGCCCGGCGCCATGAAGCCGTTCTGCAAGTCCACCACGACGTGGGCCGTGCGGGCCGAGTCGATGCGGTCGAACACATGTACGCTGCCCCGGCGCGCGACGGCGCGGGCCACGACCTCAGGATGGATTTGCGGTGCATGCATCAACGGGCTCCTTCGTAGGTGATACGAAATTGGGCACACTCCCCTGAACCTGTTTGAACAGCAGCCTCGTTCGAGGGCAAGTGCAAAATGTTCGGCCGTTGCGCTGGACAAGCTGAGAGGCGACGGCGCAAACTTAGGCAATGCTGCGCTGCACAGGTCGCGGCCGGCCTGCAGGAGGGTTGCCGGTGCTGCTGTTCACGTTGCGCCGCTTGCTGCTCGCGATCCCGACACTGATCGGTGTGTCGCTGGTCGTGTTCGGGCTGGTGCACCTGGCGCCCGGCGACCCGATCGACATGCTGATGCCGCCGGAAGCCTCGCCGGACGTGATCGCGCAGATGAAGGCTGCGTATGGCTTCGACAAGCCGCTTTCCATCCAATACCTGATGTGGCTCGGCAACGCCGCGACCGGGCATTTCGGCCTCTCGGTGTTCAACGCCTCGCCGGTGTGGGACCAGCTGGTGGACGCCTTGCTGAACACGGCCCAGCTCGCGGTGCTGGCGGCCCTGCTCGGCTTCGCGCTGGGCATCACGCTCGGGCTGCTGTCGGCCGCGACGTTCCGGCGCTGGCCGGACAAGATCTTCTCCGCGATCACCACCATGGGCGTCAGCCTGCCGCATTACTGGTGCGCGATCGTGCTGGTGCTGCTGTGCGCCGTGCTGCACGACTGGCTGCCGGCGCAGGGCATGGGGGACGACAGCCTGCCGATTTACGACCGGCTGCAATACCTGGTGCTGCCGGTGCTCACGTTGTCGCTGATCCCGATGGGCGTGGTCGGCCGCCTGGTGCGGGCGCAGGTGCTGGACATCATGAGCCGCGATTTCGTGGGCGCGCTGGCGGCCAAGGGGCTGACGACCTGGCCGGTGCTGCGCCACGTTTGCAAAAACGCGGCACCGGCGGTGCTGGCGCTGATGGGTCTGCAGTTCGGCTACCTGCTCGGCGGCTCTATTCTGGTGGAGACGGTGTTCAACTGGCCGGGCTCCGGCAATTTGCTGAACCTCGCTATCTTCCGGCGTGACATCCCTGTCATGCAGGCCACGATCCTGGTGCTCGCCACTTTCTTCGTGCTGCTGAACCTGGTGGTGGACGTGGTGCAGGCCGCGATCGATCCGCGGCTGCGGCGCTGAGCGTGGCGGACGCCAACACCGTGGAGGCATCGGCGGCCTTGACCGGCATTTCGGGGCCAGACCTGGTCGTGGCACCGCCGGGCTACTGGATCCTGGTCATGCGCCGCCTGCGCCGCGACCCGTTGACGTTGGTGGTAACCCTGCTGTTGCTGGCGATCATCTTCGTCTCGCTCGCCGCACCGTGGGTCACGACGCAAAACCCGTATGTCGGCAGCGTGTTGGGCCGGCTGAAGCCGATCGGCACGCCGGGCCACTGGCTGGGCACGGACGAGACCGGCCGCGATATCTGGACCCGGTTGTGCTATGGCGGGCGACTGTCGCTGCTGGCCGGGATCATGCCCGTCGGCATCTCGCTGCTGATCGGCAGCATCCTCGGCATCCTCGCCGGCTATCTCGGCGGCTGGGCGAACACGCTGATCATGCGCACCATGGACGTGTTCTACGCCTTCCCCTCCATCCTGCTCGCGGTGGCGATCTGCGGCATGCTGGGCAGCGGGCTCACCAACTCCATCATCGCGCTCGCCGTGGTGTTCATCCCGCCCATGGTGCGCATCGCCGAGACCGTGACCTCCCAGGCGCGCAGCCTGGACTTCGTGGAGGCGGCGCGCGCCGGCGGCACCACCACGCTGCAGATCATCCGCCACCACATCCTGGCCAACGTGCTCGGCCCCATCCTGGTCTACGCGACCAGCCTGATCAGCCTCTCCATCATCCTCTCCGCCGGGTTGAGCTTCCTGGGGCTGGGTGTGACGCCACCCAGCGCGGAATGGGGGTTGATGCTGAACTCGCTGCGCCAGGCGATCTACGTGCAGCCCTACGTCGCGGCCCTGCCGGGGCTGATGATCTTCCTGACGTCCATGTGCTTCAACCTGATGAGCGACGGGCTGCACAGCGCCATGGACGTGCGGTTGAACAAGTGAAAATGGGGCAGCACGACCCGCGGGACCGCGGCGGCCAGGCGCAGCCGCTGCTGATCGCGGAGGGGTTGCGCAAGCATTTCCCCGTGCATGGCGGGCTGCTGAACCGCCGCACCGGCACCGTGCACGCGGTGGACGACGTGAGCTTCGTCGTGCGCAAGGGCGAGACGCTTGGCATCGTGGGGGAGAGCGGCTGCGGCAAGTCCACCACCGCCCGCTTGCTGATGCACCTGATCCAGCCCGATGCCGGCACGCTGATCTTCGACGGGGACGAGGTGGCGGCGCACCGGGGCATCTCCGTCGCCGCCATGCGCCGGCAGATGCAGATGGTGTTCCAGGACAGCTACTCCTCACTCAACCCGCGCATGACGATGGTGGAGAGCATCGCCTACGCCCCCACCATGCACGGCACGCCGAAGCGGGAGGCGACAGAGCAGGCCGAGCGACTGCTGGGCCAGGTGGGGCTGAACCCGGCGCAGCACGCGCGGCGCTACCCGCACGAGATGTCCGGCGGGCAGCGCCAGCGCGTCAACATCGCCCGCGCGCTCGCCTTGCAGCCACGGCTGGTGATCCTGGACGAAGCGGTCTCCGCCCTCGACAAGTCGGTCGAGGCGCAGGTGCTGAACCTGCTGGGCGAGTTGAAGCGGCGGTTCGACCTCACGTACATCTTCATCAGCCACGACCTCAACGTCGTGGAATACGTGAGCGACCGGGTGATGGTGATGTACCTGGGCCAGGTGGTGGAGCTGGGCCCGGTGGAGAGCCTGTACCGCCACCCGCGCCACCCCTACACGCGGGCGCTGCTCGCCTCCAAGCCGACGATGGACCCGGATGACCGCACGACGGAGATGCCGCTGACCGGGGACCCGCCGAACCCGATCGACCCGCCCTCCGGCTGCCGTTTCCGCACCCGCTGCAGCTACGCGCAGGCGGCCTGTGCGGCGGCCACGCCGCCGCTCGCCATGGCGATGGGCGGGGATGCGCCGCCCGACCATCGCGTGGCCTGCATCGTTCCCGAAGCGCAGGCGGCCACGCTGCATGGCTGAGCCGCTGATGCAGGTCACCGACCTTTCGGTCAGCTTCCCGTCGCATGGCGGCCGGGTGCACGCGGTCGGCGGCATCTCCTACACACTGCAACGTGGCGAGACGCTGACCATCCTGGGCGAGTCCGGCTCGGGCAAGAGCGTCGGGCTGAAGGCCCTGATGGGGTTGCTGCCGGGTTATGCGACGGTGGGTGGCAGCGTGAAGTTGGACGGGCGCGACATCCTGACGCTGCCGCCCAAGCAGCTGGCCAAATTGCGCGGCGGCGCCGTGTCGATGATCTTCCAGGAGCCGATGGCGGCGCTCGACCCGGTCTACACCATCGGCGAGCAGATCAGCGAGACCATCGTCAAGCACGAGGGCGTGGACCGGCGCCGGGCCCGCAAGCGCGCGCTGGAGATGCTGGAGCATGTGCGCATCCCCTCCGCCGCGCGCCGGATGGAGAACTTCCCGCACGAGATGT
>CAXSEG010000045.1:0-1945 GCA_964235545.1 uncultured Acetobacteraceae bacterium
ACGGCAATCTGCGCTGCTTCGGCATGCTGCTGGACGGCCGCGCCCGGGCCACCGGCGTGCGGCGCGCCTCCAGCGACAGCTCCATGCTGATCGTGCTGAACGCCCACCACGAGGGCGTGGGCTTCGTGCTGCCCGCGGTCGCTGGCGGCACGGTCTGGCGCCTGGTGTTCGACACCAACGCGCCCAACCACGTGGAGGACGTGGGCGTCGGCGACAAATACGTGGTCACCGGCCGCGCGGTGCTGCTGTTCGAACGGGTGCGCGAGTTCCGCGGGCCGGAGCAGCGGCGCCGGTCGCCCCGGCGGCGCGCGAACGAGCCGGACACGACAGGCGACTGATCCACCGCTTCCTTCTCCCTCTCCCGTCCTTCACGGGAGAGGGAGAAGGAGAAGACCTGAGCATCACAGCCTCCCTTTTCCGCCCTAGACATCCAGCTCCAGCCCGACCGAAATCACCCGGTCTGGCGGCATGTTGAAATACTCGACGGGCGTGAGCCCCGTCCGTCCCAGGAACAGGTACACCCGCCGCAGCCCCCGCCGCCACCAGGGATGAGCGCCGACCGCCGTGATCTGCGGCAGGAAGAACACCGCGTCCCCGCTCTCGAACGGCGCCCCGTCCTTCAGCGCCTCGGCGAGGTCGGGGTTGTGCATGAACCCGAACCGGGCCACGCCGCGGAAGATGCCGCCGCCGAGATCCTCGATGCTCAGCCGCTCGGCGGCCGGCACGTGCGGGCGGCCCGTCGTCTCCACCCGCAGCAGCAGCACCTGCTCGTGGCACACATGGGCGCGCAGCCATTCGTGGCGGCCTACCAAGGGCACCTTGTCCGAATTCTCGGTCAGGAACACGGCACCGCCACCCTCGCGCTGCGTCCAGTCCTTGGTCAGCGCCATGAACTCCGGCAGCTTCATCGACCAGCCGGCGAGCGCCTGGCGGAAGCGCGAGCGGCCCTGCGTCCAGATCACCAGCACGGCGAACACGAAGCCGCCGATCAGCAGCGGCACCCAGGCGCCGGAGAGCAGCTTGGCCAGGTTGGCGCCCAGGAAGGCGACGTCGATCACCAGGAACAGGCCGCACAGCGCCAGCGACGCCGCAAGCGGCCATTGCCAGACCCGGCGGGTGACCACGAAGAAGGTGACGGACGTCACCGTCATCGTCCCGATCACCGCCAGGCCGTAGGCGCTGCCGAGCGCCTCGCTGGAGCGGAAGCCGAACACCAGCGCCAGGCAGCCAATCATCAGCGCGTAGTTGATGACCGGCATGTAGATCTGGCCGCGCGCCTCCTCCGAGGTGTGGACCACGCCGTAGCGCGGGGCGAACCCCATGTTGATCGCCTGCTGGGTGAGCGAGAACGCGCCGGAGATCAGCGCCTGGGACGCGATCACCGTGGCAGCCGTGGCTAGGATGACCATCGGGATCACCGCCCAATGCGGCACGATGGCGAAGAACGGGTTGTCCGCCGCCCCCGGGTCCTGCAGCAGCTGCGCGCCCTGGCCCAGATAGTTCAGCCCGAGCGCCGGCAGCACGACCAGGTACCAGGCGAGCACGATCGGGCGGCGCCCGAAATGGCCGAGGTCGGCAAACAACGCCTCGGTGCCGGAGAAGCACAGCACGACGGCCCCCAGCACGGCGTAGCCCGCCCAGCCCTGCCCCGTCAGCAGCCGCAGGCCGGCAATCGGGTTGAAGGCGGCCAGCACCGCCGGGTGCTGCACCGCGCTGAGGACACCCACGACCCCGATGGTCACGAACCAAAGCAGCATCACCGGCCCGAACAGGCGGCCGACCTTCTCCGTGCCGAGCCGTTGGAACAGGAACAAGGCCAGCAGGATGCCGGCGGAGAGCGGCACCACCACCGACCCGAAGGCGGGGCTCGCCAGCTTGAGGCCCTCCACCGCCGACAGCACGGAGATCGCCGGAGTGACCACGCCATCCCCGTACAGCAGCGCCG
>CAXSEG010000045.1:1955-19229 GCA_964235545.1 uncultured Acetobacteraceae bacterium
CCGAACCGAATAGCACCAGCAGGGTGAGCGCCCCGGGGCGGGCGAAGACGGCGGCCGGCACCTTGGTGCGGATCAGGCCGAGCATGGCCAGCGTCCCGCCCTCCCCGTCATGGTCGGCGCGCAGGATGAAGGTCACGTATTTCAGGCAGACGACGAAGATGATCGACCAGACGATCAGCGACAGGATGCCGATGACGAGCGCCGGGTCCTTCGCGAAGGCCGGCTCGTCCGTGAAGCATTGCTGCACGGCGTAGAGCGGGCTGGTGCCGATATCGCCGAACACGACGCCCAACGCGCCAAGCGCCACGACGGGGAGTTTCTTGGGCTCGGCCATGGCTGGTTCCTTGGGGCGACTTTGGAGGGCGACTCGGGCGACTCGGGATGGGTCAGTTAGCGAGTGCAGACAACGCTGGAGAACCGTGAGTGTCTATCGGCGAAATGTCCTGGCCGGACGCGGCCGTGGCGGGGCTGTTCGTCGCGGGCGCCGTGCTGCTGCTGACGACGCTAGTCGCCGTGCTGCGCCTCTCGGCGGCTGTGCGCTCGGCCAGCGCCGTCTCCCATCAGGGGCTGGAGGCGGCGCGGGCGCAGATGCAGGCGGGCGAGCGCGTGATGTCCAGCCAGATGGAGCAGATCCGGCTGGAGGCGCAGGCGGCGCAGGGCCGGACGGCGTTGCTGTTGGAGGGCAAGCTGCGGGAGATGGCGGAGGCGAGTGCGGCGCGGCTGGCGGCGATCGAGCGCACCGTCGGCAGCCAGCTGCATGCTGCCGTTGAGCAGCAGATGAGCACGAGCTTCGGCCGGGTGCTGGCGCAGTTCGCGGCGGTGCAGAAGGCGATGGGCGAGGTCGCCGCGGTCAGTGCCGGGATCGGCGACCTCAAGCGCATCTTTTCCAACGTCAAGACGCGCGGCGGCTGGGGCGAGACGCAGTTGCGCACGCTGCTGGACGACCTGCTGCCGGCAGGCAGCTACGACAGCAACGTGGCCATCGGCGACGGGCGCGTGGTGGAGTTCGCGGTTCGGATGCCGGGGTCGCAGGGAGGGGCGCGGCCGCTGCTGCCGATCGACGCCAAGCTGCCGCTGGCCGATTACGAGCGGCTGCTGGACGCGGCGGAGGCAGGGGACGCCGAAGCCGAGCGGGCCGCCCGGCGCGCGCTGGAGGCGACGCTGCGAGTAGAGGCGCGGCGCATTGCGAGCAAGTACATCGCGCCGCCGCTGACCACCGAGTTCGCCGTGCTGTACCTACCGACCGACGGGCTGTATGCCGAGGCAGCGCGGATGCCCGGCCTGGTGGACTCGCTGGGGCGGGACCACCGCGTGCTGCTGATGGGCCCGGGGCTGCTACCCGGGCTGCTGCGGACCGTCCATCTCGGCTACGTAACGCTTGCCCTCGAGCAGAAGGCCGAGCAGATCGGCCGCCTGCTCGGCGCCACACGGCAGGAGATGCTGCGCATGGACGAGGTGCTGGAGCGCCTCGGCCGCAACGCCGGCACCATGGCCCGCACGATCGAGGACGCGCGGACGCGGACGCGGGTCGTGGCCCGCAAGCTGCGGGACGTGGAAGGCCAGGGCGCTGCCCTGCAGCCGGAAGCGGTCGAACCGCTTCCCTAGCCTTCTCCTTCTCCCGACCTTCACAGGAGAGGGCCGGGGTGAGGGCCGTCCATGCACCCATTACCCGGCAGGCACCGGGATCCCGAGAACCCTCACCCCGACCCTCTCCCATGAAGAATGGGAGAGGGAGACGCGTCCCGCGGCACTGGCATCAGCGAGTCCGTCCGCCCGGTGACCCAATAACCGAACAGCCCGATCCACTCATGCGCCGCGGCGTCGAACGCCGACAGTTTGGCGCCGAACGGGCGGGAAAGCGGGAACCACCCCGACCGGGCCCGTGGACCCGTAGGCCACGGCAGCACGTCCCATCCCGCGCGGCGGAACACGCCCACCGCGCGCGGCATGTGGCTGGCCGACGTGACCAGCGCCCACACTTCGCCCGGTGCGGGATGCACCAGGTCCCGCGTGAATGTGGCATTCTCCAGCGTCGTGCGGGATTTGTCCTCGTAGGTCACGCGACCCGCGGACACGCCGAGGTCGGTGAGCAGGGTGCGGGCAAACTCGGCCTCGCTGGACACGCCCTGCACCAGGCCGCCGGACCCGCCGGTGAACACCAGCTGGGCCTGCGGATACTGCCGGGCGAGGATTGCGAAGGTGGTGATGCGGTTGGCGGCCTCGTTCAGCACCGGCACCGCGTTGTCGCGACTGGTCAGCTCGTCGATTGCGCCACCGAGCACGATCACGCCGTCTATCCGGGCCGGGACGCTCGTCACCGGCGGGTATCCTGCCTCCAGCGGCCGCAACGCCCAGGACTCGACCGGCAGCACCAGGCAGGCGAACAGCCCGCCCACCCCCAGAACCAGCAGCGCCCGGCCGAGCCGCCATCGGCGCAGCAGCAGCCCGAGGGCGGCGCACTCCACCAGCACGGCGGAGGGCAGCAGCGCCGCCTCCAGCATCCGGATCAGGACATAGCTCACGCCGGGTCGGTCTTCGCACCGTCCAGCGCGCGCCGGACTTGCTCGGCCGCCGCACGGTCCCGCTCGCGTTCGGCGAGGGTGCGGCCATGGCGCGCGCGGTTCTCCGCCGCCGTGTCAGCCTGCTCGGCGCGGTCTTTGGCCTTGCGTATCTTGCGGAGGTTTATGATCTCGACCATGGCAGCTTCCTGCCACGACCGATGGAGCGACGAAATGGGACAGATGATCGAATTGACCGCGGCCGACGGACACACGCTGGGCGCCTACCGGGCCGGGCCGGGCAACGCGACCGCCGGACTGGTCGTGGTCCAGGAGATCTTCGGCGTGAACGGGCACATGCGCAACGTGTGCGACCAGTTCGCCGAGGCCGGCTACGCCGTGATCGCCCCCGCTTTGTTCGACCGCGCCGAACGCGGCGTGGAGCTCGGCTACGGCGAGGCGGACCTCAAGCGCGGCCTGGCGCTCCGGGCGCAGGTTCCGGAGCAAGGGACGATGGCGGACGTGCTGGCCGCAGCCGACGCCTTGGGCGTGCCGGCGCTGGGCATCGTCGGCTATTGCTGGGGCGGCACGGTCGCCTGGTGGGGTGCGACGCGCTTCGAGCGGTTCGAGGCGGCCGTCGGCTGGTATGGCGGCGGCATCGCAGCCACCCGGGAGGAAACGGCGCATTGCGCGGTGCAGCTGCATTTCGGCGCGGAGGACCACGGCATCCCGCTCTCCGACGTGGAGGCGATCCGGGCGGCGCAGCCCGCCGTGGAGATCTACGTCTACGAGGGCGCCGGGCACGGCTTCGGCTGCGACGCCCGGGCCAGCTTCAATCCGGACGCGAACCAGCACGCCCGCACGCGCACGCTCGATTTTCTGGGACGCCACCTGCAGCGCGGCTGAACGCGCTGCAGGGATTCACAAACGTCAAGTCCAGGCACGCGGGCGTAAGAACTTACGGGACTGCAACACGTTGGACCCCACGCAAGCAACACCGGAAGGGTGTCTCCATGGGTACTATCCTCGTCATCGTCCTGATCGTCCTCCTGCTCGGCGGTGGCGGCTACGGCTACAGCTCCGGATGGGGCTATGGGCCCACCGGCGGCATCGGCCTGATCGTCCTGATCCTGATCGTGTTGCTGGTGCTCGGCCGCATCTAGCACACAGCGAAGGCCTCTCCCTCTCCCTCTTTTGGGAGAGGGTCGGCGTGAGGGAGCTTGGAATCCTGCTATAGCTGGCAACACCGTGCGTGCACGGCTCTCACCCCGGCCCTCTTCCGTGAAAACGAGAAAGGGTGAGGGCGTTTCCCCCCCAGCCTTATTTCCTCAGCTCCATCTGGATCGGCCCTTCGCGCCGACCATGGGTGAACTGGTCCACTACCTCGTTGCCGCTGTGCAACAGGTCCTGCGCCGGCCCTTCCCAGACGATCCGGCCACGGTTCAGCATCGCCGCCCGGTCCCCGATCCGCACGGCGGACGCCATGTCGTGCGTAATCGCCACCGCCGTCGAGCCGAGGCGCTTGACGCAATCCACGATCAGCCCGTCGATCACGGCCCCCATGATCGGGTCCAGCCCTGTCGTCGGCTCGTCGAAAAACAGGATGCCGGGCTGGGCGGCGATGGCGCGGGCCAGGCCCACGCGTTTCTGCATGCCGCCGGAGAGCTCGGCGGGCGAGAGGTCGCCTACGCTCGGCGCAAGGCCCACCTGGCGCAGCACGTCGCCGGCCCGAGCTTGGGCCTCGGCGCGGGTCACCTTGCCTTGGGCCAGCAGGCCGAACGCCACGTTCTCCCAGACCGGCAGGCTGTCGAACAACGCCGCGGCCTGGAACAGCATGCCGATGCCGCGATTTACCGCGTCGCGGTCCCGCCGGGTCATGCGCAGCACGTCGCGGCCGTCGATCTCGATGCTGCCCTCGTCGGGCTCCACCAGGCCCAGGATGGACTTGAGCAGCACCGACTTGCCGGTGCCGGAACCGCCGATCACCACCATCGAAGTGCCCGGCATCACGTCGAGGTCCACGCCGTCGAGCACCTGCTTGTCGCCGAACCGCTTGCGCAGGTTGCGGATGCGGATTTTCGGCAGGGCGCCGCTCAGGCTATCGGGCAAAGAACAATTCCGTCAGCACGTAGTCGCCGGCCAGGATCAGGATGGAGGCGACTACCACCGCCGACGTGGTCGCGGCGCCCACGCCCTGCGCCCCGCCGCGGCTGTTGTAGCCGTGGTAGCAGCCCATCAGCGCAATCAGGAAGCCGAACACTGCCGCCTTCGCCAGGCCGCTGACGACGTCTGACAGGGTCATGAAGTTGAACGTGTTCTCCAGGTAGGAGTGCGGGTTCAGCCCGATCTTGACCGTGGCGATGATGTAGCCGCCCAGCACGCCCAAGATGTCCGCCACCACCACCAGCAGCGGCAAGGCCAGCGTGCCGGCCAGCAGGCGGGGTGCCACCAGATATTTCATGGGGTTGGTGGACAGCGTGCCCAACGCATCGATTTGGTCGGTCACCCGCATCGTGCCGATCTCGGCCGCCATCGCCGCCCCCACCCGGCCTGCCACCATCAGCCCCGCCAGCACCGGCCCCAGCTCCCGCACCACGGACAGCACCACGATCGAGGCCACCGCACTCTCGGCGTTGAAGCGGGAAAAGCCGGTGAAGGATTGCAGCGCGATCACCATGCCGGAGAAGATCGCCGTCAGTGCCACCACCGGCAGGCTGAAGAAGGCGAACTCGCGGAACGCGCGGCCGAACATGCGGCCGTATAGCGGCGGGCGGACGATGTGGGACATACCCGCCGCGCCGAACAGCGCCACCCGCCCCGCGCTGCGGCAGGCGCCCAGCACCAGGCGGCCGAGCGCCGCCAGCCCATCGAGCGGGTTCACAGGTAGCAGCGCGGGTAGCGCGTGCCGAGGGAGGTCAGGACCTCGTAGCCGTTCGTCCCCGCCGCCTCAGCCAGCGCATCCACGCCGCCGGGCCCGAGCAGATCGAGCCAGCTGCCGGGCTGAAGGCCGGGCGTATCCGTAACGTCGAAGGTCGTGAGGTCCATGGACACGCGACCTACCAGCGGGACGGGCTGGCCGTCAAAGAACGCCACCGCGTGATTGGTTAGGGAGCGCAGGTAGCCGTCGGCGTAACCCACCGAGACGGTGGCGATGCGGCTTGGCCGCGCGGCCGTCCACTGGGCGTTGTAGCCGACCGCCTCGCCCGCTGCGATGTCGCGCACCTGCACCACCCGGGCGCGCAGTTGCACCACGGCGCGTTGCGGGTTGGGCTGGCCCGGCGTCGGGTTGATGCCGTAGAGCGCGGCACCGGGCCGCGCGAGGTCCGAGGCGAAGGCCGGCCCCAGGAACAGCCCGGACGAGTTGGCCAGCGACCGCGGCGCGCTCGGCAACCGGGCGCAAACGGCGGCGAAACGTTGCAGCTGGCGCTGGTTCACCGGGTCCGCCGGGCACTCCGCCGACACCAGGTGCGTCATGACGTAGCGCAGGTCGATGCCGTGCAGCCGGCCGGGGTCCGCCGCCAGCACGTCCAGCTCCCGTGCGTCCAGCCCCAGCCGGCTCATGCCGGTATCGACCTGGAGGATGGCCGGCAGCGCCCGCTCGACCGCACGCGCATGGGTTCCCCAGCGGTCGATGTCGTCCAGCGAGTTGAGCACGGGTGTCAGGTCGTTGGCGGCGAACTCCCGCTCCAGCCCGGGCCACAACCCGTTCAGCACCGCCAGCATCGCGCCGCGCACCTGGCCGCGGATCGCCAGCGCCTCCGCCGGGTGGGCGGTGAAGAAGTGGCGGCAGCCGGCGGCATACAGCGCGGGAGCGATATCGCGCGCCCCCAGGCCGTAGGCGTCGGCCTTCACCACGGCCGCGGTCGGGCCGCGGCGCAGCGCCTGCCAGTTGGCGACGACCGCCCCGCGGTCCACGACGAGCTGGGCCGGCCAGGTCTCCGCGGACACGACTTAGATCAGCTTGACGAGTTGCTTGCCGAAATTGCGCCCCTTCAGCAGGCCCAGGAAAGCCTCCGGCGCGCTGGCCAGCCCTTCGGCCACCGTCTCGCGGTATCTCAGTTGCCCGGCGCCGACCAGATCGCCCAGTTCCCGCAACGCATGCGGCCAATCCTGCGTGTGCTCGGACACGATGAATCCCTCGAGCTTCAGCCGGGCAGTCAGGATCAGCCGCGGATGAGCCATGACCAGCGCCGCCCCGTCATAGCCGGAGATGGCGCCGCAGACGGCGATGCGGCCGAACGCGTTCATGTGCAGCATCGTCGCGTCCAGCACCGTGCCGCCGACATTGTCGAAATAGCAGTCCACGCCGCCGGGCGCCGCCGCTGCCAGCGCCGCCTCCAGCCCCGCTGCCTTATAGTCGAGGCAGGCGTCGCAGCCGAGCTCCTCCACCACGAAGCGGCACTGGTCCGCGCCCCCGGCGATGCCGATCACGCGGCAGCCCTGGCGCTTGGCGAGCTGGCCGACCACGCTGCCGACGGCGCCGCTGGCTGCGCTGACGACCAGGGTCTCGCCGGGCTTGGGCTGGCAGATGCGGTTTAGGCCGTACCAGCCGGTGACGCCGGGCATGCCGACGGGACCGAGATAGGCCGGGAGCGGCACGCGTGTGGTGTCCACCTTCCGCATGCCGGCGCCATCGGTGGTGCCGTACTCCTGCCAGCCGAGCTGGGCCACGACCCTGTCGCCCGGCTGCCATTGCGGGTTGCGGCTCTCCACCACCTCGCCCACCGTGCCGCCGCCCATCACCTCGCCCAACGGCTGTGGCGCGGTGTAGGACTTAGTGTCGTTCATGCGGCCGCGCATGTAGGGATCAAGCGAGAGGAAGTGGTTTCGCACCCGGACCTGCCCCTCCGTCAGCGGGGCGAGCGGCGACTCCACCAGGCGGAAATTCGCGGTGCTGGCGGCAGCCTGCGGCCGGCTGGCGAGAAGGATCTGGTGGTTGATTTCAGGCATAGGGCTGCTCCCTCGGTTACGGGAGGATAGCAGGGCGGGCAGAGCGCGTCACACGCGGCGGAACGCGTCCGCCATCGCCAGCCAGTAGGGTTTGCGGTGCCCGTCGTCGTCCAGCGGCAAGCCGCGATGCTCCAGCCCGTCCTGCCGCTTCACGTGCACCTCGCTGGCCAGCCAGGAATACTTGTCCTCCAGCCCCCAGGTCACGAAGCTGGTCACACCGCCGGCAAGGGCCGCGTCCATGAAGGCGCGGATGCGGTCGGCCACCAGGCGGTCGCGCGCCGGGTAGCCGTCCGGGATGCGCCAGTGCTCGCGGATGTCCATCTCGGTCACCACCAGCTCCACCCCCTCGGCCCGCAGCAGCCGGCAGAACTCGGTGAAGGGCGGGCCGGCGAAGGGCTGCACCATCTGCAGGTGGCCTTGCAGCCCCACCGCATCCAGCGGCACGTCCTGCTTCCGCAGCGAGCGGACCAGGTTCAGGAACCGCCGCCGCTTCTCGTAATGGTGGGGGGCGGCCTCCTCCAGCCCATACTCGTTGATTGCCACGCGCACCGAGCGGTCCCGCTCGCGAGCCATGCGCAGCGCCAGCGGGATGTAGTCGGGGCCGAGCACGCGCAGCAGCGGCGTGTCGCGCAGCTCGCCCGGCGTGGTCTGCGGCACGTCGCTGCCCGGCGGGTCGGCCACGACCTCGTTCACCACGTCCCACTCGCGGATGGAGCCCTGGGTGTGGGCCAGCACACGGCCGATATGGTTGGCCATCAAGGCGCGCGCCTGCTCCGGCCCCTGCGCGATCACGGCGGCGGCCCAGTCCGGCAGGCCCTGGTGCCAGACCAACCCGTGACCGCGAACCGGTTTGCCGTGGGCGTGGGCCCAGGCGAGCAGCCGGTCGATGGCGGAGAAGTCGAACACGTTCTCCTTGGGCTGCATGAAGACCATCTTGGTTTCATAGTCCGGCATCAGCAGGCCGCATTCCAGGGCGACGAGCGGACCGTAGGACGGGTCCTCCACGAAGCGCTGGGACTGTACGGCGGCACCGAACGCCCGGCCATGGCTGGCCGCGATGGCGCCGAGCCCCGGCGGTCCGGCAGGAATCGGCATGTCCGGCACCGCCGGTGCCGCTGCGGGCGGCGGCATGGATATGTTCGGCAGCAGCGCGGGGCGCTGGGCCAGCATGGGCAACGGCGGCGGCGGCAGGCCGGCGGCAATGGCGGGGCGCAGGCCCATGCCGGCCAGCACCGCGGCGATGAGATCGCGCCGGGTCGCTCCGGATCGCTGCGGCTGTTTGACGTTCATCCCCCGCTCGATAACAAAGATCAGGCTGCGTCGGCAATCGCCCCGTATGCAGGACTGGAGGGGGACATGCACCATGATCGTCGACCTGCGCATCTACACGACCCGGCCTGGCAAGCTCGCGGCCTTCGTCAAGCTGTACCAGGATCACGCCTGGGACCTGCAGCAAAAGTATCTCGGCCGCTGCCTCGGCTGGTACACAGTGGCCGAGGGGCCGCTCAACCAGGTGGTCCACCTCTGGGCGTATGAGAGCCAGGCCGACCGCGAGACGCGCCGCGCCACCATGGCCGCCGACCCGGCCTGGGGCGACTACCTGCGCCGGTCCGAGGAAGCGGGGCTGCTGGTCTCGCAGGAGAACCGGATGCTCAAGCCGACGGAATTCTCCCCAAGCGCGGGGTAGGCGCGCCGGCATTCAGAAGGGACTGCAGCACGGCTAGTTTTAGGCCGGCGTTCTCAACGGTGCTTTTAAGCAAAAACCAACTTTTGCGCTGCCACTTTCGGGCGGCAGGGCCCAACCCATTGAGCCCGAGGCGTGAAAGACGTGATCCGCCGTTAAAACGACATAAAAAGAGACGATCCCAGCCACTTTGGTCTTGCTCACATAGTCGTGACTACCTAATTACAGTTTCACACTCCCCGCCACACCCGGACCGGTCGCGGTCCGGACGTCAAGTCACTCGCCGCACTGTCGCCACCAGCCGCCAGTTAACTGTTCCTTCAACTGATCCCTCCACCTTACCAGATCTGAGATATGGCCTAGTAAGCTCGGCGGACCGTTTCTGGGAAGAACACGCATGCAACACTACACGCTCGTCAAGCTGTTTGATCTAGCGACCGCCCCCGCCGAGATACAGGCTGCGGAGGAATTGCAGGTGTTGCGCAAAGCCGATGCCGACGATGATGAGCCAATGCTCAAGCTTTGGGTCGGCCAGACCGCGACCACGGCGCAGGAGCCAACGGACCCACTCGGGACGATAGAGGTCAGTGCCTGGGAGCATTTCCTGCATGGCTGGCTGTCCCAGTCTGGAGCGGTCGCGGGTGACACAGTTCTGTTGACGTGGACGACCAAGGTTGCGGCCGAGCCCCTCGTCACCAGTCGCCACAACTGAGCGTCGAAGCTGTGCCGGTATCCACTTCCGTCCTTCACGGGCGAGGACGTAGCAGCCGGAGGTTCCACGGGTTCCTTCAGCCTGTGGAAAGGCAGCGAAGGGCGGGCTGAGGACCGTCCGAGCGCCTAAGATCCAAGGCGTTCTAGGCATCCCAAGCTCCCGCAACAGCCCCCTCCCAGCGGGGAAAGGGAATAAGGCTGATCCGGCGCCAGCTCACACCATGCTGCGTGCATCCACGACGCGGTCGAATGTCTCGGCATCGATGGCGCCCGACGCCAACGCGGCCTCGCGCAGGGTCGTGCCCTTCACGTGCGCCTCGTGCGCGATCTGCGCCGCCTTGTCGTAGCCGACCGTCGGCGCCAGCGCCGTCACCAGCATCAGCGAACGGTCTAGCAGCTCGTCGATGCGGGCGCGGTTCAGCTCGGTGCCCTCGATCGTGTAGCGCCGGAACGTGCCCGCGCCGTCCGCCAGGATGCGGGCGCTGTGCAGGAAGTTGTTGATCACGATCGGGCGCATCACGTTCAGCTGCAGCTGGCCCTGCGCACCGGCGAAGGCCACCGCGGCG
The DNA here is from genome assembly GCA_964235545.1 of uncultured Acetobacteraceae bacterium. Classification (GTDB taxonomy): domain Bacteria; phylum Pseudomonadota; class Alphaproteobacteria; order Acetobacterales; family Acetobacteraceae; genus LMUY01. Next base: position 12,365 of record CAXSEG010000045.1, read on the forward strand.
TCCTCGCCGATCACCTGGGTGCAGATCATCACCATCGCCTCGCACTGGGTCGGGTTCACCTTGCCCGGCATGATGGAACTGCCCGGCTCGTTCTCCGGCAGGATCAGCTCGCCCAGGCCGCAGCGCGGGCCCGACCCCAGCCAGCGCACGTCGTTGGCGACCTTCAGCAACACGACGGCCACACCACGCAGGGCGGCCATGGCGGCGACCATCGCGTCCAGCCCGCCCAGCGCCATGAACTTGTTGGGCGCGGTCACGAACGTGTAGCCGGTCAGCTCGGCCAGCTTGGCGGCGATCGCCTCGGCGAAGCCCTTCGGCGCGTTCAGCCCCGTGCCCACGGCTGTGCCGCCCGCGGCCAGCTCGTACAGCGCGGCGCGGGAATGCTCCACGCCGGCGATGGCGAAGGCGAGCTGCGCCGCCCACCCGCCCCATTCCTGCCCGACGGTCAGCGGCACGGCGTCCTGCAGATGCGTGCGGCCGATCTTCACGATATCCGCCCAGGCATGGCTCTTGGCCGCGATCGCCGCATGCAGCGCGCGCAGGGAGGGCAGCAGCTGCCGCTCCAGCTCGATGATCGCCGCCACGTGCATCGCCGTCGGGAAGGTGTCGTTGGACGACTGCCCCATGTTCAGGTCGTCGTTCGGATGCACGCGGCCCTTCTCACCGAATGCCAGCCCGAGCAGCTGGGTGGCGCGGTTAGCCATCACCTCGTTGGCGTTCATGTTGGACTGCGTGCCGCTGCCCGTCTGCCAGACATACAGCGGGAACTCGGCGTCCAGCTTGCCCGCGATCACCTCGTCGGCCGCGGCACAGATCGCCTCGGCACGCCCGGCAGGCAGGCGGCCCGCCGCCTGGTTCACCAGCGCGGCCGCCTTCTTCACGTAGCCGTAGGCGTGCGGGATGCCGATCGGCATGATGTCGTTGCCGATGGAGAAATGCTGCAGGCTGCGCTGCGTCTGCGCGCCCCAGTAATGCTCCGCCGGCACCTCGATCGTGCCCATCGAGTCCCGCTCGGTGCGCATACCCGTCTGGTTGGTGCCGATCGCAATCGGTGTCTTGGTCATGAGCGCGGCATCTCCTGTTCCACCAGCGTGGCCCAGAGCGAGGCCCCAATCGGCAGGATGTCATCGTTGAAATCGTATCTTACGGTGTGGACCGGCTGGCTGCCCTTCTCGCCCGCGGCCTGGCCGAGGCGCACGAAGCAACCCGGCACCTTTTGCGCCATGTAGGCGAAATCCTCGCCGCCCATGCCGGGCAGCTTGTGGTGGATGACCTTGTCCTCGCCCAGCAGCTTGGCGCCAGCCCGGGCCGCCCGCTCTACCGCCACCGGATCGTTCACCACGGAGGGGTAGCCGCGGTCTAACACGAACTCCGCCTCCGCCCCGTTCGCGCTCGCGATGCCGCTCACCAACTCCCGCATCAGCTGCTCCATGCGGTCCCGCGTCTCCTGCTTGAGCGTGCGCAGCGTGCCGCCCAGCTCCACGGCGTCGGGGATCACGTTGATGGCGGTGCCGCCGTGGATCATGCACGTGGACAGCACGGCGCTGTCCAGCGGGTCGATCCGGCGCGCCACCAGGCTCTGCAGGCCGAGCACGATCTGGGCGGCGATCACTACGGGGTCGATGGCGCGCTGCGGCCGGGCCGCGTGGCCGCCGCGCCCCTTCACACGGATCTGGAAATCGTCGGTGTTGGCGCAGACCGCACCCGGCACCGCGGTCATTTGGCCGACGGGGATGCTGAAATCGTTGTGCGCACCGAACACCATGTCGCAGGGGAAGCGGTCGAAGAGGCCCTCCTTCACCATCACCTCGCCACCGCCGCCATTCTCCTCCGCCGGCTGGAAGATGAAGTGCACGGTGCCGTCGAAATTGCGGGTCTCGGCGAGGTAGCGGGCGGCGCCGAGCAGCATGGTGGTGTGGCCGTCATGCCCGCAGGCATGCATCACTCCCGGATTCTGCGAGCGGTGGGCGAACTCGTTGGCCTCCGGCATCGGCAGCGCATCCATGTCCGCGCGGATGCCGACGGCACGGGGCGAGGTGCCGTTGCGCAAGGTACCCACCAGGCCGGTGCCGGCGATGCCGCGGGTGACCTCGACGCCCCATGATTCGAGTTTCTCGGCCACCAGGTCGCTGGTTCGGTGCTCCTCGAAGGCAAGTTCCGGGTGCATATGTATGTCACGGCGCCAATCCGTCATGTCCGCGGCGAAATCGGCGATCCGGTTGTGGACGGGCACGGGGAACTCCCTAGGATGCTTGGGTATAGATTGGGTTTAGATCGTCGGGTGGCCGGCGACAAATCGCGGGGGCTTGCAACACGATGGCGTTGCGGACGATCGATCATTTCTACCGGACGTATGGCGAAGCGGTGCTGGTCGTCGCGGATCTAACGGCGGAGGGCGTGGCCGCGTCCGATATCAGCGTGATCGAGAGCGAGTCCGATCCGCGCCTGCCCAGCGAGGTGGCCGAGGATGCCGCGCAGAACCCGGCTGGCACGGGTGCGACACTAGGGGCGGTGATCGGCGGCGGCATCGGCGTGCTGGCGGGGGTCGGGGCGATCACCATTCCCTATATCGACCCGCTAATACAGACCGGCTGGGTAGTGCCGACGCTTACCTTCGCCGGCATCGGTGCCGTGATCGGGGCCGTGCTGGGCGCGGTGACGAAGGTCGGCGTGACCAATCGCAAGGCTCACGTGATCGCCGCGGGGCTGACCCGCGGGCAGCATCTGGTGGTTGTCCGGGTGGACGAGGTGTTCGCGGCACAGATCGAGGCCGTGATGAACCGGCCGCGGCCCACCGGCCCCCTTCCAGAGCCAGCCTTCGATCTGGTGTATGAAGCGGATTACCGCACCCCGGCGGAGCAGACGGCCGAGCTCCGCCGCGAGGAACGGACTGTGCAATACAAGAGCGAGTAGTGGCATCCAGCTACGACGCCGACTAAGCGGCCTGGATGGCCGATCCCAAGGCGCCTGGATGCGCGTGCCCGCCGGGATAACCTGGACGCGCCAGCCGGACTGCGCCTTCGACGCCGGGTGAGGCCCATTCGGGCGCTGGTTCCCGGGCGAACGTTGCCGAGTGCGCCGTGGTGGCGCGGCCGACGCGCCTGAAAGGCCAGTCCCCGACCGGGCTGGTGGTGCTGAAGGCCGGGGCGGACCGTTCGGCGGGCTGCGAATGAACCTCAGCCGTTTTCGGTCGTGCTACAGCGGAGCAGTTCAACGCCGTAGTTGGCAACCGATTGATCCTCCGAGACAAAAATCGCTTTCTCGCAGAGGGCTTGCACAAGGAGCAGGTGATCGAACGGATCACGGTAGCTCGACGGCAGAGTCGAGAACAGCGGCTAGATGGTTGGCTAATATCCCCAACCGCGCAAACCGATCTCTCGCCAGGGCACTTTCGAGGTCAGCGATCTCAGCCCTGAGCTTGCCGACCCGTCGTTTTATGACCACTTTCCACAGCGAAACCACACTGACCAAGACAGTGTTGGCCGGATCGGAAATCGCCGCCCGAGTGTAGCTGCCGAGCCGGCGATCGTCTGACAACCACCAAAGCAGCGTGTGGGTATCGAGGGGAAGCCTCAACTCTCCATCGCTGGCGATACGTCCTCGGGCAGCTCGTCGAAGTCATCGGCTATCCAGATCTTACCTTTGAGCGCACCCGGTTGCCGAGGGCGCAGACGCTCAGCCCGCGGCTGGTGGATCTCGGCGATGACCGCGTCATGCGATGTCACGAGTATTGCAGAACCCTCACTCGCACTGCGGAGGTAGTGCGTAAGATTACCTCGAAGCTCCCGCACGCCAACGCGGATCTCCTTCAATGTGTCTGTCGATACGTCCGTTGCTTATTCCCGGACTGCGTCCACTAAACGTGGACACACTGCCTGAGTGCGTCACGACAAAGCCGGACGACCGACGCTGCGTCCGGCTGGACATGGCGTGCCGCCACGTCTAGGCGCAACCTCCTGTTCGGAGAACCATCCAATGTTCCGCCTCGACGGCAAGACCGCACTCGTCACCGGCGCCAGCGGCGGCATCGGTGCTGCCATCGCGCGCACGCTGCATGCCCAGGGGGCCACCGTCGCCCTGTCCGGCACCCGCACGGACGCGCTCGAGGCGCTCGCGGGCGAACTCGGCGAGCGTGCGCATGCCTGCGCGGCGGACCTGCGGGATGCCGGTGCGCCGGATGCGCTGATCGCGTCGGCCGAGAAGGCGGCAGGGCCGGTCGAAATCCTGGTGAACAACGCTGGATTTACCCGCGACATGCTAGCCATGCGGATGAAGGACGAGGACTGGCAGGCCGTACTGGACGTCGACCTGACGGCGCCGTTCCGGCTGGCACGGGCGGCGATGCGGGGGATGCTGCGGCGCCGGGCCGGGCGGATCATCGGGATCGCCAGCATCGTCGGCAGTACGGGCAATGCCGGGCAGGCCAACTACGCCGCCGCCAAGGCCGGGCTGGTGGGCATGACCAAGGCGATGGCGCAGGAGGTCGGCGCGCGCGGCATCACCGTCAACATCGTCGCACCCGGCTTCATCGAGACATCCATGACGGACAAACTGACGGACGAGCAAAAGGCCAAGCTGACATCCGCGATCCCGCTCGGCCGCATGGGCCAGCCGGACGACGTAGCGGCAGCCGTGCTCTACCTCGCATCGGCGGAGGCCGGGTGGGTGACGGGGGCGACGCTCCACGTCAACGGCGGCATGGCCATGCTGTAGGTTGGCTGGACGATCCCGGCGAGCGCGGCCGAGACCCGGTTCACCACCCCCGCCCAATCCCCGGGGCGCTCCTGCCGGAACAGCCGCATGCCGGCGTACCAGGGCGAATCGTCCCGGCCGAGCATCCAGCGCCAGTCGGGCGCGTGGGGCAGCATCAGCCAGACGGGGATGCCGAGCGCGCCAGCCAGGTGCGCGACCGCCGTGTCCACCGCGATGACCAGGTCCATGACGCTGAGCAGGGCGGCTGTCTCCGCCCAATCCGTCAGGCGGCCGGAGTAGTCGGTTACGCCAAACAGCTTGGCCATCTCCCGCGCCCGGGGGCCGACCTGAAGGCTCACCAGGGCGTTGCGCCCGGTGGTGACCACGGGGGCAAGCGCCGCCACGGACAACGACCGGCGCCGGTCGTTGGAGTGCAGCGGATTACCGGCCCAGACCAGCCCGACCCGCAACCCGGGCTGCAGCCGCCCGTCCCACCGCGCCGCGCGCGCCGGGTCCGGCGCCAGATAGCCGGCTGGCGACGGCACCGTGGCCAGCGCCGTGCCGAACAGCAGCGGCAGGCTCATTTGGTCGATCCAGCAATCATGCTCCGGCCGGGGCCCGCGGGGCACGGCTTCGACATCCGGGATCGCCGCGAGCAACGGCACCATCGGTGCGGCGCATTGCACCACCACCCGGGCACCACGCCGGACCAGCAGCGGCAAATAGCGGGCAAACTGGATCGCGTCACCGAAGCCTTGCTCGGCGATCACCAGGATCGTGCGGCCCTCGATCGCGCCGCCATCCCATGCGGGGCCGGGCGGGCACGAGAAACTCCCAGGGAAGCGCTGCTTGCGCCACTCGTATTCCTGCCAGCCGGCCTTCATGTCGCCCGCCAGCAGGTGGGCGACGCCCTGGTTCCAATGCGCCACTGCGAAATCTGGGCGCAACGCGATCGCCTGGGCGTTGGCGGCGATGGCTTCGGGCAGCCGCCCTTGGCTGGCGAGCAGATGGCCCAGGCTGGCATGCGCCTCCGGCATCTGCGGGTCACACGCGATAGCGCGCCGGACGTGCTGCTCCGCACCGTCCAGGTCGTCCAAATCGGCGAGGGCGTTGCCGCAATTCAGCTGCGCCTCCGCATCCGCGGGACGCGCGGCGAGGGCGTGGGTGAAGGCGGCTACCGCCTCCGTCGGCCGACCCAGCGCGTTCAGCGCCGTGCCGCGCAGGCACTGCGCCGCGGCGAGACCACTATCGCCCGCCAGCGGCTCCAGCGTGTCCAGCGCAGCCGCTGGGTCACATGCAGCGAGGTGCGCGCGGGCCAGGGCGAGCCGGCTGTCCCGGTGAGCCGGCCGCTCCGCCAGCGCGCGGGCCAGCAAGCCAACCGCCTCGGCCGGGCGCCCCGTTGCCAGCGCGCATTCGCCGAGCAGGAACAAGGCGTAAGCATCGTCCGGCTCGGCCTCCAGCGCCGCGTGCAGCAGGCTCTCCGCCTGGGCGTGGCGGCCGGCCCGGGCGTGGGCGATGGCTTGGAGCAGAAGGTCGGGATCGAGCATGGCCACGAGCATGGCGGCTAGAGATTAATCGGCCGCTAACGCTCGCCAGATGGTGATCCGCCCCGCCCCATGGGTCCGCTCGGCCAGGAGTTCGCCCAGCGCCGGCACCTCGTCGCGCGCCGCCTCCGCCACCAGCAGCGCACCCGGCCCCACCCAGCCGGCCCGGCGCAGCGCGTCGAGCGCGCGCGGCAGCAGGTCGTCGCCATAAGGCGGGTCCAGGAACACGAGCCCGCACGGGCGGCCCGGCGGCGGCCGCAGCACATCCCCTGCGATCACCCGGGCCAAGGCGCCATCGCACGCGGCGACATTGGTCCGCAGCGCGTCCAGCGCGGCCCGGTCCCGCTCCATGAACACCGCCTGGCCGGCGCCGCGGGACAGTGCCTCGAGCCCCAGCGCACCGGTGCCGGCGAAGCCGTCCAGCACCGCCAGACCGTCCAGCCTGCCGCCCCAGGGCGCGTGCAGCAGCATGTCGAACAGGGCCTGCCGCAGCCGCTCCGCCGTCGGCCGCGTCGCCACCCCCGGCGGCGCGCGCAGGACACGGCCCCGCCAGCGCCCGGCGATGATCCTCAGCGGGGCCGGTCCCTCGCCCGCGTCGCAGGCCCATCTTTGGGCCGGGCCGCAGGCCC
>CAXSEG010000046.1:0-19058 GCA_964235545.1 uncultured Acetobacteraceae bacterium
AACGACAGTGAATCAGAACGGCCGTGACCTACGCAATGGGGACAGACCCTAGCTGGAGCAATCTCGCGAGCGGCCGTCCCGCAGCAGGGTTCCGGCAGTGACGTAAGGCCCCATGTGCCAGAAGCACCCGCGCCCCCGACAACGTCAAATCAAACTAAGGACAAGCCGGCCTGAACGTCGTTTCGCCCATCGATATGCCCGAGGCAGCCGAGGCCAAGCCACAGCAGGACGTGCCGCCCGGAGGGGCGCCGCAGAACCGCCCGATGGGCCCCTTCTCCTGGGATGACGCCTTGCTGCTGGACGACCAACTCACCGAGGATGAGCGTGCCGTCCGGGATGCCGCGCGCGCCTACTGCCAAGACAAGCTGTTCCCCCGCGTGCTGCTCGCTGCCCGCAATGAGCGGTTCGACCGCGAGATCATGAAAGAGATGGGCGAGATGGGCTTTCTCGGCGCCACGCTCGAGGGCTATGGCTGCGCCGGCGTGGGCTATGTGGCGTATGGGCTGATCGCCCGCGAGGTGGAACGGGTGGATAGCGGCTACCGCTCGGCCTTCTCCGTGCAGTCCTCGCTGGTGATGTATCCGATCTGGGCCTTCGGCTCGGAGAACCAGCGGCAGAAATTCCTGCCCAAGCTGCAGAGCGGCGACTCGTCGGCTGCTTCGGGCTGACGGAGCCGGACGCCGGGTCCGACCCGGGCAGCATGCGGACGCGGGCCAAGAGCGTGGACGGCGGCTACCTGGTGAGCGGGTCCAAGACCTGGATCACCAACTCGCCGCTGGCCGACGTCTTCGTGGTGTGGGCGAAGGACGACAGCGGCACGATCCGCGGCTTCATCCTCGAGAAGGGGATGAAGGGCCTGACGGCACCGGTGATCGAGGGCAAAATGAGCCTGCGCGCGTCCAAGACCGGCATGATCATGATGGACGAAGTATTTGTTTCGGCCGAGAACATGCTGCCCGGCGTTAAGGGACTGCGTGGACCATTCTCCTGCCTCAACAACGCGCGTTACGGCATCTCTTGGGGGGCGCTGGGGGCGGCCGAGTTCTGCTGGCACGCGGCGCGGGACTACGCGATGCAGCGGATGATGTTCGGCCGGCCGCTGGCGGCGACGCAGTTGATCCAGAAGAAGCTGGCGGACATGCAGACGGAGATCACCGTCGGACTTCAATCCGTGTTGCGACTGGGCCGGCTGATGGAGGAGCACCGTGCGGCGCCGGAGATGATCAGCCTGTGCAAGCGTAATAGCTGCGGCAAGGCGTTGGACATCGCGCGGGTCGCGCGGGACATACATGGCGGGAACGGGATCGCGGACGAGTATCACGTGATCCGGCATGTGATGAACCTCGAGGCGGTGAACACTTACGAGGGCACGCATGATGTGCATGCGCTGATCCTCGGTCGCGCACAGACGGGCCTGTCCGCGTTCGGCGCCTGACGCGAGCAAGCCCGGCCGATCGATCCTATCCGCGCTGTAGACGCGTTCGTTGCCGACGACTGGCACTGCGTCGCGCGCTATCTGCGCGGCTATGGCGGCTCGTCCGCGCCCGCAGACAACGATGCCTACGCCAACCAGGCCGTCGTGGCAGACATGGCGGAGCTCCATACCCACCTTGGCGGTAAGTCTGCGATCTGGGTTGGCCACGACTGGGGCAGTGTCGTGGCCAGTGCGTTGGCCGCGCGTGAGCCCGAGCGTTGCCATGACGTAGTGCTGACCTCTCTGGCGTATGCTCCGGATGCGAACGCGCCGCCGCCCTCGTTCCCCTTGTTGATAGAACGACGTACTCGGCTGACCACTACCCGAACGGCAAGTGGGATACCATCGCTACTACACGACGCACTTTGAAGCGGCTGTCGCCGGTCCTGATGTTAACGAGAGCGCGAAGCCGTATCCCTGCGGTAGGCGGCCCCCACCGCAGGGATACCATGCAACAAGGTCGCGCTGCGTTGAAGTCTTGCTGCTGAAGCGCAAGGCCACGTCATGGCGCGGACCTCGAACCGGTTCAATCGAATAGGAGATCGCGGTCGCCGCGCCTGCTGTCGTAATTAGTTGGTGGCGACCTGCGCCGTCTGAGGCTGTCGCCGGATGCCGCCCACGACAGCCTTGAGCAACGCGTGGACAAGCGTCGTGGCGTCGTCGCGTCTCACCGGTCCGAGGCTGCCGTGGCCAGCCAGGAACACCGTGCCGTGGACGGCTGCCCAAAGCGCGCGGCCGAGGGCCGGGACGTCGGGTGCGGCGCACCCCCCTTTGCGCAGCACGTGTTCCAGCAAGGCGAACAGTCTGGCGGTCTGGTCGGCCAGGGCGGGCGGGGCTGCCATGGTGCGTGGCTCGAACAGCGCCGCCCACAAGGCAGAGTGGGCATCTGCAAACCTATGTAAGCTTCAGCTAAGCCGAGCAGCCGGTCCTCGAGCGGCCGCTCGGCGGAATCTGCCAGCGCCGCCGCAAGCACATCCCGCAGCAAACCCATAGTAGCCCTGTTCACCCCAAGCCGCAGGGCCTCTAAACTCCGGAATGCCGTATAGACCGAGCCCACGGCCGTGCCTGCACGGGCGGCAACGGCGCGGGCGGTGAGCGCCCCTAGGCCTGCCTCACGTACGATGTCGGACGCGGCGGCTACAAGCGCCTGCTGGTCGGCTTCGCGGCCGACAGCATCCTTGCGGGGGCGGCCGCGCGCACCTTGTCGGCGACAGCGACCACCTACTGCTTGGTGCGCCGGGAGGTCGGCTGCGTAGTTTCCTAATCATTGTTCATTCTAAAGGCAGGACACCACCTGCGATCGCCTTGCATGCTTCTCGGGACAGAATGAGGCATCAGGGCGTAGCCATGCTTTTAGCGCTCCGCTGCTGAACGTGAAAACTATTGGAGAAGCAAAGGCAGACTAGCCTAGCTTACCCGCAATAGCAGGAAGAAAATGGAGGAACTGGTCTGATGGCGACGTTTGTCGGCGCGTTCGGCGTCCCCCACGTCCCGATGTTCGCCGACATGGTGAGGCGGGAGGGCGCATCGTCCGAGACGGCGCGCATGTTCGCAACGGCTCGCGAGGCTCTATGCCGATTACGGCCGAACGTGATCGTCATGTTCGATACCGACCATCTCAACACGTTCTTTTTCGATTGCCTGCCGTCCATCGCCATCGGCGTCGTTGACAGCTTTCGCGGCCCCAACGACGAGCCCCCCGCCCTCGACATCCAATCCGTTCCCTCTGATCCCGCCTTGGCGCGCCACATCCGCGCATCATCCATCCTCGCCGATTTCGATCTTGCGGTCAGCGAAGCGTTCGACGTCGATCATTCCGTGATGATGCCACTGCATTTCCTGACGCCCGAGTATGACATCCCCGTCGTACCGATTTTCATCAATGGCCATGTGCCGCCGCTCATATCCGCCCGTCGTGCCTATGCATTCGGCCGCCAGGTGCGCCAAGCCATCGACACGTTCCCGGCTGCCCGCCGGGTTGCCGTCATCGGCAGTGGCAGCTTCTCGCTCGAGGTGCTGGGCCCGCGTGTCGCGCCAGGGCGCAACAACGGCGTTCCTGACCCGGCCTGGTCCGAACACGTGCATGGATGTTTCCGTGACGGCACCGTGCTTAGTCTGCTGGACGAAGCGACCGAAGCCCGGATGTTCCAGGCAGGCAACGTGGCGGGCGAGCTGCTGAACTGGATCGCCATGGCGGGCGCGAGCAGCCTGCGGCCCGCAGACTGGATCGCCGCCCAACCGCAATTCGGCCATTCCTACGCCGTTTGGGAGGAAGCGGTCCTGTGACCACCTACGCGGTGAACCATCTCTGCCGCCAGACGCTGCGCGACCCGGCGTTCCGTGAAGCCATGCGTGCCGATCCCCGCGCCGCGACCGCAAATCTGGCATTGACGCCGGACGAGCGCGAGGCGCTAGTCCAAGGGGAAGTCGGCGAACTCTACCGCATGGGCGCCAACACCTTCCTGCTGGGGTACCTGGTGCGCTTCGGCCTATTAGGTCTGACGTTCGACACGTACCGCGCCCGACTGCGCGCTGCGGCCAACCTCAACGACGACGTGACCTTACCTGCACGTGGCACCGGCTGAACACGGCGGCCGGCTTACCCGGGCAGCGGATGGCGCAAGAGCTTAACCGCCCTACTCCGCACAAGCGGCCATAACAAGTTGGGGGGAGGGAGACACAACCTCATGCTGACCCGTAGGACAGTACTTGCCGGCGCTGCCGCATTACCGGCGCTGGCCATCCCGGCTCTTCCTGCCACGGCCGCACCTGTGATCCTGAAGCTGGCCCTCGACTTGGTCGACACCCATCCAGGCACGATCCGCAGCCGGCAGGCAGCCGATGCCATCCGGACCGAAACGAATGGCCGCGTTGACCTGCGGGTATTTCCGAACAGCCAGTTGGGCACTGCGCAGGAAATGCTCAACCAGATCCGCAGCGGCGCCGTCGACCTGTTCCCTGCAGCCGCCGCCGGGCTCTCGGCGCTGGTGCCGGTGGCCGGCATCAGCAGCATGGGCTTCGCCTTCTCCACATACGACCAGGTTTGGGCGGCGATGGACGGCAAGCTCGGCGCGCTCGTCCGGCGGGAGATCGCGAAGACCCAGACCATCATGGCCCTGGACTCGATGTGGGATAATGGCTTCCGCCAGATCACCAACAGTTCGCGTCCTGTCACGCAGGCATCCGACCTTCAGGGCATCAAGCTGCGGGTGCCGCTGGCGCCGCTCTACACCTCCATGTTCACCGCCCTCGGTGCATCCCCGACCGGCCTTGGTATCGCGGAGCTCTACACCTCGCTACAGACGAAGCTGGCGGACGGAGAAGAAAACCCGCTGCCGATCATCGACCTCTATAAATTCTACGAAGTGCAGAGATACTGCTCCTTGACGAACCACATGTGGGACGGGTTCTGGATGCTGGCAAACCAACGCTCCTGGAACCGGATACCGGCAGATTTGCAACCGGTCGTCAGCCAGCACCTCAACGATGCGGCCAAGCTCATGCGGACGGATGTCGTCCAGTTAAACGAGGGCGTTCTGGACCGCCTGTCCAAGACCAATCTGTCGATCAACAAGATGGTTTCCGTCGAGTCCTTCCGCACGGTCCTGACGAAAGCCGGTTTCTATTCCAATTGGCACAAGGCCTATGGTGAGGAAGCCTGGTCTGCGCTCGAAGGGTACGCAGGGCCGCTGGCCTGACACGATGAGGATGCTCGCGGGTGCCCACCGGATCGTCGTCAGCCTGGCCTGTGTCGTTGCCGCAATCCTGCTCGCGTCCGAAATCTGCCTTCTCGCCAGCAGCGTCGTCGCCCGCTACGTATTCCACAGCCCGATAATCTGGTCCGACGAGTTGGCGGGAGCGCTGTTCCTCTGGCTGGTGGTCATCGGGGCCGCGCTTGCCTTGCAGCAAGGCCAGCACCTCAAGCTGAGTGTGCTGACCAACGTCGAAAGGCCTGCCGCCCAGGGCATCATGGCTGCAGCGACAAGCCTGATGACGGCCTTGTTCACTGCGATCGTGCTGTATTACGGCGTGGACTATGCCCAGAGCGAGGCGTTCATGACCAGCCCTGGGCTCGGACTGTCAAACGCGTGGCGGGCCGCGGCTTTGCCCATCGGGGCCTTCCTGCTGCTGGAAACCGCTCTCGTCCAACTCTTCACTGCCGGGCACAAGCTCGGGCACGTCATGGTCGCTTTGGCCTTGGTGTCCGGTGCTACCGCCATGCTTTGGCTTGCGAGCGACATGCTGGCCGATCTCGGGAACTGGAACCTGCTCATCTTCTTCGTAGGCTTGTTGCCGGTCGCGCTGCTCATCGGCCTGCCGATCGCCTTTGCTTTCGGGCTGGTCACCTTCGCTTACCTCGGGCTCACCACCGATACGCCGCTCAGCGTGATGCTGGAGCGCATGGATGGCGGGATGTCGAATGTTCTGCTGATAGCAATCCCGCTTTTCGTGTTCCTCGGCAAGCTGATGGAGGCGACCGGCATGGCAAGGGCCCTGGTGGGCTTCATCGTGACCCTGGTCGGACACATCCGGGGCGGGTTGTCCTACGCACTGCTCGGCGCGATGTACGTCGTGTCCGGCATTTCCGGTGCAAAGACGGCCGACATGGCCGCCGTCGCCCCGGTGCTGTTCCCCGAAATGCTCCGCCAGGGTGAGAACGGGGGCGAGATGGTGTCGCTGCTCGCCGCATCGGCCGTGATGTCGGAGACGATCCCGCCCAGCCTGGTGCTGATTGCCATCGCGACGACGGTGGGGGTGTCGATCTCGGCCCTGTTCACTGCCGGGCTGCTACCGGCCTTGATCGCCGCGATTGCGCTTTGCGGGCTGGTGTATCTGCGAACCCCGGCCAGCACGGTATCGCGGCAGCGCCCGGGCATACGGCTGATCGGACGTTCCTTCCTGGCGGCACTGCCTGGCTTGATGCTGCCCTTCATCATCCGGTTCGCGGTGGTCGGAGGCGTGGCCACTGCGACCGAGGTCTCAACGGTCGGAATCGCGTACACGATCGTCGTGGGTTTGGCTGCCGGCGGGCGGTTTCCCTGGCGCAGGCTCGGGCCGATGCTAGTGGATACGGCCGTGCTGTCAGGGGCCCTGCTCCTCATCCTGGGCGCCGCCAATGCAATGGCGTGGGCATTGACGCAATCCGGCTTCTCCGACCAGCTCAGCCAGGCTCTCACCCACATGCCCGGCGGACGATTTGGCTTCCTAGGCGTCGCTATCCTGGTCTTCGTGGTGTTCGGCAGCGTCTTGGAGGGACTGCCGGCCATCGCCCTGTTCGGCCCACTGCTGTTCCCAATCGCCCGCAGCTTCGGATTGCACGACGTGCATTTTGCCATCCTTGCCATTCTTGCGATGGGCCTGGGCCTCTACATGCCGCCCTTCGGGATCGGTTATTACTCGGCCTGTATCATCGGCGGCATCGATCCAAATGATGGCCTCCGGTTGATATGGCCCTATCTTGGGCTGCTGCTCGGCGTGATCGTCCTGATCGCCGCAGTGCCCGCGCTGTCGACGATGTTCCTGCCGTAGACGGCTTGCCCCGGCATGGACGATCCATTCCTTTGCTGTCCGACCGCGGGCAGCGGCAATGATTTTTTCTGGAGAGTGACGATGATACGACACCGACAACCGCGCGACCGTGTCGTGCTCGTGACGGGCGCGGGACGGGGTATCGGCCGTAGCGTGGCCCAGCGGTTCGCCGCCGACGGCGCCCGCGTCGTGGTCGTCGACCTACTGGATGACCGCGCCCAGGCCGTGGCAGCAGAGATCACGCAGGCCGGCGGTATCGCCATCGCGGCCGGCTGCGATAACCGGCTTGCAGCCGCGGTCGAGAAGACCGTCGCGGACACCATCGCCCGGTTCGGCCGCGTCGATGTGCTGGTGAATTGCGCAGGCGCCTACCGCGACCCGCTCCTCGCCCATGAAACGCCGGAGGAAACCTGGGACCTAGTGATCGACTCCAACCTGAAAGGCACCTTCCTCTTCTGCAAATACGCCCTGCCGCACATGATGGCGCAAGGCGGCGGGCGGATCATCAATTTCGCTTCCAACGCGGCGCGCTCGGTCGCGACGGGGCTTGGCCCGGAATACACCGCGGCCAAGGCCGGCATCCTCGGCCTGACGCGGCACATCGCCAAGCAGTATGCCTGCTACGGCATACTCGTGAACACCCTGGCGCCGGGCCCGACGGCAGTCCCGCGGCTGCAGGAAGGCCGCACCCAGGAATATCTGGACTATCACGCGAGCATGATCCCGGTCGGTCGCCTGGCCGAGCCCGAGGAGCATGCCGAGGTCGTCTTGTTCATGGCCTCCGACGGTGCGAGCTTCATGACGGGTGCGACAATAGACAACAACGGAGGCATCATCATGGTGTAACCGCCGCCACCTGTACCGCCGCAGCAACCCTGGAGGACAATGCCATGTGCCCGACACCGCCCGACATGCACGGCCAGCCTATGGCCTCCGCCGTCGCCGACCACGGCCAAACTGCCGAGGCAGCCGACCCGGCGCTTATCCAAGACCTGGTGAGCGCCAACCACATCCTGTTCGATCAGGGCGTGGTCGATGCCTTCGGCCATGTGAGCGTGCGGCATGACAAGCGGCCTGACCGTTTCCTGCTCGCGCGTAACATGGCGCCCGGTTCCGTTACGGCCGCCGACATCATCGAATACGACCTGAACGCCAACGGCCGCAAGGTTTACCTCGAGCGCTTCATCCATAGTGAGCTTTACCGCAGCCGCCCGGACGTGGTTTCGGTCGTGCACAGCCATTCGCATCGATCGTGCCGCTGAGCGTCGTTAAGGGCGCCAAGCTGCGGGCCTTGTTCCACATGGCTGGGTTCATCGGCCAGAACGCGCCGGTGTTCGAGATCCGCGACGTCGGTGGCGACGGGACCGACCTGCTGATCAGCGACAACGCCCTTGGGCGTGCTTTGGCGGAGAAGTTCGCGTCGGCTGAAATCGTGCTGATGCGTGGGCATGGTTCGACCGTGGTGGCCAACTCCATCCAGCTCGCGGTCTATCGCGCTGTGTATGCCGAGCTGAACGCCCGCTATCAGCTCGAAGCGAGCCATCTCGGGGAAATCACCTATCTGACGGAGGCGGAGGGTCGCGCTTGCGTTGACCGGGTCGAGGGCCAGGCGCAACGGCCGTGGGATTTGTGGAAGAGCCAGGCGGCGCAGCGTCGCTTGGCTTAACTCTGGCGATGGCCTGTGCCGGCTGTTTTAGAGCGATATAACAAGAAGACGATTGGGAGTGAACGGCATGGGGCAATCTCGAGACATCAACGTTACTAGGTTGATCGACGAGCGGCCCATGGGCGGCGTGCAATGGTTGGTGTTCGTGCTGTGCGCGCTGGCGGCGCTGCTGGACGGGGCGGATAGCCAGTCGATCGGCGTCGCCGGCCCGCTCATCGCGCAACAGTTCGGCATGGCGATGGGCTCGTTCACCCCCGCCTTCTCCGCCGGGCTACTGGGCGCCACGATCGGAGCCTTGACGTTCGGCAACCTCGGCGACCGGTTCGGACGCAAGCGCATGCTGGTCGTCTCGGTGCTGATGCTGTCGGCCTTCACGTTGTTGACCGCCCTGGCACAGAACTTCCCGCAGCTGCTAGTGATCCGCTTCCTCGGCGGCCTCGGGCTGGGTGGCGCCACGCCTTGCTTCATCACGCTCTGCGCCGAGTACGCACCCCGGCTTAGGCGCGCCATGCTGGCCAGTGTGCTTTGGGCCGCCTACCCGCTCGGGGCGAGTGTTGGCGGATTGCTGAATGCGACCGTCATCCCTGTGCTGGGCTGGCCGGCGGTGTTCTATATCGGCGGCGGCCTTCCCCTGGTGGTCGCCCTCCTGATGATGGTCTTCCTGCCGGAGTCGATCAGCTATCTTGTCATGCGCGATCCTGCTTCACCCCGCGCCAAGGCGATCGTCCAGAAGTTGGACAGGTCGCTGGCCGGCAAGGCCATCCGGCTGGCGGCGGACGCCGAGACGGTCGTGGGAGCCGGGCTGCGGACGCTGTTCACCCAGGGCCGTGGAACCGGCACCGTGCTGCTTTGGCTGATCATGTTCATGGCATTTGGCACCACGACGATCATCGTGCTGCTGAGCCCGACGCTGTTCAGATCGAGCGGCCTGTCACTCTCGACGGCGGCCCTGCTGGTCGGGCTGAACAATTTCGTCGGCGTAGCAGGCATGGCGAGCGCCGGGCGGCTGGTCGAACGGTTTGGGGCATTCGTGCTGGTGCCTGCCTTCGGGCTTGGCGCCGTGATCCTGGCCGTCATGGGCTTGGTTGCCTCGTCCGCTGCGCTATCCGCTATCTGCATGGCCCTGCTGGACCTGACGGTGCTGTTGGGCGCCTCGGGCGGGATTGCCCTTGCCGCGATCTCCTACCCGACCGCCATCCGCGCCACAGGCGTAGGCTGGGCAATGGGCATGGGCCGGTTCGGCCAAGTCTGCAGTCCGCTGCTCGTCGGCCTCATGTTGCGGCAGGGCTGGGGAACGCGGGAAATCCTGGGTGTCATGGCGCTACTGCCGGTGCTTGCGGGCGTGTTCGTGTTCCTCCGCACCCTGCAGTCGCGGCGGGTCGGCGTGACGATGGCGGTCTGACGGGAACCGCCGTCAGCCGATCGTCACGTTGACGTTCTTGAGCTGCGTGCAGTCCAGCATCTCTTCGATGCTCTCCTCGCGCCCCAAGCCGGACTGCTTATAGCCGCCGAACGGCGCGCCCAGGAAATGCGCGCTTGTGCTGTTGACCCACACATACCCTGCCTGGACCGCGGCGGCGGTCCGGTGCGCAGCCGCCAAGTCCTTGGTCCAGATGCTTGCGGTCAGGCCGTACTCGACGTCGTTGACGGCGCGCATCATCTCCGCCTCGTCCGACCAGCGGAACACCGACAGCACCGGGCCGAAGATCTCCTCCTGCGCGATGCGCATGCCGGGCTGCACATCGGCAAACACCGCAGGCTCGATGAACAAGCCGCGGGCCAGTTCCGGGTCGGCCGGAGGGACGCCGCCGCACACCAGCCGGGCCCCGTCCTCCTTGCCCCAGGCCACGTAGCGCAGCACCTTGTCGTATTGCGCCTGGTTGACCAGGCAGCCCATCTGCGTCTCGAGCCGCGTCGGTAGGCCCGGCTTAATCGCCCGCACCCGGTCCGCCACCCGTTCCAGCACCGCGTCATGCAGGCTCTCGTGCAGGAAGGCGCGCGAGGTGCTGCCGCAGCTTTGGCCACACCAGGTGAAATTCATGCCGCCGGCGACGCCTGCGGCCACACGCTCGATGTCGGCGTCGGAGAAGGCGATCAGCGCGTTCTTGCCGCCGAGTTCGAGCGAAACCTTCTTCATCGTCTCCGCCGCTCCCCGCAGGATCGCACGCCCGGTCGGCACGGAGCCGATCAACCCCACCTTAGCGATCCCCGGATGCGCCACCAGCGCCTCGCCGCAGGCGCGCCCGCCGGGAAGGACGTTGAAGGCGCCGGGCGGAAACAACGGCCCGATCAGCTCGGCCAGGCGGAGCGAGGAAAGTGGCGCCTGCTCCGGTGGCTTGATGATCAGGCTGTTGCCCGCCGCCAGCGGTGCGCCGGCCCGCATGACGGCGAACATGAACGGGTGATTGTAGGCGTTGATCCGCGCCACCACACCCAGCGGCTCGCGCAGTGTGTAATTCAGCACGCCCTCGCCCATGGGGATGGTGGACCCCCTCATCTCCAACACCAAGCCGGCGAAGTACTCGAGGCTGGCGGCACCGATCTCGGCGTCACGCACCATCTCGGCCACCGGGTTGCCGCAATCAGCGGCATCGATCAGCGCCAGTTCGCGGCCGTTGGCGCGTATGATCGCGGCCGCCGCGCGCAGGATACGCGCGCGCTCCAACGGCTTGACCCGGCGCCAGGCCTGGAACCCGTCCTCCGCGGCAGCCACGGTCCGGTCCACGTCCGCAGCCCCCGCCCAGGACACGGTGCCGAGCAGCTCGCCCGTGGACGGGCTGCTGGTCGCTTGCATGGCGCCGCCTCCGGCATCATGCCAGCCACCGCCGTAGTACAGCCCGCGCTGGTCCGGCAGGGTTACCGACACGCCGCCAATCGTTTCGTGGCCCATGTTATCCTCGAGTGTTCTTGGCTGATGAACTCAGCAGATCAATCGGCGCTTTCCCGGGTCAGCGCTGCCGTCATCTCCGTGCCGTAACCCTGGGCCACGCGCACGTCCACAACCGCCGGCTGCCCGGCGCGCACCGCCTCCAGCGCCTGCGCCAGCGCCTCCCGCAGCCCCGCGGCATCATGCACCGGGCCCCAACCGGCACAGCCCTGCGCCCGGGCGATGCCCGCGATGTCAACGTCCGGACCGCCGATGTGCTGCCCGATCCACTTGTTGGCGGGGTTGCGCCCGCGCATGTGCGCCACCCGTTCCTGATGGACCTCGTCGTTGAAGAAGCTCTGGTTGTTGGCGACCACGGCCAGCAGCGGAATCCCGTAACGCGCGGCCGTCCAGAACGCCGTGCAGCCCATCAGCGTGTCGCCGTCGCCCAGCACCGCAATGGCCAGCCTGCCGGTCCCGCGCAGCGCCAGCCCCGCCCCCACCAGCATACCGGGCCCTGAGCCGATGCCGCCTCCACCATCGTAGCCGAGCATGTCGAGAGGGCTGTCCAATTCCCAGAATGCGCCGGACCAGGATAACGGGTATCGCACCAGGCAAACGCTCTCCGCACCCACGGCCTCCCGCAAACCGGCAGCCAGATCGGCCACGGCCAACCGTCCGTCCGTCCGGGGCGGCGGCGCCGGCGTGGGATGCATCGCAGGCAGCCACGGCTCGGCCGTGCCCTCACCCAAAGAAGCGAGCAGCGCCGTCACGGCCGCCTCCGGAGCGCAGAGCAGCGCGTGGTCCGCCGGCGGCAGGCCCTGATGGTCCATGCTCCAGCCATTGTGCACCAACTGGTCCAGCGACGCCTGGATCACCACCTTGTCGCGCGCGCCGGCCGCCGTCAGCGTTCCGGACAAGTCATTCCAGTCCAGGCTGAGCACTACGTCCGCCTGCTGCAAAGCCTCGACCGCGCCCTTGCCGGGGAACATGCCCGCGTCGGCGGCATGCAGGCGGTGCCGGGTCGGAAAGGCCGCTGCCTGCTTGAGATCGGTGATCACGGCCGCCCCTAGCCGCTCCGCCAGGCGGATGCGTTCGTTCCACCCGGCCTGGTCACGGGTGACCCGGCCCGCCATGATCACCGGCCGCACCGCCGCGCGCAACGCGGCCGCGGCGGCGGCCAGGGCCGCCAGGTTGGGCGCCGGGGGCGCGGGAGCGCGGAACCGGGCGATGTCCGGCAAGGCCAGCGCGGGCGCTTCCGCCTCCTGCATCGCTGCGTCCAGGTTGACGTAGGTGGGGCCGCAGGGCTGCGTGGTGGCGAGCAGGTTGGCGCGCAGCAGCGACTCCACGGCGGCGGCGGGACTAGCGGGCTGGTCGTCCCATTTCGTGTAGTGTCGCACCAATGCGCCCTGGTCCCGGGCCGTGTGGAGCCAGTCGATCCATGGACGGCGCTTGGCCGCGTCCACCGGGCCGGTCGCGCCGATCACCAGCATGGGCACCCGGTCGCACCAGGCATTGTAGATGGCCATAGCGCCATGCATCAGCCCCACGTTGCTGTGCAGGGCCGCGGCCATCGGGTGCCCGGTGATCTTGGCCCAACCATGGGCGATGGCGACGGCATGCTCCTCGTGCAGGCACAGCAGCATGCGTGGATCTTGGTTGCCAAGATGGTTGACCAGGCTGTCATGCAGCCCGCGGAAGCTGGCGCCGGGGTTCAGCGCTATGTAGGGGATGCCGAGGGCGCGGATGACATCCGCCACCGTGTCGCTGCCATACCGTGCGCCACCCGGGGGGCCCGGCTCCGGACGCTCCACGGAATCGGGATCGTTCACCCGGCTTGCTCCTGGCGCATCCAGCATCGTTTCACTCCCGCTTATACGGTAACGTTAAACCCGGCACGCCGCAGCCGATACGGGCCGCTCGTTTTAGCTGCTAGAGCGAACCGCTATGCGCCAGGCTCCCGCAGCGGCGGCGAAGGTGCTACGTTCGCGGAAAAAGAATGGGGGCGGCGCGTGGATGTTCGTCAACTGCGTTATTTCGTCCGCATCGTCGAACTCGGGAGTTTCAGCCGGGCGGCGGAGGTGCTGCACGTCGCACAGCCGGCCCTCGGCATGCAGATCCGCAAGCTAGAAGACGAGTTGCACACCCAGTTGCTGTCACGTCACAGCCGGGGGGTCGAGGCGACGCCGGCCGGCAACCTGCTGAAGGAGCGCGCGATGGCGATCCTCGCCCAGGTGCAGGAGGCGACCCAGGCGGTGCGGGATTTCGAGGGGCCGGCGAGCGGGACCGTCAAGGTCGGGATCACCCCCAGCACCCACGCGTTGATCGCGGTCCGGCTGATGCAGCGCTGCGAGGCCGGCTTCCAGGATCTGCGCGTCGAGGTGCAGGAGGCGATGACCGCCACACTGCTCGACTGGGTGCGGGAGGAGCGCATCGACCTTGGAGTGCTCTACATCCCGGCCGACAAGCCGGAGCACGTCATCAGCGACGTCCTACTGCAGGAGAACGCCGTCTTCCTCCATGGCCGGACCCTCCTCCCCGAAGCTTCGACCATCTCGCTGGCCGAAATGTGCCAACATCCGTTGGTGATACCGGGCCACCCGCATCACCTCCGCCAACGCCTGCAGACCCTCGCCGGGCAGGCTGGCTTGGAGCTTTCCGTCCGCTACGATATCGGTGCGATCGGCACCATCGTGGAGATGGTCGAGCAGAACATCGCCTGCGCGGTGCTTCCCTACGGCGCGGTCGAACGCCAGGTCGCCTCGGGTCGCATCATGGCCCGCTTGATCGTGGAGCCGGAAATCCTGATGACCATGGCCATTGTCCGCTCGGCCAAACGGCCGCTCTCGAAGGCGCACATCCTCATACGGGGGCTGATTGCTGACATCGTGGCGGCAGAACGCAGCCCCTACCAGCGCGGCGGCTGACCGACGGGTCTAACGCGCAACGCTGCGGGCCGCGGCCAGCGTGGGCCACGAGGCGGCTGGTCCGGCATTGTCTGGCGCGTTGTGCAAGAACTCGGAACCGAGCCGGGCGAAGCTGGCGCAGCCGACGAGGGCGAGCGTGCGGTCGATCTCGTCCTTGAGGATCGCGATCGCTTGTTTCGCGCCGGCCTCGCCGCGCGCCGCAACCGCATACAGCGTCGCGCGCCCGGCGAATACGAAATCAGCGCCTAGGCACCGCGCCATGGCGACGTCGCTCCCGCGGCGGATCCCGCTATCGATCATGACGGCGACCTTGGCTGGTACCGCGCCACGTATGGCGGGCAGCATCTCCAACGGGGACGGCACCCGATCGAGTGCCTTGCCGCCGTGGTTCGAGATGATGATCCCGTCGATGCCGAGATCCGCAGCCCGCGCCGCATCGTCCGGGTGCATGACGCCCTTGAGCACGAGCTTCCTCGGCCACATGCGGCGATACCGCTCCAGGTCCCGCCAGGTCTGTATGGTGGGGCTTTGCGAGCGGAAGAACTGCGCGACCTCGCCGGCGCCGGCGCCGGGGCGGGCGTGCGGCCGCCAGATTTCCATCATTGGCAGCCCGCCATCCAGCAGGTATCGGACAATCCAGGCCGGATGCGTCAGCGCCTCCATCAGCATCGGCAGCGGCATGCGAAGCGGCAGGGAGAAGCCGTTGCGCCTGTCCCGCTCGCGGTTGGGGGACACCGGGTTGTCGATGGTCAGCACTAGCCCCGCGATGCCGGCCGCCTCTACCTGGCCGACCATCGCGGTGGCGATCGCCTGGTCACGCGCCGGATAGAGCTGGAACCATGTCGTGGTGGGCGAGATGGCGGCGACCGCCTCCATCGGCACCATGCAGGCGCCCGACAGGATGAAGGGCACGCCAGCCTCTGCCGCCGCACGGGCGAGAAACAACTCCGCATCGCGCCGGAACGTGCCCGCAATGCCGGTCGGGGCTATGCCGAACGGGCTGCGGTGCTCTACCCCGAACAGCGTCATGGCCTGGCTACGCACAGCGACATCGACGCAGGCGCGCGGGACGAAACGGTGCTGGCGGAAAGCCTGGCGGTTGGTTTCAAGGCAAAGCTCGTCCTCCACCCCGCTCTCGATAGTCTCGAACAAGACACGGGGCAGCCGGCGACGGGCCAACTGCTCGAAGTCCTCGATGCTGAGCGGTTCGCGCCGCCGCAATGTCAGCACGGGCCGCCGCGCCCCATTATCGCAGCGGCGTCCACAGGGTTCGGTCCGGCTTGGTCGCATAGAAGGCCGCCGTGCGCTTCCGGAACGCCAGGTAGTCCGAATCAGTCTGGTGTGCCTGCCAGGCCGCCCGGTCCACCCACCGGGCACAGATCAGGAAGGCGCCCGGGTCATCCGCGTCCTCGTTCAGGTCGAAGCGCACCATCCCGGCGGCGTTCGCCACGTCCTTCGCCATTTCCGCCAGCATAGGCTGCACCGAAGTGGGTTCCATACGGAACATCACCCGGGTACTATGGCCGGGTGTCGCGTCCTGCTTGACGAAGCCTTCGACCTGCGACCAGACCGAGCGGGCCCGCTCCGCCAGCATCGGGCCGATGCTGGCTTGAAGCTGGGTCATGGCCGGGCCATCGTGATGAGCCTGCCAGTCCGCCTTGCTCGCGAACTCCTCATACAACAGAAATTCGGGGCCGCCATCGGCCGAGGCGTGGAACTCGAACTGGCGAGCTATGCCATCCGAACGGACCTTCGTCGCCAGATCACGCATGGTGCCGGCGAAGGCTTCCCGGTCGCTGTCGTGCGGTTTGAACCAAGCCAAGATAACGTATCCACCCTGTGCCATCGAGCTTTCCCCTGTCTGTGTTGGCCGTGTTCAGCTCGGAGCCGAACCGTCGGCAAGCGAGTAGATCCGCTCGTCATATGGCGAGCCGATGTCCGGCTGGATGGCTGTCCGGAACGCGATCGTATGGGCGGCCTGGACGTGGTTATTGAAGGCAGCCAGCGAGCCGTAAACCTCAATCAGTTGGAAATGGTTCGTCGTCGGCGCCCAGGTGATGAGCGTGAATGACTTCACGCCGGGGTCACCCCGGCTCTGCTGCGCGAATTGCTGAAGCGCAGGAAGGCCCGCTGCGAGGTTGGTCGGGAGGAAATCGATATGGGCCACGACGATGATGGGCCCCTGCACGTCGGCCCGGGCCGGGATGGTGAACAGGGCGGCGGCGAGTGCCAGGGCGATGTGGATCGGCTTCTTCATGGGCTTTTCCAGTAAGTGATCGTCGGTTAGTACTTGGCGGGTGTCAGTTGCCCGAGGACGCGGTGACCAAGTTGCCGTCTCGCTCGTCGAGCGGCGCGATCAGCAGGGGTTGCAGGTATCTAAGCGTCTGCTGGACGTTGCTGGCGCTGGTGAAAGCGGAGTAGGTGGTCGCGTTCTGCCAGACCTCGACCAGGGTGAAGAGGTTCGAGCGATCGACCTCGAAGTTTACGCTGAAATATTGGGCGCCATCGTTCTTGGCGAGCCGGGTCAATTCGCTCAGCAGGTACTTCCCGTTGACCAATGCTTCCGCATTCGGGGCCAACTCGCCGTATGTCACGACATACTGCGCGGGCGCCGTGCTCTGTGCCTGCGCCGGGCCGAACGGCCCCGCTGCAACGGTCATCGCGGCAGCAATCACGGCGGACTGCCTTGTCAACTTCTGTAACATCCTGTCCTCCTTCGTTCTTTTTTCTTATTGGAGCCGAAGGCCGTCAGTGGCGGCCGCACCTGCCGGAACCTCGTCGTTCGCCAGGTGGATCTGCAGGCTTGTCCGGGCCGGGCGAATGAGCAGGGCGATCACGCCAGCCGCGGCCATCCCGCCGGCCAGGACAAGAAGGGCGTAGGTGAACGATCCGGTTTCTTGCCTGATCCATCCGATGGTGAACGGCGCCAGAAAGCCACCCACATTGCCCATGCTGTTGATGAGCGCGAGCCCGCCTGCAGCCGCCATGCCGCTCAGGAACGTGCCGGGGATCACCCAGAACACGGCGTAACCGGCGATGATGCCCATCGTGGCGACGGACAGGCTCACGATGCCGATCCATGGTGAACTCGTGTACGCGCTGGCGGCGAACCCGGCAGCGCCGACGATGAGCGGGATTGCCAGGCTGACGTATCGTTCGTCCCGCCGATCCGAGTGCCGCCCCCAAAGCACGGCCGCGACCGCCGCGCAGGCCCAGGGCACGGCCGTCAGGCTGGTGGCTTCGAGGTTGCTGAGTGAGCCGAACGTCTTGACGATCGTTGGCAGCCAATTGTTGATCCCCGAGAGGCCCATGTTCATGCCCACGTAAAGCAGGCCCATGACCAAGACCCGCCAATTCAGCAAAGCCTCCCTGAGCATATGCCCACCCTGCGAGGTGCGGCGGACCGCCTCGCCGTCCACCCTCAACCTGTCCACGAGCCAAGTGCGCTCGTCGGCCGTCAGCCAGCGCGCCTTAGCGGGCGTTGGGGTCAGATAGTAATAGCTAAGAATGCCCAGGAGGACGGCCGGCAGGCCCTCGGCGACGAACAACCACTGCCAGCCGTGCAGGCCCCAGATGCCGTCCAGTTGCAACAGCAATCCCGACAGCGGCCCGCCGAGAATGCCGGCGAACGGAGTGGCAAGGATCCAGAGGCCCGTCAGCCGCGCCCGCTGGCGCAACGGAACCCAAAGCAGGATGTAGAGAGTGATGCCCGGTACGAAGCCCGCCTCGGCGATGCCCAGGAGCAAGCGCGTCGTGTACAAGCCGGTTGGTCCGTGCACGAACGCCATGCAAGTGGAGATGATCCCCCAGGTCACCATAATGCGGCAGATCCACCTGTTCGCTCCGACCTTATGAAGCAGAATGTTGCTGGGGATCTCGAACACCACGTAGCCGATGAAGAAGACACCAGCGGCCAAGCCGAACACAGACGGGCCGATCCCGAGATCGCGGTTCATCGTCAGCGCCGCGTAGCCGATATTCACGCGGTCGAGGAAGTTGACCATCGTGAGGATGATCATGAACGGAAACAGGCGGTAGGTCAGCTTGCGGACGACGACCCTTTCGAGGTCGCTCGCCGTGCTCACGGCCTCTGGCATATGCCCCCACCCTCATTTTTATTGTATTTGGACAATCCTGGCATTGCTGCCGCGTCGTCTTGCGTCAGCAACGATCATAGTCAATGCGATGCCATACGGCGCGTCAAAGAGCTTCTTCAGCTATCTACCATCGCGATTCGGTATAAAGACCATCGCGCGAGTCTCGTCATGGGCCACTTCGCTAAACCCGTCCGCCACATAAAGCCGCCAACGAGTCTGGCCTGGCCAAGGTGTGGCCGGGCAGCCCGGCGTGCTCTTGCGCCTGGCGCAGGAACGAGAGATCGACATACCTTTCTGGCAACGACGTCGCGCCGATCCGGAAGGATGCGCTTCGGTTTTACCGGATCATCTCCATCACGGTCTCGATCGAACGGCCGCTGAACCTATTTGCGCGACCAGGGCCGGGACTTCGCACAAATCGTGACCGCGTCTCATCAACCACACTCGGACAGCGCAGCCTTCTATGCAACCAGATCAGGCCGAAGCCGACTGGGGCTTA
>CAXSEG010000047.1:0-18961 GCA_964235545.1 uncultured Acetobacteraceae bacterium
AAACAGCGAGGACGCCGTTTTCACCATCGGCCCCTATACCTTTCGCCCGAGCGCCAAGCTGCTGCAGGAGCCGGTGAAGAACCGCCGCATCCGGCTGACGGAGAAGGAGGCGGCGATCCTCAAGTTCCTGTATCGCGCCGGCACCAAGCCGGTGGCGCGCCAGGTGTTGCTGAACGAGGTCTGGGGCTACAATGCCGCCGTGACGACGCACACGCTGGAGACGCACATCTACCGGCTGCGGCAGAAGATCGAGCCGGACCCGGGCAATGCTCGGCTGCTGGTGACGGAGGGTGGCGGTTACCGGCTGGATCCCCAAGGCGTGCCGCCGGTCGGATAACGCGTGGCTTGGCCCTAGCCACTCGCCACGAACCGCTCCAGCCAGTGGATGTCATACTCCCCCGCGTTGAATTGCGGGTCGGCCGCAATGCGTTGGTGCAGCGGCAGGGTGGTCTTGATGCCTGCCACGGCGAACTCCTCCAGCGCGCGGCGGAGCCGGGCCAGCGCTGTCGGGCGGTCGGGGGCGTGCACGATCAGCTTGGCCACCATGCTGTCGTAATGCGGCGGAACCACGTAGCCGCTGTATAGGGCTGAATCGACTCGAACGCCCAGTCCGCCCGGCGCGTGAAACACGTCCACCCGGCCCGGTGAGGGCGCGAACGTCTCCGGATCCTCCGCAGTCACCCTGACCTCGATGGCGTGGCCAGTGAAACGTACGTCCGCTTGCGCGTAGCCGAGTGGTTGCCCGGCGGCGATGCGGATCTGCTCGCGCACGATGTCGATGCCGGTCACCATCTCCGTGACCGGGTGCTCGACCTGCAGCCTGGTATTCATCTCGATGAAGGCGAACTGGCCGTCCTGGTACAGGAACTCGAGCGTGCCGGCATTGCGGTATCCGAGCTTGGCCAGCCCCGCGGTCACCGTGGCCCCCAGCGCGTCCCTCTCGGCGGCGCCAAGGGCGGGGGAGCCGGCTTCCTCCAGCAGCTTCTGGTGGCGGCGTTGCAGCGAGCAGTCGCGTTCGCCGAGATGGACGACGCTGCCCTGGCTGTCCGCCAGCACCTGCAGTTCGATATGGCGGGGGCGGTCCAAGTACTTTTCTATATAGACCGCGTCATTGCCGAAGGCAGCGCGGGCTTCGGCGCGGGCGACGCGCCAGGCCTCGTGCAGCTCCTCCGCCGCGTGTGCCACTTTCATGCCGCGGCCGCCGCCGCCGGCGGCGGCCTTGATCAGCACCGGGTAGCCGATTCGTGCGGCCACCGCGGCGGCCTCCGCCAGGTCCGTCACCGCCCCGTCGCTGCCGGGTACCAAGGGGACGCCGAGGGAGGCCATGGCGGCCTTGGCGGTGATCTTGTCGCCCATCATGCGGATATGCGCGGCGGACGGGCCGATGAAGGTCAGCCCGTGATCCTCCACCATCTCTGCGAAGCCGGCGTTCTCCGACAGGAAGCCGTAGCCGGGATGGATCGCGTCCGCTCCGGTGATGGCGGCGGCGGTCAGGATGGCCGGGATGTTGAGGTAGCTGTCGCGCGCCGCGGCGGGCCCGATGCACACGCTCTCATCGGCCAGACGCACATGCATCGCCTGGGCGTCGGCGGTGGAGTGAACGGCCACGGTCGGGATGCCGAGCTCGCGGCAGGCACGCTGGATGCGCAACGCGATTTCGCCACGGTTGGCGATGAGGATCTTGCCGAACACTATTCCACCACCAGCAGCGCCTCGCCGTATTCCACGGGCTGACCCGAGGTGACGAGCACGCGGGTGACCACGCCGGCCCGGGGTGCCTTGATCTGGTTGAACGTCTTCATCGCCTCGATCAGCAGTACGGTCTGCCCGGCGGCGACCGACTGGCCCGGTGTCACGAAGGGCGGGGTGCCGGGCTCGGCCGAGAGATAGGCGACGCCGACCATCGGGCTGGTCACCGCCCCCGGATGGTCAGCCGGGGCGACCACCTCATGGGACGGGGCAGCGGCACCCGCAGCGGCCGGTGGCGCGGCGAGGGCCGTGACCGCCGCCGCGACCGGTGCGGGCGTGCGCGCGACGCGGACGCGGCTGTCACCGTCCGACACCTCGATCTCGGTCAGCCCGGTATCGGCCAGGATCTCGGCCAATGCCCGGATCTCGGCGGTGTCGATTGGCAAACGGCTCATGGTTGCTCCAAGCGGTCGAGCAGCAGCGCGGCCATCGCCTCGAGGGCCAGGGCGTAGCCGCGGACGCCGAAGCCGCAGATCACGCCCTCGGCGACGCGGGAGACGAAGGAGTGCTGCCGGAACTCCTCCCGCCGGTGGATATTGGTCACGTGCACCTCGATGACGGGAAGTTCGCTGGCCAGCAGCGCGTCCATCAGGGCGACCGAGGTGGTCGTGTAGCCGGCGGGATTGATGACGATGCCGGACGCCGTGCTGCGGAACTGCTGTACCCAGGTGACCAGCTCGCCCTCGTGATTGGACTGGCGGAAGTCGATCGCGAGGTCGAGCGCCATAGCCGTCTCGGCGCAGAGCGTCTCGACGTCGTCCAGGGTCGCTGCACCGTAAAGATGCGGCTGGCGCAGGCCGAGCATGTTCATGTTCGGGCCGTTCAGCACGGCGACCAGCGGCAGCGGGCCAGGTGTTCGGTGTTCTGACATGGCGGGCGCCCGTAGCATGGGGTTGGTGACACGTCCAACGGACGCTGACGGAACCCGTCACCCGCCTGCTCTACACGACGCCGGGATCACGTTTTTCGTGAAGATGGCTCATGCGCCACAGGCGGTGTGGCAGACAGGCGACGATGCTGGCCGCGGCTGCCTAGACTTCGCTGGACGGCTCGGCCGTTTGCGGGACCGGCAGCGAGGACCAAGCAACACTTGTAAAATTCAGTAACACTTAAGTCGAGTCACCCACAGGCAGGCATAAAGGATGCATAAACTTCAAGCTCGCATTCGATGTAGTGTGGTTCAGAGGGCACAATTTTGAACGATGCCCGAACCGTTGCGGTGGCTCGCGGCTTAGTTACCGCTTGATCCTTTGCTCACGGCTGAGTGACTATCCTGTCGCCCCATCCCGGCGGCACTGGAGCGAACCACACGATGCCACGGACCACTCAGCTACTTCCAGCGCTTGCGATGGCGGCCCTGCTGCCAGGTGCGGCGCTGGCCGAGACGGTCGGTGTGGCATCCTGGTATGGCGCCCGGCACGACGGTTTGCGCACCAGCAGCGGTGACGTCTTCGACCAGGAAGGCATGACCGCCGCCAGCCGCAACATCCCGCTCGGCTCGCGCGTGCGGGTGACCATGAACGACACGGGGCAGTCCGTGGTGGTGCTCGTGAACGACCGGATGGGCGGGCGGAGCGCCATCATCGACCTGTCCAAGGGAGCCGCGCGGGAGATTGGGCTGCTCGGCCGCGGCCGAGCCGTGGTATCGATCGCGTCGGCCAGCGACGTGCCGGTCGAAGTGGCTGAGGCGAGTGAGGACGAGACGGCGGACATGGCTATTGGCGAGCCACGTGGTCTGCGACGTAGGCGCCGCGCCGGCCGCTCGGCTTCGGTGGACCGCCCGTGCTGTCACGTGCCGTCTGTAATTCTAGCTCGGCATTCAGTTCAGCACCGAGCAGTACAACGTAGACTGTGACGAAGAACCACATCATGACGCCGGCCACCGCCCCAAGCGGGCCGTAGGTGGCGTCGTAGCTGGCCAGGTGGCCGACGTAGAAGCTGAACAGCGCCGAGGCGATCAGCCATAGTACGGTCGCCACCGCCGAGCCCGGCGTGATCCACTGCCACTGCGCCGCCTCCCGGCAGGGCCCGAAGCGGTACAGCAGCGATAGTGACCCCATCACGAAGCTGACCAGCAGCAGCAGCCCGGCGACCCGCACCAGGGCCGCCGAGTTCCCCTCGTAGCCGAGCATCAGCAGCGCGGGCGGCAGGGCGACCATGAACCCAAGCCCGAGCACGGCGCCGGTCAGTGCCATCAGCGTCATCACGAACGCGATCAGCTGAAAGCGCAGGAAGGACCGCCGCTCCCTCTCCTCATAGGCAAGGTTGAGAGCCGAAATGATGGATTTCGTCCCGGTCGCGGAGGACCAGAGTGCGACTCCCGTGCTGACCAGCAGTTGCGTCGTAAGTGCGCTCTGCGGCTTGCTGACGAGCATGTGCACGCGCTCTGAGATCAGCTGGAACGCCGAGGGTGGCAGCAGGTCCTGCAAGGTGGCGAGCTGAGGCTCGACGGTGGCCGGGTCGAACACCAGCCCGTAGATCGAGATCAGCATCGAGATCGCCGGGAACAGCGCCAGGGTGCCGTAGAAGGCGCAGCCGGCGGCGACGAGCGAGACGCGGTCCGAGATGATCTCCCGCCAGGTGCGCCGGAGCACGCGTTTCCAGCCCTGCCATGGGATATCGAGCGGGCTATTGGCGAGGCGGCCCAGAGCGTGGGAATCGGCGGCCGTGGCAGCCACCGACGGGTCTATGACGTCGGCGCGGCCAGGCAGTGGCGGGACGGGCAATCCGGGCGGCTCGGCAAGGTCTGACATGGTGGTGGAGGCCTTTGGAGGCTGCAATATCAGCCTTCTCTAACAGGAGGTTAACCCGAAGCGGGATTTTCTTGGTTCGACGCCAAATTAGCGCTTGCGCCTCATCCCGGAGGGTCCTATTTGCGCGATCCACGCAGCAACGCACGTGCCTCTGGCCCTAGGGTTACGCAACGACGTCAAGCGTTCTGGCAAGTGTTCTTTTCCGCTGGTTCGTTCGACCGTTTCGTCAACTCCCGCATCACCGCCTGTAAAGGTGTGCGGCTATCAGAAGGCCCTCGTGCGATGACACCGAAAATCGCGCAGTATCTGGCCGACTCGCGTCCGGCCACTCCGTGCCTCGTCCTCGACGTGGATCGCGTCGAGGACAACTATCGTGCGATCCTGCGCGCCCTTCCGCTCGCCCGTGTCTATTACGCGGTAAAGGCCAACCCGGCTGCACCCATCCTGCAGCGTCTCGTGCAGATGGGCAGCGCATTCGATGCGGCCTCCTTCGAAGAGGTGAGCATGTGCCTCGATGCGGGTGCCCCGCCGCGCACGATCTCGTTCGGCAACACGATCAAGAAGGTGTCCGCCATCCAGCGCGCGTTCGCGGCCGGAGTGGACATGTTCGCCTTCGACTCGATCGAGGAGTTGGAGAAGCTTGCCCGGCATGCGCCCGGCAGCCGGGTGTATTGCCGCTTGCTGGTGGAGAACAAAGGCGCGGACTGGCCGCTTTCCCGCAAGTTCGGCACCACGGTGGAACGTGCCCGCGCACTGATGGTGCGCGCGGGGGAGTTGGGGATGGACCCGTATGGGCTGTCGTTCCACGTCGGCTCCCAGCAGATGTGCACCTCCGCCTACGAGGTCGCGATCGCGCGGGTGGGTATGTTGTTCACCGACTTGCGCAACGCCGGCGTGAAGCTGCGCATGGTGAATTTGGGAGGCGGCTTCCCCGTGCGCTACCGCGACGAGGTGCCGACGGTGGACCGTTTCGCCAACGCGATCATGCACGCCATGACGGACCATTTCGGTAACGATCTTCCGGAGATCCTGATCGAGCCGGGGCGATCGATGGTGGGCGATGCAGGCGTGGTCCATGCCGAAGTGGTGCTGGTCAGCCAGCGCATTCCGGATGACCCGACGCGTTGGGTGTATCTGGATATCGGCCGCTTCGGTGGGCTGGCGGAGACCGAGGGTGAGTCGATCAAGTATAGGATCGAAACGCCGCATGATGGTGCGGCGACGGGGCCGGTGTGCATCGCTGGGCCGACCTGTGACGGGGCGGACATCCTGTATGAGCGTAGCAACTATCGGTTGCCGCTGGCTCTGACGCATGGTGATACGGTCAACGTTATGTCTGCCGGCGCGTATGTGACGACGTATGCCAGCCAGCGGTTCAACGGGTTCGCACCGCTGGCCGAGTATTACGTTTAGGGCGGGCCTATTGCGTTCTGTCTTAGGCACGGTGCGTGGTCCACCCCTCTCCCCGGCCTCCTGCCACAAGGGGGAGCTTTCCTAGCCACGTCCGACGAAGGGCATTCCTGTGGCCATGACGGTGAGGGTCAGGATGTTGGCATCGAGCGGTAGGGAGGCCATCAGCGCGACCGAGCGGGCGACGTTGTGCACGTCCATCACCGGTTCGGGCCGCATCGTGCCGTCTGCCTGTGGAACGCCGCCGGACATGCGCGCGGTCATGTCCGTCCCGGCGTTGCCGACGTCGACCTGGCCGCAGGCGATGTTGAACGAGCGTCCGTCGAGCGCGATGGTCTTGGTCAGTCCGGTGACGGCGTGCTTGGTCGACGTGTAGGGCGCGGAGCCCGGGCGCGGCGTGTGGGCCGAGATGGAGCCGTTGTTGATGATGCGGCCCCCTTGGGGTTGCTGATTGCGCATCATGCGGAAGGCGCCGCGGGCGACCCGGAACACCCCGGTGAGGTTCACGCCCACCACGTGGTCCCACTGCTCGTCCGTCAAGTCGCCGAAACTGGTTGAGGGCACGTTGCCGCCCGCGTTGTTGAACAATACGTCCAGCCGGCCCCATTCGCGCGCGATGGTGGCGAACAGGGCGTCAACGGCGGCCTTGTCCGACACGTCCGTCGGGATGACGAGCGTGGCGGCGCTGCCGGCGAGCGCCGCTGTTTCCTCCAGTTGCTCGCGACGGCGGCCGGCCAGTGCCACGGCGAACCCGTCTTTCGCCAAGGCGAGCGCCGAGGCCCGGCCGATACCGCCGCTGGCGCCCGTCACGAGTGCGGTGCGTTCCATGGTGAGTTCCTCCCGATCGTTTCGGCGAGCCTAGACGGCGCTGGCGCGGTTGCGAAGCTGCTGGGGGCTATCACCTGACGGCTGTCCCGTAATCAGGAACTGCCCGTGCCCGAACAGCCCCGCCTGCTCATCGTGTTCTACTCGCGCTTCGGCTCGGTGGAGAAACTGGCCATCGCCGCGGGGGAGGCGGCCCAGGAGGTAGGCGCTGCCGTGCGCCTCCGGCGGGCGCGGGAGGTGGTGGATGAGGAGCAGATGGGCGGCAAGGGTTGGAAGGAGAGTGCGCAGCGGCAGAACGGCCTGTATGGCGCGCCCACGAAGGAGGATTCGGAGTGGGCCGATGCCATCCTGTTCGGCACGCCCTGCTATTTCGGCGCGATGGCGACCGAGCTGAAGAACTACCTCGACCAGCTCGGTCCGCAGTGGAAGCAGGGCAAGCTGGCCGGCAAAGTCGGCGGTGCGTTCGCGGCCGCGTCGTGGCCGCATGGCGGTACGGAGGTGGTAACGCTCTCGCTGTATGCACCGATGGCGCATCTCGGGATGATCATCCTGCCAACCGGCTACACCGACGAGGCGATGCTTGAGGCCGGGTCCCCTTACGGCGCGTCAACCATCGTCGGCGAGGAGAACCGGCCGCCGCGCGAGGAGGATCTAACCGCGATACGGCACCAGGCGCGCCGGATGGTGGCGATCACGCAGGCGTTGCTGGTGGCGGGAGAGATGCCAAACCGCTGACGCCTGGTTGGATGGTGGCTGCGCATTGGCGTCCCACCGTTGTGCGCGCGGCGGTGGGATGCCAAAAGCGCATGCCATCGTACTGATTCGATTACGCTGCGATGCGTTCTACGTCTGCGCCGCAGGCTGCCAGTTTCTGTTCTAGCGCCTCGTAGCCGCGGTCCAGGTGGTAGACGCGGTTCACCACCGTCTCGCCCGAAGCTGCCAGCCCGGCGATCACCAGGGAGGCGCTGGCCCGCAGGTCGGTCGCCATCACTGGCGCGCCGGAGAGCTGCGCCACACCGCGCACGATCGCGGAGGCGCCGTGGACGTTAATCCGAGCCCCCATGCGGGTGAGCTCGCTGACATGCATGAAACGATTCTCGAAGATGGTCTCCGTCAGCATGGAGGCGCCTTCGGCGACGCTCAGCAGCACCATCAATTGCGCTTGCATGTCCGTCGGGAAGCCGGGATAGGGCTCGGTCATCGCATCGGTGCCGTGCAGGCCGTTGCGGCGGGTCACGCGCACGCCGCCGGGTTCGGCGTCCAGTTCGACGCCGGCCGCGTCCATCACGGAGCGCACGGCGGCCAGGTGGGTGAGGTCGGCGCCGCGCAGCAGCACGGTGCCGCCGGTGATGGCGGCGGCGCAGGCATAGGTGCCGGTCTCGATCCGGTCGGGGATGATGGGGTGGGTGGCGGCGTGCAAGTGGGCCACGCCCTCGATCACCAGCGTGCCGGTGCCGCTGCCCTCGATGCGGGCGCCCATGGCTCGTAGGCAGGCCACCAAGTCACTGATCTCGGGCTCGCGCGCGGCGTTGGCGATGGTGGTCTGGCCATCGGCTAGGCTCGCCGCCATCAGCAGGTTCTCGGTGGCGCCGACGGAGGCGACGGGCAGCACGATCGTGGCCCCCCGCAGCCCGCCCGGCGCCACCGCGTTGATGTAGCCGGAGCCGAGCGTGATCTGCGCCCCCATCTGCTCCAGCCCCTTGAGATGCAGGTCCACCGGACGGGTGCCGATGGCGCAGCCGCCGGGCAGGGAGACGCGGGCCTCGCGGCAGCGGGCCAGCAGCGGGCCGAGCACGAGAACGGATGCGCGCATCTTGCGCACGATGTCATACGGTGCCTCGGTGCTGGTAATCGGCCCGCCGAGCGAGAGCACCCGGCCCTCGTTGCCGGCCGGCTCCACCGCGATGCCGAGCTGCTCCAGCAGGCTGGTCATGGTGTCGATGTCGGCCAGGCGCGGCACGTTGGTCAGCGTCAGCCGCTGTTCCGTCAGCAGCCCGGCGGCCATCAGTGGCAGGGCGGCGTTCTTGGCCCCGCCGATGACGATCTCGCCGGAGAGCGGGCGGCCGCCGCGGATACGTATCTTGTCCATCAGGGGCGGTCCTTCACATCCGGGGCAGGGAGGTTCCACGCTGGTGCATGTATTTGCCAGCGCGGTCGGCATAGCTGGTCTCGCACGGCTCGGAGCCTTGCAGGAACAGGAACTGGCAGATGCCCTCGCCGGCATAGATGCGGGCGGGTAGCGGCGTGGTGTTGCTGATCTCTATCGTGACCTGGCCTTCCCACTCGGGCTCCAGCGGGGTCACGTTCACGATGATGCCGCAGCGGGCGTAGGTGGATTTGCCGAGGCAGATTACCAGGATGTCCCGCGGGATGCGGAAATACTCCATCGTGTGGGCCAGGGCGAAGCTGTTGGGCGGGATGATCGCCACCGGGCCCTGCCGGTCGACGAAGCTGTCCGGATTGAAGTTCTTGGGGTCGACGATGGCGCTGTCGACGTTGGTGAAGATCTTGAACTGGTCGGCGACGCGGGCGTCGTAGCCATAGGAGGACAGGCCGTAGCTGATCACCCCGTCGCGCTTCTGCGCCTCGGTGAAGGGCTCGATCATGCCGTGGTCCTGGGCCATGCGGCGTATCCAGCGGTCGGCCATCACTGGCATGGGTCAGGCGCTCCAGGCGTAAGCGGATCGTCTACCGCACGGGCGCGCACCGGGGCAAATGCTGGCCGTGGCGGTCAGCCGCGGGCGAGCCGGACGGCCGTGGCCACGATGTCGAACAGGTCGAGTAGCCGGGCGACATAGTGGTCGTGCACGGCAAACCCGGCGGCCGCCTCGTCGAAGAACTGCCGCTCCAGCGCGTCCAGCATCTTCATCAGCCGGGCGCGGTGCAGCCCCAGGGCCCGCTGGATCGGGTCCGAGACCACGCCCGCGAAGGCGGCGAAGGTGGTGGCGGCCAGCATCAATCCCCCGGTGGCGCCCATCGTCATCAGTGCCGTGGGAGCCACGGGGAACAGCCCATACCATACCCCGCCCAAC
The DNA here is from genome assembly GCA_964235545.1 of uncultured Acetobacteraceae bacterium. Taxonomy (GTDB): domain Bacteria; phylum Pseudomonadota; class Alphaproteobacteria; order Acetobacterales; family Acetobacteraceae; genus LMUY01. The sequence goes on from CAXSEG010000047.1 coordinate 9,770, forward strand.
CAGCCGCCGAGCGGGAAGGCCGACACCGCCGCCTGCTGCGCCATCACCCCGGCCAGTGCCGGGCCGAGCGACGCAGCACCCGGCGTGATCTTGTTCAGTGCCAACGCCCCTGCACCCAGGGTCAGCAGCCCCGTGGTGATCTCCGCGGCGGCGGCGCGGCTGGAGGCGAGCTCGGCCATCGCGTGCTCCAGCCGTTGGCGGAACGCCGGGTCGTCGCCGCGGTGGCCCAACTCGGCGAGCGAGGCGGCGAGGGCAGCCCCGAGCGCCGGGTCGTCCAGGATCGTGGCGGCGAGGGCGTCCGTCTGGCTCTCGCGGCCCGGCTGGGTGAAGGGCAGCTCCAGTAACTCGGTATGCACCAGCCATTCGAGGTCCCGCGACACGGCCGTCCGCAGCATGATGGAGCGGCCGAGGGTGGCCGCAGCCCGCTTCGCTCCCAGCTTGCGGGCCCCCGCCGCCCCCAACTGCATCGCGATCTGCGGTGCCGCGAGGGTGAGGTTCAGCGGGGCCTTCGCGATGTCCCACCCGACTGCGGCCTTGTGCAACCCGAGGCTGCCCCGCAGCGAGAAATGCGCATCCACGAACGGCTGCACCCGGTCGCGGCGGTCGGCGAAGTAGCGGCGCGTGCCGGCCTCCACCGCCGCCAGGGCGAGGCTGTGGTCAAGGGGCGGGAGGGACATGCGGCGACTATGCCACCCGCCAGCAATCCTTCAGGAAGCGCACCGCCCATTCCACCACCATGTCCCCGGCGGCGATCAGGCGGCTCATCGTCACGATGCCGTGGATCTGGTCCGACAGGTGCACCGCCGTGACGCGCACGCCCTCCGCCTCCAACCTGGCGGCGTAGGCGCGGGCCTCGTCGGCGAGAGGATCCTGGCCGAGGGAGAGCACGAAGGCGGGGGGCGTGCCGGCCAGGCTGGGCGCGCGCAGCGGGGAGGCGCGCCAGTCCGCCCGCTGCGCCGGGTCAGGGGCGTAGTGGTCGATGAACCAGCGCATGGCGGACGCCGTCAGGGTCACGCCGTCGGCCAGGGGCCTGGTGTAGGAAGGCGAGTCCATCGCCAGGTCGGTCGCCGGGTAGAACAGGAGCTGGCAGGCGGTGGCCGGCACCGTGCCGTCCCGCCCCATCAGCGCCAGCACGGCGGCCAGGTTGCCGCCCGCGCTGTCCCCCGCCACGGCGAGGCGCGTCGGGTCGATGCCGAGCGCACCAGCCCCCTCTCCCAGGTTTGGGGCGGCGAGCCAGCGCAGGGCGGCGGCGCAGTCGTGCACCGCGGCGGGGAAGGGTTGTTCGGGCGCCTTCCGGTAGTCCACCGCCAGCACCCAACAGCCTGCAAGGTTGGCCAGCCGGCGGCACACGCCGTCATGGCTGTCCAGGTCGCCCATCACCCAGCCGCCACCATGCAGGAACAGCACGGCGGGAAGCGCGCCGCCCGGCGTTCCAGCGCCGCGGTAGAGCCGGGCGGGGACGGGTCCGCCCTCCCCGCCAATGGCGACGTCGCGCGTTTCCGCCACGTCCGGCGGCGGTGGCTGCAGCACTGCGCGGGCCGCGCGGAGCCCTGCCCGGGCGTCGGCGTGTGACAGGTCCTGGAGCGGCGGACGGCCGGCGATGCGGACCACGTCGAGCAGGCGCCGTGCGTCCGGATGCAGGGTTGTCATGCGCGGTCCTTCGGCTGCCCCGGAGTTGACGCAGGCCCGTTCCGGCAGTTGCCTTGCTGCCGACAACCGGAGGGCCGCGATCATGGATACGCCATCCTGCACAGCACGCGCGGCCACGGGCCGGAAGGGCGTGCGTTGACCTGGGCGGCACGTCGGGAGCGGTTCCGCGCGTTGCTGGCCGGGCCCGTCTGCCTGCATCCCGGCTCGGTGCACGACCCCGTGTCCGTGCGGATCGCGGAGGATCTGGGCTTCGAGTGCGGCATGTTCGCCGGGTCCACCGGGTCCCTAGCGGTGCTCGGCGCGCCGGACCTGATCGTGCTGACGCTGACGGAGTTCGCGGAGCAGGCGCTGCGGATCAACCGGGCGGCATCCACCCTGCCGCTGATGGTGGATGCGGACCACGGCTATGGCAACGCGCTGAACGTAATGCGCACGGTGCAGGAGCTGGAGGTGGCGGGCGCCGCCGGACTGACGATCGAGGACACGCTGTTGCCGGTGGCGTTCGGCGCCGGCGGCAAGGCGCAGTTGCTTCCGGTGGAGGAGGGCGTGGGAAAGATGCGCGCTGCCCTGGCGGCGCGGCAGGACGCTGGGCTCGTCATCGCCGGCCGCACCAGCGCCATGCAGATCGCGGGTGAGGCGGAGGCGGTCCTGCGAGTGCGGGCGTACGAGGCGGCGGGGGTGGATGCGGTGTTCCTGACCGGGGTCGCCACGCGGGCACAGCTGGACGCCGTGGCCGATGCGGTGCGAATCCCCATCATGCTGGGCACGCTCTCGCCGGTGTTGACCGACCGGGCGTACCTCGCCTCCCGAGGGGTTCGGATCGGGCTGCAGGGCCATCTGCCGTTCGCCGCCGCGATCCGCGCCATGTACGATACGCTAAAGGCGCTGCGGGACGGTATGCCACCCGGCGACATCCCGGGCGTCGCGTCCGAGGCGCTGATGCGGCAGGTCACGCGGGACGCCGACTACCGTGGCTGGATGGCCGATTTCCTGTCCGGAGGGCCCCGATGAGCGACGACCCTGTCCTGCTCCACATCGGCGACCGTGGCGTCGCCACCGCCACGCTGAACCGCCCGGAGCGCGGCAATGCCTATGACGAGGACATGCTGACCGCCCTGATCAGCGGCTTGCAGCGCCTGGCCCCCGACCCGGCGGTGCGCGCGCTGGTGATCCGCGGCGCCGGGCGCCACTTCCAGGCCGGCGCCGACCTGGACTGGCTGGCCCGCGCCGCCGCCTACCCGCCGGAGCAGGCCTTCGCCGCCTCCATGGGCACGGTGCGGGCGATGCAGCTGCTCAACGAGTTCCCCAAGCCCACCATCGCGCTGGTCCACGGCGCCTGCTTCGGCGGCGGCTGCGGGCTGGTGTGCTGCGCGGACGTAGCGCTGGCCACGCCCGGTGCACTGTTCGGGCTGACAGAGGTGCGCGTCGGCGTGGCACCCACCCCGATCTCCACCCACATGGTCCACGCCATGGGCCTGCGCCACACGCGGCGCTACGCCATCACCGGCGAGCGGTTCGACGCGATCGAGGCGCTGCGCATCGGCCTGGTGCACGAGGTGGTGGCGCCGGGCATGCTGGAGGGCCGCCTGACCGAAGTGCTGGATGCGGTATGCCGCTCGGCGCCGGGTGCGATCGCGGTGACCAAGCACTCCTTCCTTTCCGCCAATGGCTGGACGCTGGACGAACGGGACATGGCCCAACTCGCGCATGAGAGCTGGATGCAGCGCGCCAGTGCCGAGGGGCAGGAGGGTCTGGCCGCATTCCGGGCCAAGCGTGACCCGGCCTGGTACAAGGAAGGCACCATCCCATGCTGAACACCAAGACCGTGCTCGTCCCCGCGGGGGCAGGACAGGACCGCCGGGTGCGCCACGGCATCGGCCACGACCGCGTTCAGCCCCGGCGCTGCACGAAGATCCGGTAGGCCGACCGCACGACCTGCGCCCGGTAGGCGGCACTCAGCGGCCCCGTGTGGGAATGGTAATAGCCGATCGCGCGCATCAGGTCGCCGCCCGCCTCGCCGAGATAGGTGCGCAGGATCCAGCCCGCGGCAACGACGTTGTAGCAGTCCGCACCCATCAGCCGGATCCGGACCCGCTCGGCCGGCGTACCCGTATAGTGCACCAGGGCCGGGATCCAGCGCTCGTTGATCTGCATGATGCCGAGGTCACGCGTCCCGTCCGTGTTCAGGTGCTCGACGCCGGGTGACCCACCTTCCACGTCATGGATCGACGGCAGGACACGGGGCGGCAGGCCGTAGAGCGAGGCGGCAAGGGCCATGCAGGCGAGGTAGGGAACGGGCATCGGATGATCCGGAAGCCAAGGGAAGACCAACGGATAACGAAAGCGTGACCCGGCTTGGCTAAGTCATACCTGGCCGGGATGCGGCGTGTCTACGGATTGCAGATCTGGCCGGCCGACCCGGCGCTGGCGTCCGGCCCGGCGGAGCACAGATCGTAGTCGTGGCCGCTGCGCTGAGACGGGTCGTGGTAGCTGTACGGATGGTTCCACGCGTCCAGCGGCACGCCGTCACCCTTCACATACGGGCCATTCCAGCTACTCACCCCGGTCGGCTGGGTTGCGAGCGCCTGGAGTCCTTGCTCCGTGCTCGGATAGCTGCCCACATCCAGCTTATACAGGTCGAGCACGGAGCCGAGCCGCTCGATCGACTGCCGGGCGATGCTGGTGCGGGCGCCGCCGAGCTGCCGCAGCACGGCGGGAGCGACCAGGCCGATCAGCAGCCCCAGGATCGCGATGACGACGAGGATCTCGAGCAAGGTGAAACCCGTCTCGGCGGGGGCGTGGCTGGCCAGCCGGCGTTCATCGGAGGGCGGGAGCATGGTGGGTCGATCCTGGTCAACACGGCGGGGTGCCGTGGACTGCGCGATAAGGGTGTGTCGTGGGACGGGCAGGATAACAGGTTCATGATCCTTGTCCCAGGGCAGGCGCCCTCACGGCACCAGGTCGAAACCCTGTGCGGCGTTATCGCCCGCTTGCCTCTCCACCCTCCCGCAGCGGGATCAGTCCCGATGGTGACCCCAGAACCACCGTCGCCCCCTTGCCCTCCGCGAGCGCCTGGATCAGCCGCAGGTTCTGCAGCTCCGGGTTGTTCTTCAGCATCCGGGCCGCATTGGCCAGCGACCGCAGGGCTGCCTGCTCGGCATGCGCCCGTTCCAGCGCTGCCTGGCCTTCCCGCCGCGCCTTCTCCACCCCCGTCAGCAGCCGGCGCAGGTCTGGCGGGAGCGTGATATCGCGCAGCCGCAGCGCGTCCAGCCGCACGCCGAGCGCCGCGGCGGCGGGACGCACCATGGCCAGCAACGCGGCATCGAGCGCCTCCGGTCGGACCGGGCCAGCGCCTCGGCCGTATGGGCAGCGGCGAGGGTGCGGATGGCGAGCTGGATCTCCATCGTCAGCACCATGCTGTAGGGTGCGTCATGCGCGCTGTCCGCCAGGTAGGCGTCCACGACCGTCAACGACGCCGCCGCCGTCAGCTTCGGTTGAAACCCGTCGGCGGACAGCACCTCCTGCCCACTCACGACGAGCAGTTGCTGCCGGGTCGAAACCGGCGTGATCTCCTCGCGGGCGCCGATGCGGTGGCGGCCAGGGGCGCGCTGCTCCCGGAACACGCCATCGCGATACAGCAGCCCGACCGTGCCTTCGCGGACCACGCAGATGCGCCCGAACCAACGACCGACCAAAGGCTGACCTCCCTTCCCGTAGTCCCGCCGTGCCGCTGCCCGGACGCGGGGGTGGCGGCGAACCGGAGCACCCGCAGAGCGGCCAGGCGGCTTGCCCGGAGGCGTGGACGGCGGGACCGATGGACAACACCATTGTTGGAAAGGAGCCCACCACGGACCGGGGTCCTACGGACCCCGCGTGGGCACAGGTCCCTCCGGATAGGGAATCGAACCCTGCCATCCACTTAGCAGGTTAGCTGCGCTGCGGCATCCCCTCTGGGGTCACCGTCGCCACCAGCGACGCGTCGAGCGCCTCGTAGCCGTGGTAGTCGATCGTGGCGTACAGCTGCTTGCGGGTCTGCATCGCGTCCACCCGGTTCTGCGTGCCGCCGTCGCGCTTGATCGCGGCATACAGCTCCTCCTGCGCGCGGCTGGCCACGCGCAGGGCGCTCACCGGCCAGATCACTATCTTGTAGCCCATCTCCTCGAACTCGGCGGCGGTGAAAAACGGGGTGCGGCCGAACTCGGTCATGTTGGCCAGCAGCGGGACCCCTTCTGGCTTCACGCCCTGCATGCGGCGCGCGAACTCGCGGAACATCTCGGCGGTGTTCAGCGCTTCGGGGAAGATCGCGTCCGCCCCCGCCTCCACGAACAGCTTGGCGCGCGCGACGGCCCCGTCCATGCCCTCGCTGGCCGCAGCGTCCGTGCGGGCCAGCACCATCAGGTGGCGGCGCGCCTTGGCGCAGGCCGCGACCTTGGCCGCCATGTCATGCGCGTCGGCCAGCTTCTTGTCGTTCAGGTGGCCGCATTTCTTTGGCAGCAACTGGTCCTCGATATGCACCGCCGCCGCCCCGGCATCCTCGAACGCGCGCACCATGTGCATGCAGTTCAGCGCCTCGCCATACCCGGTGTCCCCGTCCACCAGCAGCGGCAGGCCGGAGGCGCGCACCACCTGGCGGATGAAGAAGCACACCTCATCCACCGTGATCACGCCCAGATCCGGCAGCCCCATCGAGGCCGTCATCGCCGCCCCCGATAGATACAGCGCCTCGAACCCGGCGTGCCTGGCCTGTAGCGCCGCCATCCCGTTATGCGCGCCGGGCATCTGCAGGATCCCGGGCCGCGCCAGCAGTGCCCGCAGCCGGTCCCCGGCATACCCCTCCGGCAGGTCGGCGGCGACGAGGTAGGTCATGGCACGCGGCTCCTTCTGCGATCCCCGCCTTGAATACGGCGCTCGGCTTGCGGCGGCAAACCCGGATGGTGCCATTTCGCCCGGTGCGTGATATCCCCGTCCGGTTGCATGCGGCGTGGCCATGTCGGACATTGCGCCGCCTCTTGGAGACTACGAATGGACATGACCGGCGAGCGGCGCATCCCCGCACCGCGCCAGACGGTGTGGGACGCGCTGAACGATCCCGAGGTGCTCCGCGCCGCGATCCCCGGCTGCAAGACCCTGGAGAAGACGTCCGACAGCGATCTGCGCGCCACGGCCGGCATACGGATCGGCCCGATCTCGGCGTCCTTCACGGGCAAGGTGCAGTTGCTGGACCTGGATCCACCCAATTCCTACCGCATCGCCGGCGAGGGCCAGGGCGGCGTGGCCGGGTTCGCCAATGGCGGCGCGAAAGTCCGCTTGGCCGATGACGGTGCTGACACATTGCTCAGCTACGAGGTGAAGGCGCAGGTCGGGGGCAAGATCGCACAGCTCGGCGCACGCTTGATCGATGCAACAGCCAAGCAGATGGCCGACCAGTTCTTCGACAAGTTCACTGCCCAGGTGTCCAGCATGTCCCAGACCAACACGATACCCCCGCAAGCCTCCATGCCGGCCGCCTCGGCCGGCGGCACCCACGTTCCAGGACACGTCCCGGAATACGGCGCGGACGGTACGCTCACCGGCGGCATCCAGGCCGTGCGGGCGGCGACGCATACCCCGTCCGGCGTCAGCATGTTCAGTCTGATCCCGAAGGATCCGTTCGGCTACCCGTTGGTGTTCTGGGTTGGCAGCGCGGCCTACCTGGTCATCTTCATCATGATCTTCGGAAGCTACATCTGGTGATGCCGGGTTCGGTGGACGCCACCGCCGAACTCCTCGCCGCGCAAGGCTACATCGCCGGCCGCCAGCTTGCCACCACCGTGCACCTGGCGCTCGCCATGGCCCGGCCGCTGTTCCTGGAAGGCGAACCCGGCACCGGCAAGACCGAGATCGCCCGCGTGTTGGCGGCGGGGCTGGGCCGCCGCCTGGTCCGCCTGCAATGCTATGACGGGATGGACCTCTCGGCCGCCGCCTACGAGTGGGACCGTGCCCGCCAGCTCCTCGCCATCCGCCTGGCCGAGGCGCAGGGCAACACCGCAGCGGTCGCCGCGGACATCTACGCCCGCCAATATCTCCAGGCGCGTCCGCTGCTTTCGGCCATCGACCCCGACCTGCCCCCCGCCGTGCTACTGATCGACGAGCTGGACCGGGCGGATGAGCCGTTCGAGGCGTTCCTGCTGGAGTTGCTCGCCGACTTCCAGATCACCGTCCCGGAATACGGCACCATCTGCGCCGCGATCCCACCGGTGGTGATCCTGACCTCCAACCGCACCCGCGAGGTGCACGACGCAATCCGGCGCCGCTGCCTGTATCAATGGGTGGATTATCCGGATGCCGCCTGTGAACGCGAGATCCTGCGCGCCCGCGCCCCCGGCGTGCCCGAGCGCCTGTCGGCACAGGTCGTGGCCTTCGTGCAGCAGCTTCGCGGCGCCGAACTGTTCAAGCTGCCTGGCGTCGCCGAATCGATCGACTGGTCCCGTGCTCTGGTCCACATGGACGCGATGGAGCTCACCCCCGAGGCCGTCGACGCAACACTGGGCGTGTTGCTGAAATACCAGGACGACCTCGCCAAGGTCCGCGGCGACATGGCCGCGGCGCTGCTCGCCACCGCGAAGGACGCTGCGTAACGCGCAACGGACAGGAAACCGATATGAGCAGTGCCACCGCCTACCGCGACCGCCCCGCCGACACGCGTGTGGCCTGCCTCACCGATTTCGACGTGCTGGCATTCGATTGCTACGGCACGCTGATCGACTGGGAGGGCGGCATCCATGCCGCGTTGCAGCCGATGCTGGCGCGCCTGCCCGCGCCGCTTGGCCGCGATGCCGTGCTGGAGCTGTTCGCGCGCGAGGAGTCGGCGCAGGAGACGCAAACACCGGCCATGGTGTACTCCGAACTGCTGGCCGTCGTGCACGGCCGGGTCGCCCTTGCGCTCGGCGTGGCGGAGAAGGCGGCGGAAGCCCGCGCGTTTGGCGCCTCCGTGCCGGACTGGCCGGCGTTCCCGGACAGTGTCGAGGCGCTCGCCTACCTCAAGCAGCACTACAAGCTGGTAATCCTCTCCAACGTGGACCGCGAGAGTTTCCGCGGCAGCAATGCCCGGCTGGGCGTGGCGTTCGACGCAATCTACACCGCACAGGACATCGGCTCCTACAAGCCAAGCCCGCGCAACTTTGACTACCTGCTGGCGCGGCAGGCGGAACTGGGCGTGCCGAAAGAGCGGATCCTGATGACGGCGCAGAGCCTGTTCCATGATCACGCTCCGGCCAAGCGCGCCGGCCTGCACTCCGCCTGGATCGACCGCCGCCACGCGCAGGATGGCTGGGGCGCCACCATGCCGCCGCCCGAAGGCGCCGCCTACGAGTTCCGGTTCGACAGCATGGCCGAGCTCGCTGCCGCCCACGCGACGGCGCTGCGGGCCTGACCGTGGCCCTCCCGTGAAGGACGGAGAGGGAGACACGTCAAGACGTTGCTGGCGTGCCTGCCCTGGCTTCCAGACCGGGTCGCCCACGGGCTGCCAGCGCTTGCGAGAGTGCCACCAACTCGCCGATGGAG
>CAXSEG010000048.1:0-18931 GCA_964235545.1 uncultured Acetobacteraceae bacterium
CCGGCGGCGCTGTTCCATGCCCAGGGCACCAGCAAGGTCGACGGCCGCTTTCAGGGCGACACGGCGGTGCCGCGCGAGCTGTTCAGCACCGGGCAGTCCGGCGGCAAGAACCGCGTGGTGCAGATCGACTACCAGGGCGACCGCCCCGTGATCACCCAGCTGATGCCGCCGGTGGAGCCCGAGCGGGACCCGGTGCCCCCGGCGGAGCAGGCCCACACCATCGACTCGCTCAGCGCCATGGCTGTGCTGATCCACCGTGTCTGGACCGCGGGGCGCTGCGACAGCGACGTGCATACCTTTGACGGCCGCATGGTCAGCGAGATCGCCGTGAGCACGGTGGGTGAGGAGATGCTGGAGCCGACCGGCCGCTCGATGTTCAGCGGGACCGCCCTGCGCTGCGCCATCGAGGGCCGTCAGCTCGCCGGGTTCTGGCACGATACGGACGAGGTGGCCCTGCATCGGCCGCACCGCGCCTCGGTGTGGTTCGCCCGCATCTTGCCGGGCGGCTCCCTGGTGCCGGTGCGCATCGAGATCGAGACGCACGGCTTCGGCTCGGCTAACCTGTATTTGACCGCGGAGAATTGAGCCGATGAACCCGCCCTTCCGGATCACCGTCTGCGGCCTGGAAGAGCTTGAAGGTCATGGCGCCTTGGGTGCCACCCACGTGCTCTCCATCCTGGACCACACCTATCCGGTGCCCGAAGCGTTCGGGCAGTATGGCGAGCACGAGCGGCTGGAACTGCGGTTCGACGACATCGTCGACGACAGGCCCGGCGCCGTCATGCCGCAACCGGCGGACGTCGAGCAGATCCTGGCATTCGGGCGCAAGCTCGCGGCCGAGCCGGGTGCCTCACTGCTGGTGCACTGCCATGCCGGCATCTCGCGCTCGACGGCGGCAATGGTGCTGATCCTGGCCCAGGCGATGCCGGGGACCTCGGCGGAGTCGGTGGTCGGCATGGTCCACTCCATCCGCGAGAAGGCGTGGCCGAACATCCGCATCATCGAGCTGGGTGATGCGATGCTGGGCCGCGGCGGCTCGCTGGTCGCGGCGGCCACGGCGTTGCACCGGCGGCAGATGGAGGTCCGGCCGCATATCGGAGACCTGATGGCCCAAGGCGGCCGCGGGCGCGAGGTGGACGCGGCCCGCCTGCCCTCGTAGGGCGGATAAGTCCTTGTGCCATCTGTCGGGCGCGCACCGGCGGATGGCGCCGAGCGGCTTATCCGCCCTACGATGAAGGTACGTGCGGGTCGCCGCGCCAGGCGAGGATCTTCCATATGCCGTCCGCGGTCGCCACGGTCCGGTCGCCGACGGCCATCACGCCCCGGACGAACACCAGGCTGCTGGTCATGCGCACGATCTCGGAGCGGATTACCGCGAACTCGCCGAGCTTCAGCGCGCCGACATACTGGATGGCCAGCTGCACCGTGGCGCATGGGCGCTCCTGAGCCGCATCCCAGCAGGCATTGCCAAGCGCCACGTCGAACGCCGTCGCCAGCATGCCGCCGTGGGTGACGCCGCGCTTGTTGCCGTGGCGCTCGTCCGTGACGAAGCCGGCCACCCGCTTATCGCCGCCGACCGGGCTGTAGAATGGGCCGACATGGCGGCCGAAGGCCTGGGTGGGCAGCACGTCCCACCCGTCCGGCATGGCGCTCATGCGGCTGGCAGCAATGCGGTGGCGATGGCGGCCCATTCCGCATCTAGCGCGCCCGTAGCCACCGGCTTGCCGGCGCGGCGATACCAATAACCGGCGTTCTCGGCGTCGCCCTCCACCCGGTGAAGATGCGCGTGCACCCAGTCGCATGCCGGGTCACCCTCGTCCTGCTGGGCGCAGGCATGGGCGCGGTCCCAGTCCTGCCGGCGGCACCACCACAGGGCCTGCTGCGCCAGGCCAAGTCCGGCGGGCGGCGCGGGGTCGGCGGTGGACTGGTCGAAGGCAGCCAAACTCGTCATGTGTCCTCTCCGGCTCCCTGGTCTGCGGCTACCAAGTTCGGCGGACGCACGGAGTTCGTTCAGGCCCGTTCGCCTCGCCAGGCGACACGCTTCGTCACACGTGCCCCAGGGCCGGCACCTTGCGTTGATCCCGGCGGTCCACGAACCTGGAGGTCAGCTTCCCGTCGAAGCAAGAAAGGCCTGTCATGCCTCAGTTCCAGATCCCCACCGGTTTCGGCACCACGGCCACTGCTACGACCTCGACCGACCTGCAGACGGCGTTCGTGGCCGAGTTCATCGCGATCGCCGCCGCCCTGCCGATCAGCACGCAGACGGTGTTCACCGTGATCCCGGCGCACGACACGTATCTGTTGCAGAGCCCGGACCTGATCGACCTGCCGCAGGGTATCGACACGATCGAGGGCACGGCGGCGATCCAGACCGCGCAGGTGCTGCTGGCGGGGTCGAGTGCGACCTACGTGACGGACCTCACGGGCGTCTCCACCGTCGTCGCTGCCGACAATACGTCCAGCACCATCATCAACAACAACCCAGGCGCCGCCCTGATCGCGGTGACGGGCGCCGGGGAGAACGTGATCGAGGGGCTGGGCGGCGCCAACGTGTTCATCACCGGCAATGGCGGCGCGGACAACGTGACGCTGGACGGCTTCTACAACACCCTGACCAGCAACGGGAACGACGCCGTGACCGTGGGTGGTGCCGCCACGGTGACGGCGGCGGCCGGGGGCGATGATGGCATCCAGCTGCTGCCGGGGGCGACACTCGCCTTCCTCAACACGTCGAGCAGTCCGATGCAGAGCGTGGTGGACGGGGCCGCGAACACCATCACGGACCTGGTCGGGCAGGGCAGCACGTCGGTCACGGCCGGCAACGGCAACGAGTATTTTTTCGTGGACACTTCGGCCGGCAACGTGACGCTGAACGCCAACCCGAACGCCTTCACCGGCCTGACCTTCGTCAGTGACGCGGCGGTCGGGACGGCGAACATCGTCGTCCAGAACCTGGGGGCTGCCGACTACGTGGCGATCCACGGCTATGCCGGCAGTAACGTCGCCGCCTCGGCGACGACGCCGAACAGTTCAGTGCTGGCGCTGAGCGACGGCTCGCAGATCACGTTCGTCGGCGTATCGGTGGCGCAGGTGCAGGCGGGGGTGCGGGTGGTATAGCCTACCCCGGAACCGACAGGTCCGTCAGCTTGCGGTATTCATCCACCGCGAACCGGTCCGTCATGCCGGCGATGTAGTCGGTCACGGTCAGGGCGGCGCGCCTCGGGTCCGCCTCGCCGGCGCGGCCGCGCCACTCGTCCGGCAGGGTCGGGATGTCCTCCACCAGTAGCGTGAACAGATGCTCCGTCATGCGGCGGGCCTTGGCCGTCATGCGGTTCACGCGCCAATGGCGGTACATGCGGGCGCGCAAGAACTCCTTGATCGCGAGGTTCGCCTCCTCCATCGGCGGGCTGAACCCCACCACGGGGTTGCGGGCCCGGCGCACCGCGCGGCAATCCGCCGGGTCGAGCTTGGCGAGGCGGCGGCGCGACTCGGTAGCCAGGTCGCTCGCCAGCTGATTGATCACCCGGCGGATCGTCTCGTGCCGCAATCTCGGCGGCGGCACGTCCAGGCCGGACAGCCGGGCCTGCTTCAACGCCTCCCCCACCAGCGGCAAATGGGCGATCTCCTCCGGGCCGAACAGCCCGGCGCGCATGCCGTCGTCCAGGTCGTGGCTGTGGTAGGCGATGTCGTCCGCCGCCGCCGCGACCTGCGCCTCGACACCGGGCTGGCTGTGCAGGTCGAGCTTATGGCGCCCGTCGTACTCGGCGATGTAGGGCGGTGGCTTGGCCAGCGGGCCGTTATGCTTGGCCAGCCCCTCGAGCGTCTCCCATGTCAGGTTCAGGCCGTCGAACGCGGCGTAGCGGCTTTCCAGCAGGGTCACGATGCGGATCGCCTGGGCGTTGTGGTCGAACCCGCCCCACGGCTTCATGCCGCGGTTCAGCCCCTCCTCCCCCGCATGGCCGAACGGCGGGTGGCCCAGGTCGTGCGCCAGCGCCAGCGCCTCCGTCAGGTCCTCGTCCACCTGCAGCTCGCGGGCGATGGAGCGGGCGATCTGCGCCACCTCAATGGTGTGGGTCAGCCGAGTGCGGAAAAAGTCGCCCTCGTGGTTGACGAAGACCTGCGTCTTGTATTGCAGCTTGCGGAACGCGGAGGAGTGGATGATCCGGTCGCGGTCCCGCTGCCACGGCGAGCGGGTCGGTGCCTCCGGTTCGGGATGCAGTCGTCCGCGCGCGGTTTCGGGCCGGACGGCGTAGGGGGCGAGGGCCATGGATGCGCGTAGCACCCCGCCTGGCGCCGCTTCAATCGGGACGCCCTTCAAGTCTCGTGCCGGGTGGCCTATGTTGACCGTATGGAACAAGCATTCGCCATCAGTGGCCGCGCTGCCGAGCAGATCGCCGCGATCGTCGCCACCCAGCCCAGGCCCGCGGCGCTGCGGGTGGCGGTGCTGGCCGGCGGCTGCAGCGGCTTCCAATACAAGTTCGAGCTGGACGAGGCGGTGCAGCCGGACGATCTGGTGGTCGAGTCCGGGGCGGCCCGCGTATTAGTGGACCCGGCGAGCCTCGACCTGCTGGCGGGCTCCGAGCTGGATTACACGGACGAGCTGATGGGCAGCCACTTCACCGTGCGCAACCCGAACGCGAAGAGCGCCTGCGGCTGCGGCACCAGTTTCGCCGTCGACTGAACGAAGGAGAGGCAGCGATGGGTGAGCGGGACGTCACGCTGGAGCTGATCCACGCGAAGCTGGTGGAGCTGCACGAGGAAGTGAAGGCGATGCGGGCGGAGTATGCCACGCTGGTCGCCCTCGTGCGTGACCTGCACCTCGATCGGGACGAGCCGCGGCGCGTGCATTGAAAGTTGCGACCTGGAATGTAAACTCGGTCCGCATCCGAGAGCCGCATGTCTGCCGCTGGCTGCAAAAGGCCGAGCCGGACGTGCTGCTGCTTCAGGAGATCAAGTGCGAGGCGGCGCAGTTCCCCGCGCCGGCGTTCAAGGCGCTTGGTTACGAGAGCGTGGTGGCGGGGCAAAAATCCTATAATGGCGTCGCCGTGTTGAGCCGGGTGCCGATGGCAGTGCGCCATGTTGCCTTGCCGGGCCTGCCGGAAGACGACGCGCAGGCGCGCTATTTGGAAGTCGAGGCGGACGGGGTGACCATTGGCAACCTGTATCTGCCGAACGGCAATTCCGGCGGCGAGGCCGGGTATGCCTACAAGCTGGCCTGGATGGATCGGCTGGCGGACCGGGCGGACGCGCTGCTGGCGGCCGAGACGCCGTTCATTCTGGCCGGCGACTACAACGTCTGCCCGGCCGACGAGGATTACACGCCGGGCACCCTGCCCGAGACCGACGCGCTGGTCCGGCTGGAGACCCGGCAGCGGTTCCGCCGGATGCTGTGGGCGGGGCTGACGGATGCGGTGCGGATCACGACGCCCTCCGGCCCGGCCTGGACATTCTGGGACTACCAGGCGGGGGCGTGGCAGCGCGACCGCGGCCTGCGCATCGACCACGCGCTGCTCTCCCCCGTGCTGGCGGACCGGCTGGTGTCGGCGATGCCGGACCGGCACGTGCGGGGGGAGGACCAGCCCTCCGACCATGTGCCGGTGCTGGTGACGCTGGAGGCGTAGGGGTTTTGCCACACCGCCCCGAATGGGGTAGGCGGCGGCTGGTGACCCTGACCCGCCTCCTGATCGGCTGCTGCCTCCTGCTCCTGGTCCGCACCGCTGGTGCTGCGTCGCTCACTGCCGACCCGGCGTGGCTTGTCATGCAGAGTGCGCAATGCGAGGGCGCCATCGGCACGGCCGAGGCCAAGTACGGCCTGCCGCACGGGTTGCTCGGCAGCATCGCCAAGGTGGAAAGCGGGCGGCCGATTTCCGCCATGCGGGATGTGCGGGCCTGGCCATGGACGATCAATGCGGACGGGCAAGGCCTGTTCCTGGACAGCAAGGCCGCCGCCATCGCCTGGGTGGCGCAGGCGCAGGCGACGGGGCAGCACCATTTCATCGACGTCGGCTGCATGCAGGTGGACCTGCCGATGCATCCCGGCGCGTTCCACTCGCTGGACGAGGCGTTCGACCCCGTGATCAACGCCGACTACGCCGCCCGCTATCTCCGCACCCTGCACGACGAGGCGCATGGCGACTGGAACGTGGCGGTCGGACTGTATCACTCCCACACGCCGGACCTGGCGGCGGACTACCGCAACCGGGTGGCGGACGTGGGTGCCGGGATCCTGAGCGGGATCGGCGGTCCGGAGCCGCTATATTCCCGGGCGCTGCGGCAGGGCACGCTGCGGCTGGCCCTGGCCGGAGGCGGGATGCTGATGGTCAACCTGCACCGCCAGCCCCGGCTGCGACCGCAGCGGCCGATGTCACGCTGCCAGGTTGCTGCCATCCTGGACCCGATGCTGCCTAAAAAGGTGAAGGGCTGCGGGAATTTGCGGGGTTGAGGGCAGGAGACCGGCGCCTTCTGCCTTCGTCAGGAACGAAGACGCGCGTTGGTTGAGAGAAGAACATTCCCCTCCCCTTGTGGGAGGGGCTAGGGGAGCGGTGCAAACGGCACTCAGCCAGCCAGTGTCGCGTTCGCAACCCCCCTGGATCTCCGCGTGGCCACCCCTTCCCCCCGGCCCCCTCCCACAAGAGGGAGGGGAGTAGCTCGCCTGGTTCGAACCTGCCGCTAGAAGCTGGCGATTGAGCAGCCGGCGCCTTTGGCCTTGACCTGGATGCAGAAGGTGGTGGCCTGAGCGACGTCGCTGAAGCCATTGGTGCGCAGGCGGAAGAAGGTCTTGCCCTCGCGATCGATCCGCAGCACGGCGGGGTGGCGGGTGCCGAGCAGCTCCGGCATCTTCTTGGCGAGGCGCTGCCATTCGGCCATCGCCGCTGCCTCGCTGTCCATCGCGGCCAGTTGCACCTCGGGGCCGCCGGCGGCGAGGGGGGCCGGTGGACGGATCGGGGCGAGCGGCTTTGCGGGCGTGACTGGGCGCTGCTCGGGGGCGGCCGAGATCACCGCCGGGGCCGGTGCAGGCGGGGCCGAGAGCGAGACGGGCTGCGCCGGCGGGAGTGTCGGCACCAGTGGCGCGGGCTGCCGGGCGGCCTGGATCTGGGCGCGCAGGTTTTGCAGCTGCGGCACCTCCGGCGATGGCGCCATCATGTCGGCCTTGCCGCCGTCCTCCCCGCCCAGGATCTGTTCCTCGGCGCCGGCCACCTGCATGCCGCCGGGATTGTCAGGCCGCACCCGGATCGGCCGGCTGTCCGCCTCGATCACCGGTACCACGCGCGGGCCGTGGTTGAGCATCGCGTAGCCGGCGTAGCCCAAGCCGAGCACCGCTACCGCGCCGCCGGCGAGCACCGCCATGCGCAGGATCTGCGGGTCGAACAAGGACTCGCGCCGTTGCGGGCGCCAGCTCTCCACCGGCATGTTCAGGCGCTCACTCATTCCAGTGCATCTCCTCGACCGGCATGACACCCATCACTCCCAGGCCGGACCGGATGACGGTCGCAACCGCCGCCACCAAGGCCAGCCGCGCCCGGGTCTCGACGGGCTTGTCCGGTTGGATGAAACGGAGGATCGCGCCGTCATCCAGGCGCCGGTTCTGCAACGTATGAAAGTCGCTCGCCAAGTCATACAGGAAAAAGGCAATTCTGTGTGGCTCGCGTGCCTCGGCGGCACTCTCCACCGTGCGCGGCCAAGCCTGCAGCCGGCGTAGGACGGCGAGTTCCGCCTCGTCCCCCAGCGCGTCGAGCGGCGCGGACGCGTCCACGACCAGGCCGGGCAGCTCGGCTTCGGCGCGGCGCAGCACGGAGCGGCAGCGAGCATGGGCGTACTGCACGTAGTGGACGGGATTGTCCTTCTCCATCTTCTTCACGGCATCGATGTCGAAATCCATCTGCGCGTCCGCCTTGCGGGTCAGCATGGTGAAGCGGAGCGCATCTCGGCCCACCTCGTCCAGCAGGTCCGCCAGGGTGATGAAGGTGCCGGCGCGCTTGCTCATCTTCAGCAGCGCGCCGCCTTTCAGCACGCGCACCACCTGGCACAGCACCACCTCCAGCGCCACGCGGCCGCCGGTGATCGCCGCCGTCGCCGCCTTCATGCGCGAGACGTAGCCGCCATGGTCCGCTCCCAGCACGTCGATCAGCACGTCCGACCGGGCGGCCTTGGCGGCGTGGTAGGCGATGTCGTTGGCGAAGTAGGTGTTGCTGCCGTCGGATTTGCGCAGCGGCCGATCTACGTCGTCACCGAACCGGGTCGAGCGGAACAGCAGTTGCTCGCGCGGCTCCCAATCGTCGAGCTGCTTGCCCTTCGGTGGTTCCAAGATGCCCTGGTAGACCAGGCCGTCGGCCTCCAACTGGGCGATCGCGGCATCCGGGGCGGCGCTGTCCAGCAGATCGCGCTCGGAGCTGAACCGGTCGAAGTGGACGCCGATCGCGGCCAGGTCCTCGTGGATGCCGGCGAGCATGGTGCGGATGGCGAAAGCGCGCACCGGCTCCAGCCAGCCCGCCGGGTCCGCCACCGTCAGCCCCGGGCCGGCGAACCGGTCACCGGCCTCGGCCGCCAGCGCCTGCCCGACCGGGACCAGGTAGTCGCCCTTGTATTGCAGGCCGCCGGGAACGCCGGCGGCGAATGCCTCCTCGGTGACGCTGGTGCCGAGCGCCTCGAGGTAGCGCCAGTAGACGGCCCAGGCGAGGGCGGCCACTTGGTTGCCGGCGTCGTTGATGTAGAACTCCTTGGTCACCGCGTAGCCGGCCTTGGCCAGCAGGTTGGCCAGCGCGTCCCCCACCACGGCGCCGCGGCAGTGGCCGACATGCATCGGCCCCGTCGGGTTGGCCGACACGTATTCCACGTTCACCCGCCGCCCCTGCCCCGCATCGCTGGTGCCGTAGGCCTCCCGCGCCGTCAGGATCGCCGGGATGCAGGCGAGGAGTGCCGCCGGGCGCAGGCGGATATTGACGAAGCCGGGCCCGGCCGGCTCGGCCGACGCGATCTCCGGCGCGTCCGCCAAGGCGGTGGCCAGGGTGGCCGCGATGCGGGCGGGCGGTTGGCGCGCGGGCTTGGCCACGATCAGGGCGGCGTTGGTCGCCATGTCGCCATGCACCGCCTCCCGCGCCGGCGTCACCTCCACGCGGGCGAGCAGCGCCGGGTCGAGGCCGGGATAAGCCGCGGTCAGGGCAGTCAGGACGCGCGAACGTATGATGGCGAAAATATTGTCGGTCATGGTCCGGCGCTTCTAGGGTGCGCGACGGCATAAAACCAGGATGCAACCTGCATGAGCGCACTCTCTCGCTTCAGCGTCATCGACCTCACCCGCGTCCGCGCCGGCCCCACTTGCGTTCGGCAATTCGCCGATTTCGGGGCGAAGGTGATCAAGATCGAGTCACCCGGCGGCGATGGCGGCTTGGGCGGCGGGCGGCTCGGCCCCGACTTCCAGAATTTGCACCGCAACAAGCGCTGCATGACGCTCGACCTGAAGGCGCCGGAGGGCAAGGAGATCCTGCGCAAGCTGGCGGCCCGGTCTGACGTGCTGGTGGAAAACTTCCGGCCGGACGTGAAGGACCGGCTGGGCATCGGCTACGAGGCGATGCGGGCGGTGAACCCGCGGCTGGTCTACGCCAGCATCTCGGGCTTCGGCGAGGATGGCCCCTACCGCATGCGCCCCGGTTTCGACCAGATCGCCCAGGGCATGGGCGGACTGATGAGCGTCACGGGCCTGCCCGGCCACGGCCCGGTGCGCGCCGGCATCCCCGTGGCGGACCTGACGGCGGGGCTGTTCGCCGCCCAGGGGATCATGGCCGCCCTGCTGGAGCGCGAGGTGTCCGGCGAGGGCCAGTGGGTGCAGAGCAGCCTGCTCGGCTCCATGATCGCAATGATGGATTTCCAGGCCGCCCGCTTCCTGATGGAGGGGGATGTGCCGCAGCAGGCCGGCAACGACCACCCGACCAGCATCCCGACCGGCGTGTTCCCCACCACCGACGGGCATATCAACATCGCCGCCTCGGGCGAGGTGATCTTCGCCCGGCTCTGCACCGCGCTCGGTCTGCTGGACCTGCCACGCGACGAGCATTACAGCACCGGCCCCGCCCGCTCCGCCAACCGCGCCGCGCTGAACGAGCGGATCGCCACGGTGACCCGTACGGACAGCTCCGCTGCCTGGGTGGAGCGGCTGAATGCGGCCGATGTGCCATGTGGCCCGATCTATGACATGCGCGAGGTGTTCGCCGACGTCCAGGTGAAGCATCTCGGCATGGCGCAGGCGGTAGAGCACCCGACGCTGGGCCGAACGGAGCTGGTGGGCCAGGCGATCAAGCTGAGCCGCACCCCCGCCAAGCTGGAGACGGCGACGCCGGGCCCCGGCGAGCACACGGACGCGGTGCTGGGGGAGCTGGGCTACGACGCCGGGCAGATCGCGGCGTTGCGGGAGAAGAAGGTCGTGTAGGCGAGGAGGCCGCTTTCAGGAGTCCTCCGGCCGCACCACGACGCAGGGAAGCTGGCGCTCGTTCAGGCGGGCACAGGCGGTCTGCGCGGCGCTGGCGGAGAGGTTCAGCAGGCGGGCGCGGTAGAGGGCGGCGCCGCCAAACGGGGTGGTGGGAGGGAAGGCGAGCGTCGCGGTGCGGAGCTGGTCCGGCAGCTCGGCGCGGGCGCCTTCGGCCACGGCACGGGCGAGGCCCTGGCTGCGGAACGCACCGACCTGAACGCCCCAGCTGGCGGAGGCCGGGGCCAGGGCTACAACCTGGCGGACCGGCGCGGGCGCGGTGGCGGCGCGTTCCAGCGGGGCGCAGGGGCGGTCCGGGTCGTAGGCCGCGTTCACGTCGCAACCGGCGGCAAAGCTGGCCGTGGTCGGCGCGGGTGCGGCAACCGGAGCGGCGGACGCATATTGCACCAGCGGCCCGGAGAGCGGGACCTCGCTGCCGAGATGCGGGCTGATCGCGGCCAGGTAGTTCACCGTCTCGTCTGGCAGGGGCGAGGCCCCGGACAGGTATTGGTCCAGCCGGTCCGGCCCGGCATTGTACGCGGCGAGGAAGCCCGGCGAGCCGTAGCGGTCATACATCTCGCGGATGTAGGCGGTGCCGGCCAGGATGTTGTTGTGCGGGTCGAATGGATCGTCGCCGAGCCGGTGGCGGGCCCGCAGGCCTTCGTAGGTGGCGGGCATCACCTGCATCAGCCCCATCGCGCCGACGGGGGAGACGGCCTGCTCGTGTCCGCCCGACTCCTGGTGCATGACCGCCCGCAGCCATTGCGGCGGTACGCGGAAGCGGCTTGCCGCCTCCTGGATGTATGGCCCCCACGGGTCCGAGGACGGGCCGGGTGGCGGGTAGTAGCGGTCAGGCGCGCGCAAGCGGGCGCGGCCAGGACGCGTGGCCGCCGGGTCGGTGCCGTCATACGGCACGGCGCCATCATACGGACTGCCGCCGTAACGCGTCGGGCGGGCACAACCCGCGGCCGCGAGCGCCAGCAACAGCGCCGCCCCGGCACGCAGCTGACGGGCGGAGGGGGGCATGCGCTTCTCCAGGCGGCGGTTCGGTTGGTTGCTGCGGCGCACGCTATCGTCCTCCATGCTGGGGGACAAGCGACGGTGCGAAAGCGGCGGAATTGGCGCGTGTCGAGCCCTGGTGGGTATTGGGCAGTCGTTACAGGATCCAAGCTCCCTCACTCCTGCCCTCTCCCAGAAGGAGAGGGAGAGGACGGGACTGGCGTTACTGCAACGTGATGCGGGTGATGGTGGCGGCGGCGGGGGTGCGGGTGCCTTGGACGCGGATCTTGGCGCCGGCGACCACGGCGCTGCGGTCGGTGGTGTCGAGCCGGGTCACCGGGACGCCGGGGTCCAGGATCAGCTCGGATTGACCGCCCTCGAACTTGACCTCGATGTCATTGCTGCCGGCGACGACGGCGGCGCCGGTGACGGTGGCGTTGGTCATGGTCTGGCTTTCCGGGTCGTTCATCGGGCGTTGGCCTTCGCCCATGCCGCGCATGGCGGGCGGGAAGATGCGCAGCTCCGTCGAGTGCAACTTGCCGTCCCGACCGCGCCTGGCCGCCGACGCCACGAAGTCCCCCGGCTTGATGTCGGCCAGCGTCGCCGGCCTGGCCTGCACCACGAGCAGGGTGGGTGCTAGGGCGAAGCGGTCCACAGCGCCGTCCTCGGTCGTGACGGTGATCGAGGAGGCGTCGAGTGCCTGGACGGTGCCGAGCTCATTCACCGCCGGGCTGCCCTGCGCGAGGGCTGGGCCCGCCAGCAGGAGCAGCGCGGCAAGGCGTTTGATGTCCATGGTCCGCACCCTCATGCCGTCAGGAATTCAGGCACCGACAAATAGCGCTCGCCGGTGTCGTAGTTGAAGCCGAGCACCCGGGCGCCAGGGGGCAGTTCGGGCAGCTTCTTGGCGATGGCGGCCAGCGTGGCGCCGGAGGAGATACCGACCAGCAGACCCTCTAACC
This sequence comes from uncultured Acetobacteraceae bacterium, assembly GCA_964235545.1. Classification (GTDB taxonomy): domain Bacteria; phylum Pseudomonadota; class Alphaproteobacteria; order Acetobacterales; family Acetobacteraceae; genus LMUY01. The sequence goes on from CAXSEG010000048.1 coordinate 12,418, forward strand.
GTGCAGAGCGGCGGGCGTATTCGCGAGCCTCCTCCGCCTCTATTTGGATCACGCCGTCCAGCAGGGCGGTGTGCAGGTTGGCGGGCACGAACCCGGCGCCGATGCCCTGGATCGGGTGGGGGGACGGGGCGCCGCCGGAGATCACCGGGGAGGCAGAGGGTTCCACCGCGAACACCTTCAGCTGCGGCCAGAGCGGTTTCAACACCTGGGCGCAGCCGGTGAGGTGCCCGCCGGTGCCGACGCCGGTGATCATTGCGTCCAGCCCGTCGGGGAAGTCCGCCAGGATCTCCTGCGCAGTGGTGCGGACGTGGATGGCGATGTTGGCCGGGTTCTCAAATTGCTGCGGGATCCAGGAGCCGGGAGTCCGCTCCTGCAGCGCCGCAGCGCGGGCGATGGCGCCCTTCATGCCCTCGGCCCGGGGGGTGAGGTCGAAGCTCGCGCCATAGGCCTGCATCAGCTGGCGGCGTTCGACGGACATCGAGTCCGGCATGACAAGGATCAGCCGGTAGCCCTTCACCGCCGCGACCATGGCCAGGCCGATGCCGGTGTTGCCCGAGGTGGGCTCGATGATCGTGCCGCCGGGCCGCAACGCGCCGCTGGCCTCCGCCGCCTCCACCATGGCCAGCGCGACGCGGTCCTTGATCGAGCCGCCGGGGTTGCTGCGCTCGGACTTCACCCAGATTTCGGCGTCCGGGAACAGGTGGGACAGGCGGATGTGCGGCGTGGCGCCGATCGTCCCGAGGACGCTGGTAGCCTTCATGGGTTGTCTCCCTCGCGGTGAGGATGATCGCAGGTCGCGGCCCGGCCCGCCAGCACCCGCTTGGCCGCCAGCTTCTCGCAGGCGAACTCGGCACGCAGCCGGTCCAGCTCGGCCGGGGCAATTCGGTCGGCGTTCGCGTAGCTCAGCTTCCAGCTCGCATCGTGCGCCCAACGCTGCGGCGATTGCGCAGTGGTGCGCGGCGCAGGGGCGTGTACCAGCAGTAGGAGCGCGAGCTCCAACGTGGCGGCCTGGGACGCCGGGTCGTGCGGCTTGCCGGCGGCGCTGCCAAGCGGGAAGTCGCTGAAGCAGAAGCGTGGAACGCCGCAGTGCTCCACGACGTCCTTGGCGCAGCCCATGATGACGGTTGGGATGCCGGCCTGCTCGATATGCCGGGCGACCAGGCTCGCCGTCTGGTGGCAGACGGGGCAGTTGGGGACGAGGATCACGGCATCAGCTGCGTCCTGCTGGCAGCGGCGCAGGATCTCCGGCGCGTCGGTCTCCATCGTGGTGCGGTGGCTGCGGTTGGTGGGGGCGCCGTGCAGGCGCGGGGTGACCGCGCCGATGCGTCCGGCCGCCGCCGCGGCGTGCAGGGCAGCGAGCGGACTGTAGCTGCGCTGGTCCGCAGCGGTCGTGTGTTGCCGGTCATAGGCGACGTGAGAGATGCGCAGGTTGGGTTCCGCCGCACTGTCCAGCGAGTAGGCGGCGTAGAACTTGGCGCCGCCGTTATAGGCGGCACTCGGGCCCTGCTCGCCCTTCGCCGGGTCGAACGGCGCCGCGGTCGTCACGAGGCTGACACGGGACAGGGCGAGCGTCTGGCGTAGCCTGGCGAACGGCACCTCCGCGAAGGAGGCCCACCGGTACGGGACGGTGTAGCCAAGTGCGGCATAATAGAGACGGGTGCGCAGCATGTAGGGCACGGGCTGGTCGAAGTCGGGCGAGAAGCCGAGCGATTGCAAACCAAGCGCACCCATCGCGTTCGTCTTGTGATACTCGGCGAGCCGGGAGAGATCAAGCCAGTCGGCCAAGTACGAATAGACGGCATGATCCCGCCCGAGCGCGGTGCAGCGCCGATTTGTTGCATGCGCATGGGTTGTGAAAACAGCTGAACGGGAATTATGCTGTCCCGAGCCTAGGGTTTGCGCTACATGCCCCTCAGCGCCGAGCCGAATCTGCCGCCCAACAAGTGATATCGGCTGCTTTCGCCACTCAAAACCATGGATGCCGCATTGTCCGACGCTTCCACTATCTCCGAAGACCGTATGCGTGCCGCTTTGCAATCATCGGGTCCCCCTTCGCCGACCGGGGGCGCGCCGCGTGGCCGGCACCGGTTCGTGCAGGATGGTGAGGTTCCGGTGGTGGTGGTCAACCAGCGCCACCGTGGCCCGGAGGAAAACCGGGCAGCGGTCGCGGATCTGGAACGGCTGCTGAACCTCGAGCGGGATGCTCGGTCCACCGCCGAAAAGGCGCTGATGCAGGCGGAGGAGACGATCCGCCAACTCCGCACCCGGCTGGCGCACGCCGAGATCGCGCGTGACGAGGTCGCCGCAGCGCCGCCCGCGATGCAACCTACCCCGCCCGCACCGGTCGAGGAGGAGGTGGCGGCCGCAGCCCCGAAGCGCGGCCGGCCGCGCAAGGTGCATTCGGCCCAGGGGAATGTGGCCAACGTGGACGAAACGGCGTCCACCGACGACCGTGAGGATGAGTCGGGTGGAGAGGCGATCGAGTGGTGGCGCCCAGGCTGGCGGGAACGCCTGCGCAACGGCCAGTAACCCTCCTTCGTAAAGGTGACCAGAGGACGACTGTCCTCTGGCGGGTGGAATGCCCGCGGAGGTGGCGTTTGGGGCAGAGCCCAACCTACTCGTGGAACACAGCGAAAGCCGACGCAGGCTCCCGCACCGTTTGCAGCGTGTTCTCCGCCGCGTCCGGGTCCGCGTGGCCGAGCGCCATGCCGCAGACCACGATTTGCTCCGGCGGGATGCCGAGCCGGGCGGTGATCACCCGGTGGAACGTGCCGAAGGCGGCCTGCGGGCAGGTATCCAAGCCGCGGGCGCGGGCGGCGACCATGATGCTCTGCATGAACATGCCGTAGTCGAGCACGCTGCCCTTCAGCATCACCCGGTCCAGCACGAAAATCATGCCGACCGGCGCGTCGAAGAAGCGGTAGTTGCGGCGCACCTGGGCGTGCATGCGCGCGGCATCGCCCTTCTGGATGCCGAGCAGGCTGTAAAGATCCCACCCGACCTTGCGCCGGCGCTCGACATAAGGGGAAGTCCATTGCTCGGGATAGGCGCCGAACTCCGATTCGTGGTCCTTCGCGGCCGACGGATCGTCGAATACGGCGATAATCGCGTCCGACAACGCGCGCAGGGGTTCGCCCATCAGCACGTGCACCTTCCAAGGTTGCGTGTTGACGCCAGAAGGGGAACGGGCGGCGACGTCCAGGATTTCCGTCACCTGCTCTCGGCTGACCGGGGTCGGCAGGAAGCGGCGCACCGACCGGCGGGAAGTGATCGCGGCGTCGACAGCTCGGGTGTCGTGCGGGTCCATGCGGGCCGGCTCCTCTGGAGTGATGGACGATCCGGTCAGTGTCCACCGCCGCTGCATGGCTGGCCAGCCTGGCGGGGAAGGCCGTAACCTCGCTGCCTCACCACCGAGGCAGAGCATGACCCGAGTGACCGACCGTTTCGCCACCGCCAGCGCCGCCGCGGCACCCGCCTTCTCCTGCGACGGGCGGACGGTCTACTATTTGCGCGGGGCGGGCGCGCCGCAGCTCTGGGCGATGGAGGTGGACGGGTCCGGTGCGCGGGTGGTGGCGGCGCCGGACGAAAAGGTCGCCTTCCTGCGGCGCGCGCCCAAGGACGACCGGATCATTTTTAGCATCGACGCCGGCGGCGACGAGCGGCAGCAGCTCTGGCTGGTGGACGGGGCGCCCCGCCCGCTCACCCAGGCGCCGCGGGTGATCCACGATTTCGGCGCCTGGTCGCCGGACGGCACGGCGATCGCCTTCGCCGCCAATGACCGGGACGAGGCGCATTTCGATATCCTGGTCCACGTGCTCGGCGGCGAGACACGGCGGCTGCACCAGGGCACGCACCAGATGGCGGTGCCCGCGTGGCATCCGGATGGCGACCGGCTGCTGCTGCTGGCCGACATGGCGGAGGGAGACCAGGCGCTCTCCATTCTGCACCTGGCCAGCGGCGCCGTGCGGGTGGTGCCGCACGAACGGCCGGTCGCGTTCAAGAGCGTGCGCTGGGCGAAGGATGGGGGGCATCTGCTCGGGCTGTCCGACTGCGGCGGCGAATTCCTGGCGCTGTGCCGGATCGCCCCGGACACCGGCAGCGTCACGCCCTGGGTGGAAGCGGCGGAGGCGGATATCGATGCTTGGTCGCTGTCGCCGGACGGCTCCACGCTTGCCACCGCTACGAACGAGCGCGGCTACGGCGTGCTGCGCGTGGGCTCGGTGGCTATGGTTGCGGAGGGCCTGGCGGTGGTGGCGCTGCCGCCGGGCATGGTGAGCGACCTGGCCTGGTCGCCGGACGGCGGCACGCTCGCATTCGTCGCCAGCACGCCGACACAGCCGCCGGGGCTGTTCCTGTACGATGGCGCGGTCCGCACGCTATGGCAGCCGGACGCACCGGCGGGGGCACGCCCGTTCGACCTGGTGACGTGGCCCAGCCATGACGGCCGTACGGTGCCGGGCTGGCTGGCGACACTGGCGGGCGAAGCGCCGGCGGCGGGGTGGCCGGCGGTGGTGTGGGTGCATGGCGGCCCCGCGGCACAGGTGCGCGCCAATTGGCGGCCGGACATGCAGATGCTGCTGAACGAGGGCTACGCCGTGCTGCTGCCCAACGTGCGCGGCAGCACCGGCTATGGCCGCGGCAGCACTGCCACCGACGACGTCTCGCTGCGGCTGGACAGCGTGCACGACCTGGCCGCCGCGCATCGCTGGCTCACGGCGCAGCCCGGGATCGACCCGGCGCGGATCGGCATCATGGGGCAATCCTACGGCGGCTACATGGTGCTGGCCGCTATCACCGAGTATCCGGCGCTGTGGCAGGCGGCGGTGGATTATTACGGCATCGCCGATTTCACGACGCTGCTGACCCATACCGGCCCGTGGCGCCGTGCCCATCGTGGCCGGGAATATGGTGACCCGGTGCGCGACGCAGCGCTGTTCACCCGCATCTCACCGATCCACCGGGCGGACCGCATCACCACGCCGCTGCTGGTTCTGCATGGCACGCGGGACCCGCGAGTGCCCTATGGCGAGAGCGAGCAGATTGTGGCAGCGCTGCGAGGGCGGGGGCATGAGGTAGTGTTTGAGACGTTTGACTACGCCGGGCACGGATTCATCCGGCCGGACGACCGGATGCGGGCCTATGCGGCGGTGGCAGGTTTTTTCGCGCGGACGCTGTAACGCTTTCTGCCTCGGCAAAGGGACCCGACCCTCTCCCGCAAGGGGGGAAGGGAGAAGAGTCAGTGTTGGTTGCGCGTTTCCTCACCGCTCAAGTCGCGAAACTCACCAGCGCGCACGCTCTCGATCGCGTTGGTCAGGATCCCGATCACCGCTTCGTCCGACAGCGACCGGGTCAGCAGGCCGAGCGAGCCGCCCAGCAGGGCGGAGGCGATCGAGATCGAGCTGATGTTCTGGCCCGTCATGTATTCGATCGCCTTGTCCACCACCGCACCGGCGTGGCTGAGGTCGGGCGGGGCGCCGTCATCCATGGCAAGGCTCATTCAAATGCTGTCCTTCTAACAAACGATAGCGCGTGGGCCGTCGGCCGACCGGACAAGGGCATCACACGGCGTCCTTGATCCGCTCGTCGAGGGTGAGTTCCGCGTCGGCTTCCTCCGCCTGCAGCTGCCACATGCCGGCATACACGCCATCCCTGGCCAGCAGCGAGGCATGGCTGCCGCGTTCGGCGATGCGGCCGTCCACCAGCACGATGATCTCGTCGGCGTCCACCACGGTGGACAGGCGGTGCGCGATCACGACGGTGGTACGATTGGCGGCGGCGTTCTCCAGTGCAGCGCCGATATCGACCTCGGTGCGGGTGTCCAGCGCGCTGGTGGCCTCGTCCAGGATCAGGATGCGCGGATCCTTCAGGATGGTACGTGCGATGGCCACCCGCTGCTTCTCGCCACCCGACAGCTTGAGTCCGCGTTCGCCGACCATGGTGTCGTAGCCGTCCGGCAGGCGCAGCACGAAGTCATGCACCTGGGCCGCGCGGGCCGCTGCCTCGATCTCGGCCTGCGTGGCGCCGACCCGGCCGTAGCCGATGTTGTAGCGGATGGTGTCGTTGAACAGCACCGTGTCCTGCGGCACCACCCCGATCGCGGCGCGCAGGCTGGCCTGGGTCACGCCGCGGATATCCTGCCCGTCGATCAGGATCTGACCGCTGGTCGCATCGTAGAAGCGGAACAACAGGCGGCTGATCGTGCTTTTGCCAGCGCCCGTGGGTCCGACGATGGCGAGCTTGGAGCCGGGATCGATGCTGAAGCTGACACCGTGCAGGATCTCGCGATTGTCGTTGTAGCCGAACCGCACGTCCTCGAACACGATGGAGCCGGCACTGCCGTCTGCCGGACGCAGCTGCGATGCATCGGGAGCGTCCGCTACTTCCTGGTCGACGGCGAGCAGGCGGAACATCTGCTCCATGTCCACCACACCCTGCTTGATGGAGGCGTAGACGAAGCCGAGGAAGTTCAGCGGCTGGTACAGCTGCATCAGGTAGGTGTTGACCAGCACGAACT
>CAXSEG010000049.1:0-3401 GCA_964235545.1 uncultured Acetobacteraceae bacterium
TTATGACAGAGGCAGTCGTGCTGCTGTCGGTGGCATTGAGTGTCGTCGGAACGGTGCTGATCTGCGTACGCATCCAGAATTACAACAGGGTACAAATTCGGCGCGAACTATTCGGGCTACGTCCGCTCGGCGAGCCGCAAGCCCCAGCCGACGTCTGAGGCTGATCACCAGGGGTCAAGGGGATGATCATCCCCTTGCGGGTCCAGGGCAGAGCCCTGGAAGCCCGTCAGACGACCGCTAGAACCGCATCCCGATATGGCGTTCGATAATCGTCAGGTTTCGCAAATTGGCCTTCAACGCCATGTCAAACAAATCGCCAAACAAAGGCACGCTGCCACCCAGGACTTCCAGGCCGACGTTCGCAACCATCCGGGCCAACTGCCGCCCGGGCACGCCGAGCTGGGCCGCCTCATAGACGATGTAAAGCGAGATGGCGCCCAGCACGGCGTCCCCGCCGACCGGCAACAAGCCGATCACGCTGTTAAGCCCAAACCGGAACCGCGTTCCCGGCAGGCCGAACGCGCCATCGATAAGCCAGGCCAGGCGCCGCAGCCGCTTGAGGCGCGCTTGCACGTCGGAAGAGGCGGACAGTGGAACGGTGCTGGTCCAGGACATGGTCGGTCTCCGGTGGGACGGCGCCGATGTCGTGCAGACGCGGGCAGGCTTCAATGGGTGCTCGATAATTCAGTTGCAACGACTTCGCCGCGTAAGCGGGCTCAGGGATGCAAGCTGCCCGGACCACCACTGGGCTGGCCACCGGCCTGTGCCACGCACCGGAACGTTGCGGTGAACGCGGTCGGCCAATAATAACCGCGGGGGTCGCCACCCGGCTGCAGATCGAGCAACGCGACCCCGAGCCCCTGCGCCTGGCAGAAGCCACCCGCCTCCGCCAGGACTACCGCTTCCGCGCGCAGTCCGCCACCGATCGCCTGGGCGCGCATCTCGGACACGGCGTAGGTGCCTGGGGCGACCGGCACGATCCCCGACGACGCGCCACAGCCAGAGAGTGCAAGCAAAACGGCGATGGACCCCAGCCGTCTAATGGCGGAGGGGGTGGGATTCGAACCCACGGTACGCTTGCACGTACAACAGTTTTCGAGACTGCCCCGATCGGCCACTCCGGCACCCCTCCGCGGCAGGGGCGGTGTTAGAAGGGGAGAGGTGGCCGAGTCAACCGTGCATCCGGGGCCGTATGCCGGGCCCGGAGGCCCTCAACCTGCCACTTCTACATCCGCCACCGACTCGGCCCGCATCCGGCGCTGTTCTGGTAGATGATGGTCGGGAATTGACCGACTCCGTGGAGAGCGGCGCCATGTCCGGCGGCAGTTCCAGCGCGTTGCCGTGCGCCGCCGGGTTCCCGCCCGCGGCCGCCGAAAGAGAAGTGCACGATCGTGCCCGGGCAGTGCTTACGGATTCCCGCCTGCACCTGGTATGGCAACTCCCTCAGGCGTCAAAGAAGACCGTTTCGCGGTCGCCTTGCAAATGGATGTCGAAGACGTAGACGGGAATGACGCCGCGATCCTCCCGCCGTGCCAGCAGCGTCTCGCGCCGTACTGGCGGATCGATCATGCGTAGCACGGGGTCAACCTCGTTCAGTGCCGCCTCGTCGGCGAAATAGAGGCGGGTCTGCAGGCCGATGTTGATGCCCCGGGACACCAGCCAGACGCTGACATGCGGCGCCATCGGCGTGTGGCCATGCCGGCCCATGACGGGGCCGGGCTTGATCGTCTCGAACCGGTACAGGCCCGTCTCGAAATCGGTCCCGGTGCGGCCCCAGCCGCGGAACGCCGGGTCCAGCGCCTTGCCCTGCGGGTCGGCCGGGTGGGCGTAGCGGCCGGCGGCATTGGCCTGCCAGATCTCCAGCAGGATGTCGCGACAGGGGGAGCCTAAGCCGTCCAGCACGCGCCCTTCGATGGCGATGCGCTCGCCCCGCGTGTCCGGGCCGGCCAGCACGGGGCCGAACGGTTTCTCGAAGATGTCGAACCCGGCCTGTTGCGGGATCAGGCCGATATGGACGTAGGGCCCGGCGGTCTGCGACGGCGTCTCCTGCAGGTAGTCCAGCTTGGTCATGGCGGTCAGTTTCCGTGCAGCTTGTTCTCGAACACCGTGGAGCGGCTCCCGCGCAGCACGATGTCGAACCGGTAGGCCAGGCTGTCCAGCGGCACCGCCGCGTTCAGGTCCAGCAGCGCAACCAAACGCTGGCGCGCCGCCGGGTCAGGAATAGTGCCGAGGATGCAGTCGTTAGGGATCAGCGGATCACCTTCGAAATACATCTGAGTGATCAGCCGCTGCGCGAAGCCGCTGCCGGACAGCGAGAAGTGGATATGCGCCGGCCGCCACGAGTTCACGTGGTTGCGGAACGGATAGGCGCCGGGCTTGACGGTGCGGAACACGTAGCCGCCATCGACATCCGTGATCATCCGGCCACAGCCGCCGAAGTTCGGATCGATCGGCGCGAGATAGGTGTCGTTACGGTGGCGGTAGCGCCCACCCGCATTGGCCTGCCAGACCTCGACCAACGCACCCGGCACGCCGCGCCCGGTCTCGTCCAGCACGCGTCCATGCACGATGGTGCGCTCGCCGACCGGCTCACCGGTCTTGGCGTAGTTCAGGATCAAGTCGTGGTCGAGCGGACCCAGCTCGTCTTGCCCGAACACCGGGCCGGTCACCTCCGACAGCGAGTTCTGCAGCGACCAGAGCGCCAGGCGCGGCGAGCGCAGCACGCTGGTCTTGTAGCCGGGGGTGAACGCCGGCGGCTGCTGCGTGCGGTCGCGCTGGAAGAACTCGCTCGATGATGGCGGCATGATCATGCTCCTCCCCTGGCACCCGGCATTCCACCAACACCCGCACGAAGCCGGCGTTGACGCCGATACGAGAGGGTGGGCTGAAGTCCACCCTACCATTTTGAAGAGGTTGTTGAAGTGGGGTGGGCCCCAGCGCACCGAAGAGTCGGGACCAACGCGCGTCGGCACTACAAGCCGGCCCTGCGGTCCACTGGGGACCGCAGGTCCGGCCATTGCGGTTCAGCCCTCGCTGGACAGCGTGGCACTCAAGGCGACAAAGGCCAGGTGGCCGTCCCGCAGCACACGCAGGGCAACGGCGCCCGACTTCTGCGTGCCGGCTCGCAGCGCTGCGATTGCCTGTTGCGGATTGGTCACCGCCTGTCCGCCCACCATCTCCAGCACGTCACCGGGCTGGAGCCCCGCCTTCTGGGCCGGGCTGTCCTGCGCCACGTCGGCGATGACCACGCCCTTTTGGTTCGCCGGCAGGCTCATCTCCTGGCGCGCCTCATCGTTCAGCGGCGCCAGGGCCAGGCCGAGCTTCGGGCCCTGAGTGTCCGCCGCGGCGACCACCGCGGGATCCTGATCCGGCTGGGCGGCGACCGCGACAGTCAGGGTCTT
>CAXSEG010000049.1:3411-18820 GCA_964235545.1 uncultured Acetobacteraceae bacterium
CATCCCGGCGCACCGTCATCGCCTGATCTGCGCCGGCATGCAGCGCCGCCACCATCTGGGCGAGCGCCCGCGGGTCCGTCACCGCCTGCGACCCGATCCGGGTGATCACGTCACCCGGCTGGATGCCGGCGGCCGCCGCCGGGCTGTCCTTCTGCACTTCGGCCACCAGGGCGCCAGCCGCACCCGGCAGGTCCAGCGCCTTCGCCATGGTCGGCGACACGGGCTGCGCCGCGACACCCAGCCAGCCACGCTCGACCCGGCCGTTCGTCTCCAACTGGCCGACGACCTGCTTGACGACGCTGGACGGGATCGCGAAGCCGATGCCGACGCTGCCGCCGGACGGCGAGTAGATCGCCGTGTTCACGCCGATGACCGTGCCATCCTGCGCGAAGAGCGGGCCGCCGGAGTTGCCGCGGTTGATCGGCGCGTCGACCTGCAGGAAGTCGTCATACGGACCCTCGCCGATGTGGCGGCCCCGGGCGGACAGGATGCCGGCCGTGACGGTGCCGCCCAGGCCGAACGGGTTGCCGACGGCGACCACCCAGTCACCTACGCGGGCCGCGTTGGAATCACCCAGCGCCAGATGCGGCAGCGCCGTGTCGGACTTCACCTGCAACACGGCCAGGTCGGTCTTGGTGTCTACGCCGACCACCTTGGCCGGCATCTTCCGCCCGTCGGCCAGTGTCACCGTGATGTCGGTGGCGTCCTTCACCACGTGGTCGTTGGTGACGACATGGCCCTGGCTGTCGACGATGAAGCCTGACCCGAGCGCGTGGACGATGTGGGTCTCGCCTTGGTGGGGCGTGCCGAAGAACCGGCCGAACTCCCGGGCCTGGGGCGAGCCGGACGGGAACGGTGAGGACTCGTCGTCGGATTGCTCGCGCATCGTGCTGCTGATGGTGACCACGGCGGGGCTCACTTTCTGCACCAGGTCGGCGAAGCCCGGCAGGGCCTGCGCGGCGGGATGGCCGACATCGATTGGTGCAGTGTGTTCGGCCGTGGGCTGCGTGGCCGTGTTTTGCGTGGCTTGGGCGAAAGCCGGTGCGACCTGCCAGGCGGCGACGCCCGACATGGCGGTTGCGGCCAGGAGGGCGGCCGCGAAGGCGGGGCGGCCGAAGCGGTGGGTAGGACGGGGCATGTCTTGGTCCTTGGAGAAGCGGCCGTTCGGGTCGATCGGCATGACCGCTATCTGCACCCTCCCCAATGGAGGATCCCCCCGCGCAACCATGAAGATCGTGTCAGAAACGACGCCCGCCCACTCACCCGGCAGCGCGCAGGTCCACGGTCACCGCCAAGCCGCCGCCCACCGGCACCGGCCCCAGCGCCACCGTTCCGCCATGGGCCTGCGCCGCCGCCTTCACCAATGCCAGACCCAACCCCGTTCCTGGCGTGCCGCGGCTGCAGTCCAGCCGGACGAAGCGCTCCAGCACCGCCTCCCGCTCCGCCGCCGGCACGCCTGGGCCCTCATCGGCCACCACCAGCACCGGCCCCGCCGCCAATGACACGCGGACCGCGCCCGCGCCGTGTGCCAAAGCGTTGTCCAGAAGGTTCGCCAGCATGCGCCCGAGCAGTGCCGGGTCCCCGTGCAAGGCCAGGCCCGGCACAGCGTCGATCACGAACGGCCGTCCTGCCTCCTCGGCCACCGCTGCGTAGGCCTCGGCCACCGAGGTGACGAGCGCCGACAGGTCGAACGCCTGGCGCGCGCCCGCCCCGGCCTCCGCCCGTGCGATCCGGAGTAGGGCCGCGAACGTCTCGAGCACGGCATCCAACTCCGCGATCGCCAGGGTCAGGGCCGGGTCATCGTGCCGGCCCACGAGCGCCTGCTCGAGGCCCTGGCGCAGCCGCTGCAACGGGCCGCGCAGATCGTGGGCGATGTCGTCCGTCACTTGGCGCTGCGCCACCACCAGCATCTCGAGCTTGGTCAACATCGCGTTGACCGTCATCACCAGCCGGTCGAACTCATCTCCCCGCCCCGAGAGCGGCAGCCGGCGCGACAGGTCGCCTGCGGTCAACAGCCCCGCCACGTCCGATACCGACGCCAGCCGCCGCTCCAGCGCTCGCGCACCCACGAAGCCGAGCAGCAGCGCCACCGCCCCCGACCCAAGGGCCGCGATCAGCGGGGTCCAGGCCAGCGCCCGCGCGGCATCCTCCGCCGCCGACAGCGGCGCCGCGACCAGCAGGTTGATCCCGCCCGGCAACAAGGCGCCCAGCGCCCGCAGCGGCGGCTCGCCGGGCGCGCGTAACGTGGCATAGCCCCGCAAGGCGGCCGGCGCGCCAGCCATGCGGCCCGCCAACGTCTGCCCATCCGCGGTCTGCACCAGGACCAGCAGCAGCGCATCCCGCCGCGCCGACACCCGGGCCGCATCCAGCAGCGCCTCCGGTCCGATCGCCTGATAATCGCGGATCAGCCCCTCCGCTTCTCCAGCGAGCAGTAGGTCCAACTCCTGGCGCAGGGCCGTCTCGGCGCGCAACCAGCCCCATCCGGCCCCGACCAGCGACAGCAGCAGCGCGGCCGCGGCAATCGAGAGCGATGTCCGCAGCGCGAAACTGTGAAGCAGGCGGCGCAGCGCGTCGAGCCGCCTCAAGGGCGCGCGCGGGCCGTCAGGCATCGAGGATATAGCCGGCCCCGCGCACCGTCCGGATCGGCGCCGGCCCACCCGGCTCCAGCTTGCGGCGCAAGCGGCTCACATGCACGTCCACCACGTTCGTCGTCGGGTCGAACGTGAAATCCCACACCCGTTCCAGCAGCATGGTCCGCGTCAACACCTGGCCCGGATGGCGCATCATGTATTCCAGCAGCCGCCACTCCGTCGGCAGCAGGTCCACCACGCTGCCCGACCGGGTCACGACCCGGCGCAGCAGGTCCATCCGCAGGTCGCCCACCACCAGTTCGGTCGGCCCCACCCCGGCGGCGGCGGGCCGGCGCGACAGGGCGCGGACGCGGGCATACAGCTCGGAGAACGCGAATGGCTTGGCCAGGTAGTCGTCGGCGCCGGCGTCCAGCCCCTCGACCCGCCGCTCCACCTCGCCGAGCGCAGTCAGCACCAGCACCGGCGTCATGACGGCGGACGCGCGCAGCGCCCGCACGATCGCGAGGCCGTCGGGCGCCGGCAGCATCCGGTCCGTCACGATCACGTCGAAGCTGCCGGACAAAGCGAGGAACAGGCCGTCCTTGCCGGTCCGTGCCACCTCTGCCGTCTGTCCCTCCTGCGCCAGGCCACGCGCGATGTAGTCGGCCGTAGCAGGGTCGTCCTCGATGACCAAGACCCGCACGCTGGTATCCCGACCTGCCTGCCATCCCGCCTACAGCAGGCGCCGCGTGTTGTCTAAACGCCGTGCCATGACGGGACGCCGTGGGTCAGTCCACACGCGCGCGGCAAGTATTGATTGTTGGCGTGGAGCGGACGACGAGGATCGAACTCGCGACATACAGATTGGAAATCTGTCACTCTACCAACTGAGCTACGTCCGCCCACACCGCATTATGCACACCGCTGCAGACTCACCGCAAGCGCGTCCAACCCGACCGGCCTTGCCAATCGCCGGCCTTGGCAATCGAGGGACAAGACCACGATCGTTGAGGTTCGGCGGGGTAATCCATCCTCGACGACGCGGTCCACGCTTTGGCTCGGAGCTGGTGTATGACGCTACGCTTATCTGCCCTACGATCCTGTCCCGACCGGCTGCCAACGTGGGGCGCATCAGCGAAGCGCCATGCGTCACACTGCGCGCGGCACCTGCCACTCAGATCCGGCGTACGAACACCCAGTAGGTGTCCCCGGTCAGCGCGGCCTTCATGTGGATTTTCACCCGGGTGGGACTCATCCGGTAATCGAACACGTAGTCGAACATGGCGTTGAGCTTGCCGGAGCGCACGCCCGCATCGAACACGCCGCGGAAGGCGGGTTTGTTGCAGCAAGGCGCGATCTCGGTGAAGAACAGCCGGCCGATGACGGCCTCCTTGTGACGGCCGGTGAGGCTGCTTTCTGTGGCGTTGAAGCTCAGGACCCTGCCCGCCGCATCCAACTGGATGGCACCGAAGGGCAGTTGATCGATCTCCCGCGCGGAGAGCCGCGACATGACGTTGTCCAGGTCCTCCTGCCCGAATTCGACCCGGGTCATGCTGTCCATAGTCCCCCTCCTTTTGCAGTGGCCGGGGCAGTCTCGCCGGAAAAGGTTAACCCATCGTCAAGGCCCGCCATTGCCATCATTCGCTTGACATCGGCGCGCGCGCTCCCGATACCGCCCCTGCGCCCTCGGGCCGTGCAGGGGTGTAGCTCAATTGGCTAGAGCGCCGGTCTCCAAAACCGGAGGTTGAGAGTTCGAGACCCTCCGCCCCTGCCAGCCCACGAGGGCCGAGATTGGCCTGTCAGACATCAATCGGTTGGGGGATAAGGTCGTGGCGTTCGCTCCGGCTCAGTTTGTGCGCGAGGTGCGTGCCGAGGTCGCGAAGGTCACCTGGCCGTCCCGCAAGGAGACGATGGTGACCACGGGGCTTGTATTCGCGATGGCCGCCGTGGCTGCGATCTTCTTCTTCGTCGTCGACCAGGGAGCTGGGTACGGCGTGCGGACACTTTTCGGCGTATCCGGCTAATCAACGTTCAGAGGTTCATCGGTCGTGGCCAAGCGCTGGTATGTCGTGCATGTCTATTCGGGCTTCGAAAAGAAGATCGCCGAACAGGTCAAGGAGCAGGCGGCCCGCAAGGGTCTGGCGGACCTGCTCGGTGACATCCTGGTCCCGGCCGAGGAAGTCGTCGAGCTGAAGCGCGGCCAAAAGGTGCAGGCGGAGCGGAAGTTCTTCCCCGGCTACGTGCTGGTCAACATGGAACTGACGGACGACACCTGGCACCTGATCAAGGACACGCCGAAGGTCACCGGCTTCCTGGGCAACAACAAGCTGAAGCCGCAGGCGATCCCGCAGGCCGAGGCGGAGCGGATCATCAAGCAGTCTGCCGAAGGTGTGGAGCGTCCACGTCCGGCGGTGCTGTTCGAGATCGGCGAGCAGGTGCGCGTGGCGGACGGCCCGTTCACCTCGTTCAACGGCACTGTCGAGGAAGTCGACGAGGAGAAAGGCCGGGTCAAGGTCTCGGTCTCCATCTTCGGCCGCTCCACGCCCGTTGACCTCGAATACGGCCAAGTCGAAAAAGTCTAAGGGTCTCCAGAGGACGCCCATGCTTGGAATAGCCTCCTCCGGCGGGGTTTGGGGCAGCCCCCCATCCTTGCTGAATGCTTGATTTCACCTCGGACGAGATAAACCGGTACTCTCGGAACATCCTCCTCTCCGAAGTCGGCGGCACAGGTCAGGCTGCGCTACGCAGCGCCCGTGTGTTGGTGGTCGGCGCTGGCGGCCTGGGCTGCCCTCTCGTGTTGTACCTCGCCGCCGCCGGAGTCGGCACGATCGGCGTGGTGGACGACGATATGGTCGAGCTGTCCAACCTCCAGCGGCAGATCGCCCACACCACCGCCAGGATCGGCCAGCCCAAGGTGCAGTCCCTCGCCGCCAGCGTCTCCGCCCTGAATGCGTCCACCTCGATCGGCCTGCACCAGACCCGGCTGACCGCGGCCAACGCCATGGACCTGGTCGGCGCCTACGACCTGGTCTGCGACGGAAGCGACAATTTCCCGACCCGCTACCTGCTCAACGACGCCTGCGTCCTCGCCGGCAAGACGCTGATCTCGGCCGCGGTGCTCCGCTTCGACGGCCAGCTCGCCACGTTCAAGCCGGGCGGCCCCTGCTACCGCTGCCTCTACCCCGCCGCGCCGCCCGCCGGCCTGGTGCCCAGTTGCGGCGACGCCGGCGTGCTGGGCGCCGTCACCGGCGTGATGGGCACCCTGCAGGCCGCCGAGGTCCTGAAGGAGATCCTGGGCGTCGGCGAGGGCCTCTCCGGCCGGCTGCTGGTCTGGGACGCGCTGGGCACGCGGTTCGAGACGATCCGCCTGCCCAAGGACCCAGCCTGTCCGGCCTGCGGCGAGCACGCCACGCTGCACAATCTGTCCGCGCATGGGTGAGCCGTTCGGCGTGCTGCTGCTGTCGGGCACGCATGACCGAGCGCATTACGCTTTCGTGCTCGCCACGGGTGCGGCAGCGCTCGGCCGCAGCGTAACGCTGTTCGCGAGCAATGCCGGTTGCCGCGCGCTGCTGGCCGACTGGCAGACGCTGGAGGATGCCGGGCGGGACGGCCGGATTACCGGGCGCGGCGTCGCCGGATTGGACGTGCTGCGGGATGCCGCGGGCGAACTCGGCATCCGGATGATCGCCTGCGAGGCCGGTCTACGGGCGGAGGCGATCCCCGAGGCAAGCCTGCTGCCCGCCGTCGAGGTGGCCGGCGTAGCGACCTTCCTGGACGCGGTGCGCGGTGGCCAGATCGTCTCCTGCTGACACGGGAGTTTGCGGGCAAAGAGGCGGAGCTGCAGGTGTCCGAGGGCTCCTCCCACGCGCAATACCTGTTCGCTGCGAATGCGCCCGAGACGAAGGTAGCGTTCGGCGAGATCACGGCGTTCTTCGACCGGCATCTGGCGAAGTGGCGAACGCGGCTTGACCGGCCGGCCCGCCGCTTGGCAGGGAGGGCCATGGTCCGTATCGCAGTCGTCGCCGCCCTCACGATCGTGCCGCTAGCAGCCTGGGCGGCAACGCAGCAGCCGCCGGCGGCGAAGCAGCACGCGGCGGTTCCGCACGAGGCGGCGAAACCGGCGCGCACCCCAGCCCACGCCTTGTCCACCCGCCCCGCCCCCAGTCATCCCGCCCCGCACACCGCCGCCCCGAAGCCGCCCCCGCCCTCCACACCGGTCGCACCGGTGGAACCCCCCGCCCCGACCGAGCCACCGAAGGGCAGCAACACCGGCCTGCCGCTGCCGCGCTTCGCCTCGCTGAAGACGGACGAGGTCAACCTGCGGACCGGCCCCGGCCTGCGCTACCCGATCGACTGGGTGTACAAGCGCCGCGACCTGCCGGTTCAGATCGAGCGGGAATTCGAGGTCTGGCGCCTGATCGCCGATTCCGAAGGCGTGAAGGGCTGGGTGCACCAGGCGACGCTTACGGGGCGGCGCAGCTTCGTCGTCGCCGGCGCGGAGGCCGTGATCCGAACGAATGCGAACGACGCCGCCGGGCCCGTCGCCCGCCTCAAGCCCGGCGTTGTCGGCCGGTTGCGCGCTTGTGACGCGAGTGCGGCCTGGTGCCAGGTGCAGGTTGGTGACTATCGTGGCTGGCTGCAACGTAATGCATTCTGGGGCACTTACCCCGGGGAGGCCGTGCAATGACCGACCAAGCCCTTGCCACGCCCGAACCGGGCGGACATCCCGCCCGCGCCCACCACGATATGGGCGGCGTGTCCAAGTTCCTGTGCGAGCCGATCGACACCGCCGCCCACGCGTTTAACGATTTCGACCGCGAGGTGGACGCCATTCGTGGCCTACTCGGCGCCAAGGGAATCATGAGCGTGGACGAACTGCGGCGCGGCATCGAGGCGATCCCCGAGGCCGAGTATCACCGCCTGAGCTACTATCAACGCTGGATCCGGTCGATCGCCGACAATCTGCTCGTCCGCGGGGTGATCACGCCGGCGGAATTAGCAGCGGCGCTGGCATGAGCGCGGCGTTCGCACCCGGCACCAGCGTGCAGGTGCGAGACGATTGGCCGGAGGCACGCGGCCCGGTGCACATCCGCACCCCGCATTATCTGCGCGGCCGGCACGGCACCGTGGTGCGGCATCTGGGTGACTTTCCCAATCCCGAGGACCTCGCCTTCGCCCGCCCGGCGATCCGCCTGCCGCTGTACCACGTCGCGTTCAAGCCCGAAGAAATCTGGCCCTGCGGTGCCGCCGCCGAGCTCCTGGTGGAGGTGTTCGAGCCATGGCTGCTGCCGACCTGACCCTGCTCCACGCGGAGAGCGGCCGGCTACTGGACGCCGTGCGCGGGTTGCTGGAGGCCAAAGGCGTCTTGACGGCGGACGACATCGCCGAGCGGATCCGCTTCACCGATGCCGCCAGCCCCGCCCAGGGCGCACGCATGGTGGCACGGGCCTGGGTGGACCCGGCGTATCGCGCGCTGATGCTGGCAAACGGCATGGAGGCGGCCGAGCAACTCGACATCCCGACCCGCGGTGCGCCGCCTTTGGGTGTACTAGCGAACGAAGCGAGGCTGCACCATTTAGTCGTTTGCACCTTGTGCAGCTGCTACCCGCGGGCCGTGCTGGGCTACCCGCCCTTCTGGTTCAAATCGGCCGGCTACCGCGCCCGGGCCGTGCGCGATCCGGCCGGCGTATTGGCGGAGTGGCACACGGTGTTGCCGCCGGGCACGGCGATCCGCGTTGTCGACAGCACGGCCGACTACCGCTGGATGGTGCTTCCGCTACGCCCCGCTGGAACCGACGGATGGGACGAGCAACGATTGGCTGCCTTGGTCAGCGAAGGCGATATGATCGGGGTGACCGTGCCGCAGGCGCAAACCATTCCGCAACCCTGATGCGGTGAAGACGTTGCCTGTTGGCACTGACGAAGGGGTTCTTAGCTATGAAGACCATGCTCACGCTCGCCGCTCTGGCGCTGGCTTCCGGCACCGCTATGCACCCAGCCTATGCCGCCCATGCCGGCGCGCCGTATCAGAACGTGGACAAGCGGAACGACGCCGGAAACGACACGGGCGATTCACAGACCGATCAGCTGAACGCTGCGCAGCTGAACCAGGGTGCGACGCCCGCCCCTTCCCAGCCGATCGCGCCGACCGACGCTCCCAAGGGCGGCCGCCGCGTCGGCGCACACTAAAGCCGGCACCCGATCATCGGTCGTTGCCGAGGCAACTTTGCAACGCCCGATGACGTTGCGCTCCTGTTGTAACAATTTGGGATCGCAACTATGAAGCTCTCCACCGTAGCCGTCGCTTTCGCCGCCTTGCTGGCGGCCGGAACGATCGTCCCGTCCATCAGCCAGGCTGCCAACGCGCATCATCCGTACAAGAATGTCAATCACGCCAACGACAAGGGTAACCGCTCGGGCGATTCCGAGACGGCGCGCCTGAACCAGCAGCAAATCGATCAGCATCGCAACGGCCAGTAAGCTTGCCTTCACCGGACGCCCGGGCTTGAAACCCGTGGCGTCTGGCGCTATGTAGCTGGCGCTCTGACATTCTCCGGTTTTATGGAGGGTGGCCCTAACCGGCCGCCTTTTTGTGTTTTGGACAGCGACAACACCGAGCCATCCCCTCTTCATGCCAGCCTCGAAGCCAGGATCGTCGCCGAAATTGAGCTGACCATGACCCACATGGGCTATGAGATTGTGCGCGTGCAGGTTCTGGGGCGTGAGCGGCCCACCGTCCAGGTGATGGCTGACCGGCAGGACGGGTCGCAGATCAGCATCGAGGATTGCGAGCGGATTAATGACGTCGTGAGTGCCACGCTCGATGTGGCGGATATTATCAAGTCCACCTGGACGCTGGAGATCAGCAGCGCTGGCATCGACCGCCCGCTGACTCGAGTGAAAGACTGGAACACTTACGCCGGGCACCAGGCCCGTGCGGAGGTCAATATCCCGATCAATGGCCGCAAGCGCTTTACCGGAACCGTGCTAGGCGCCGACCCATCCGCGGCAAGGATGCGGCTAGACGACGGCACCGACATCGCCCTACCCCTGAGTGACCTGCGCCGGGCCAAGCTCCTGCTGACGGACGCGCTGATCGCAGCGACGGTCCGGAAGCGCCCCGACGCCGACGAAGTGCTTAACTAAGGAAGCAACGCGCCATGGATACCGCCGTCTCCCGCCCCGAACTCCTGCTCGTCGCCGACGCCGTCGCGCGGGAGAAGTCGATCGACCGCGAAGAGGTGATCGAGGCGATGGAGCAGGCTATCCAGAAAGCCGGCCGGGCCAAATACGGCTCCGAGAAGGACATTCGCGCCACCATCGACCGCAAGACCGGGGACGTGCGGCTGTCCCGCTGGACTGAAGCGGTTGAGGTGGTGGAGAACGAGGAGACGCAGATCCCTGTTCACATCGCCCGCAAGTTCAAGGCCGACATCGAGGTCGGCGGCCACCTGGTCGACCCCCTGCCCCCAATCGATTTCGGCCGCATCGCGGCGCAGACCGCCAAGCAGGTGATCGTTCAACGGGTGCGCGAATACGAGCGCAAGAAGCAATACGACGAGTTCAAGGACCGCGTCGGCGAGATCATCAACGGCCTGGTGAAGCGCACCGAGTACGGCAACTTGATGGTGGAGCTCGGCCGGGCGGAGGCGTTGCTGCGCCGCGACGAGCTGATCCCGCGCGAGAGCTTCCGCAATGGCGACCGGGTGCGAGCCTACATCTACGATGTGCGGGAGGAGCCGCGGGGCCCGCAGATATTTCTGTCGCGTACGCATCCCGCGTTCCTGGCCAAGCTGTTCGCCCAGGAGGTGCCGGAGATTTATGACGGCATCATCGAGATCAAGGCCGTCAGCCGGGACCCGGGCAGCCGCGCCAAGATGGCGGTGATCAGCCGGGATAGCTCCATCGATCCGGTCGGCGCCTGCGTCGGCATGCGCGGCAGCCGCGTCCAGGCCGTGGTGCAGGAACTGCAGGGCGAGAAGATCGACATTATCCCGTGGTCCGCCCAGGCGCCCACCTTCGTGGTGAACGCGCTGGCCCCGGCCGAGGTAACCAAGGTCGTGATGGACGAGGAAGCCGGGCGCGTCGAGGTGGTGGTGCCGGACGAGCAGCTCAGCCTGGCGATCGGCCGCCGTGGGCAGAACGTGCGGCTCGCCAGCCAGCTGACCCGGTGGGACATCGATATCCTGACCGAGGCAGAGGAGAGCGAGCGCCGCCAGGAGGAATACCGCCGCCGCACCGGCATCTTCGTCGAGGCGCTGGATGTGGACGACATGATCGCCGGCTTGCTGGTGACGGAGGGGTTCACCTCGGTCGAGGAACTTGCTTTCACGCCCGCGGATGAACTGGCGGACATCGAAGGGTTCGACGAGACGGTTGCCTCCGAACTGATCAGCCGTGCTGACCTGTTCCTGCAGCGCCGCAATATCGAGATGGACGAGAAACGCCGCGAGCTGGGTGTCGGCGACGAAATTGCCGCGTTCGAGATGCTGACGCCGGCCATGCTGGTGCAGCTGGGCGAGAAGGGCGTGAAGACGCTGGATGACCTGGCTGACCTCGCAGGAGACGAGCTGGTGGAAATCGTGGGCGAGGACGCGATGGATGCCGAGACGGCCAACGCCCTCATCATGGCCGCCCGTGCGCACTGGTTCGGCGAGGATGGTGCCGAGGCGCCGGCGGCAGAGGAGGCTGACAACGGCTGACCTCGATCGACGGCCGCCGCCTCCGTCCCAAGCCTCCTCTTCGGACGAAATGTACGACGAGGACGCCCAGGAGCGTGGCCCGTTGCGGCGATGCCTCGTCACCCGCGAGCATGGCGAGCGCACCCGGATGCTGCGATTTGTGCTCGACCCCGACCGGACAGTGGTGCCCGATCTGCTTGCACGGCTGCCCGGCAGGGGAATGTGGTTGAGCGCGCGCGCCGATGTGGTAGAAGCAGCGGCAGCCCGGGGTGCCTTCGCACGCGCGGCACGCAGCCCCGTGATCGTTCCGCCCGAGCTTGCGACCGTCATACGGGCCGGGTTGACCCGGCGTGTCATAGATCTGCTCGGACTGGCTCGTCGCGCTGGTCAGGCAGTTGGGGGCTATGCGAAAGCCCGTGAGGCGCTGGTGCAAGGGCGAGCTGGGTTGGTGGTGCAGGCGACGGACGGCAGCGACGAAGAATGCCATCGCCTGATGTCGGGGGCGCATGATGTGCCGGTCATGCGGCCTTTGACGGCGGCAGCCCTGGGAGCGGTGTTCGGGCGTGACCATCTGGTGCATGTCGCCGTTTCGCAGGGGCGCCTGGCGGATGGATTGACTGTGGAGACGGCTCGGCTGGCCGGCATGGCCAGCGCGGTTGGAATGGTGAACAGCCCGGCGCCCAAGCGGCGCCGTAGTTCGATCGAACGGACGGGTGCATGAGCAAGAACAACGATCAGGACGCGGCAAAGGGGCGGCTTTCATTGCGCCCTGCCGGCCGTCTGGAACTAGGCCGTACGGTAGACGCCGGGTCGGTGCGCCAGAGCTTCAGCCACGGCCGGTCCAAGGAGGTCCAGGTGGAGGTGCGCAAGAAGCGCCCGCCCTTCCCTGCCCCAGCATCCGCCACACCGAGTGCGGCGCCGTCCGTGCCGGGCGCCCCGCGCCCGCCTGCCGGCCCCGCACGCCCGCCTGCCGGTGCCGGACGCGCGCTGACCGCTGGCGAGTTGGCCACCCGGCAGCGCGTGCTGGAGGAGCAGAAGCGCGACGCTGCCCGCCGCGAGATGGACCGGCGCGAGCAGGAGAAGATATCCATCCTCTCCGCTGCCGAGGAAGCACACCGCCGCGAGGAGGAAGCCGCCAAGGCTGCCGAACAGGCGGCCCGGGAGGCTGAGCTCCTGGCGAGGCAGACTGCCGAGGCAGAGGCGAGACAACGCGCGGTTGAGGCGGCCCGGCCTGCATCGGCAGAGCCGGACGGCACGGCCGGGGCATCGGCCCCGGTGGCCGCCGGGGCCGCTGCCCAGAGCACGGCACCGGTCTCCCCCGTGACGGCCGCGGCGCAAGCCGTGGCAGCACCGACCGCGGTACCCGGCTCGCCCTCCGAGACGCTGCGGCTCAAGCCGGCCCGTCCCGGCGAGGACGATGAAGCGCCGCGCCGCCGGCCCGGAATGGCGCTGCCGACCCGTAAGGTCCCGGCAACCGTCGCCAAAAAGGGCGTCATGGGCCGCCGTGACGGCCGCATCGACGTGCAGGCCGCCATCGAGGGCGAGGACGAGAAAACCCGCTCGCTCGCCAGTGTCCGCCGCCAGCGCGATCGCGAGCGCCGCCAGCAGGAGCTGGAACTGCTTCGCTCGGATGGCCTGAAGGTTACGCGCGACGTGGTGCTGCCGGATACGATCACCGTGCAAGAGTTGGCCGCGCGCATGGCCGCCCGAGCCGGCGACGTGGTGAAAGCGCTGATGAAGATGGGCGTGATGGCGACCATCACGCAGTCCCTCGATGCCGACACCGCCGAGCTGGTCGTGCAGGAGTTCGGCCACCGGGCCCGCCGCGTTTCGGAGAGCGACGTCGAGCTCGGGATCGAGGGCGAGACCGACATTGACACCGACCTGGCACCACGCGCGCCGGTTGTGACGGTGATGGGCCATGTCGACCACGGCAAGACCAGCCTGCTGGACGCATTGCGCTCGACGGACGTGGTGCGCGGCGAGGCAGGCGGCATCACGCAGCATATCGGCGCTTATCAAGTGCAGATGCCGTCCGGCAACCGGATCACGTTCATCGACACGCCTGGCCATGAGGCGTTCACCGCCATGCGCTCCCGCGGTGCCTCGGTGACGGACATCGTGGTGCTGGTGGTGGCCGCCGATGACGGTGTGATGCCGCAGACGATCGAGGCGATTCGCCACGCCAAAGCGTCAGGCGCGTCGATCATCGTCGCCATCAACAAGATGGACAAGCCGGACGCCAACCCGGGCCGCGTACGCCAGGAACTGCTCAGCCACGAGATCGTGGTCGAGGAGATGGGTGGCGACACGCAGGACGTGGAGGTGAGCGCGCTCAAGAAGCTCGGGCTGGACAAGCTGGAGGAGGCGATCCTGCTGCAGGCTGAATTGCTCGACCTCAAGGCCAATCCCGAGCGGACGGCCGAGGGTTCGGTGATCGAGAGCCGGCTTGACCGTGGCCGTGGCCCGGTCGCGACCGTGCTTGTGCAGAAGGGCACGCTGAACGCGGGCGACATCGTGGTGGCCGGCGCCGAGTGGGGCCGGGTGCGCGCGATGACGGACGACAAGGGCAAGCCGGTGAAATCGGCCGGCCCGTCCACGCCGGTCGAGATTCAGGGCCTGTCCAGCGTTCCGCGTGCCGGTGAGCCGTTCGTGGTGGTGGAAAACGAAGGCCGCGCCCGCGAGATCAGTGAGTTCCGCCAGCGCAAGCTGCGGGACACGGCGGCGGGCGCGCAGACCGCCGCCCGCGGTACGCTGGACGAGATGCTCGCCCGCATCCAGGCCGGCGAGCAGAAGGAAGTGGCGATCGTCGTCAAGTCCGACGTGCAAGGCAGTGCCGAGGCGATCAACGTCACGGTGCTGAAGCTGGCCCATGAGGAGGTTCGTGTCCGCGTGTTGATGTCGGCCGTCGGGCAGATCACCGAGAGCGACATCCAGCTGGCCAAGGCGTCGAATGCGATGGTCGTGGCCTTCAACGTCCGCGCGACCAGCCAGGCGCGGGATCTGGCGACGCGGGAAGGCGTGGATATCCGCTACTACTCGATCATCTACGAGGTCGCTGACGACATAGAGAAGATGGTTCGCGGCAAGGTGGCCCCAAAGGCGCGCGAGAAGTTCCTTGGCTACGCCGAGATCCGCAAGGTGTTCAACATCACCAAGACCGGCATGGTGGCCGGCTGCATGGTCACCGAGGGCCTCGTCAAGCGTGGCTGTGGCGTGCGGCTGCTGCGCGACGGCGTGGTGATCCACAACGGCGAGCTGAGCCAGCTCAAGCGGTTCAAGGACGACGTGCGCGAGGTGGCCCGTGGCTATGAGTGCGGGTTATCGTTCGCCGGGTACAACGATCTACGGGAACTGGATCAGGTGGAGTGCTTCGAGGTGGAGTACGTCCCTGGCTGACCGCAAAAGCAAGCGCCCGGGGGACCAGGGTCCGACGCAGCGGCAGTTGCGGGTGGGGGAAGAGATCCGCCACCTGCTCTCCGCCGTGTTCGCCCGGGCGGCATTCCGCGATCCGGACCTGGCGGGCGAGCACGTGACGGTGGCTGAGGTGCGGATCAGCCCCGACCTCAAGAACGCCACGGCGTTCGTATCGCGGTTGGGCCGGTCGGACGTGGGCGATCTGCTGCCGGCGTTGAAGCGGGCGGCGCCTTACCTGCGGGGAGAACTGGCGAAGGGGATGCGGTTGCGCGTGGTCCCGCAGCTCAGCTTCCAGCCGGACACGGCGATCGAATATGCCATGCACGTGGACGCTCTGCTAAAGGCACCCGACGTCGCGCGCGATCTAGAAGGTTAGGTCAGACGTCGTCTTCAAGCGTCCAGGGGACGATTGCCCTCTGGCTGGGTTCAGGGCAGAGCCCCAATCTTGCTATGACCTAGGCCGCCAGCGTCTCTAACCAGCTCTGGTCCACAACGGCTGCGACGGCGCGGATATCGGCCTCGGACGTCTCGCCGTGCGTGATGCAGGCGCGGATCACGGGCTGTCCGGCGAACATGGCCGCCGAGACCCAAGCGACACCACTTGCCAGGACCCGCGCGACGACCGCGGCGATTGGGGCGGAGCCGGGCGGAGGCCGCAGGCACACAACCGCGAGCCCTGGGTCGTTCAGCACGGACCAGCCCCGTTCGGTCATGAGTCGGGCGAGCAGGTTGGCCATCTCG
>CAXSEG010000050.1:0-18471 GCA_964235545.1 uncultured Acetobacteraceae bacterium
GCGGCGAGCACGTGCGGGTAGGTGAAGGTGAAGGCGGCGTCGGCGGCAAGGGCGATGCGCTGGCCGGGCGGTGGGATGGGCGTGGCCGTTCCTTGGTGCCCGTCCAAGGCTGGAAGCGTCTGCTCCCGGGACCGGGCGAGCAGCGCGTCCAGGTCGATACACCGCTCCACCAGGTCCGCCAGGCGGCCGAGCGTCACGTCCAGCTCCGGCATTTCGCTCGCCTGCACCAGGCCCAGATGGCGTTCCGGCAACACCAGCGACGCGTCGCGCGGGATGGCGCCCAGCACCGGCAGCGTCATCGCCGACTCCACGGCCCGGCGGTGCTTCTCGCTACCGACGCGATTCAGCACCACGCCGCCCACGCGCACTGCCGGGTCGAACGTGGCCATGCCGAGGGCCACGGCGGCGGCGGTCTGTGCCTGGCCCGACACATCCAGCACCAGCAGCACCGGCAGGCCGAAGCGGGCGGCGAGGTCGGCGGAGCTGCCCCGGCGCCCGGGCGGGCCGGCGACGCCGTCGAACAGGCCCATGGCGCTTTCCACGATCAGCAAGCCCGCGCCGTCGCACGCCTTGGTGTACAACGTGTCCAGCAAGGGCGGCGGCATGGCCCAGCTGTCCAGGTTCACGCCGGGCGCGCCGGACGCGGCGGCGTGGAAGGCGGGGTCGATATAATCGGGGCCGGCCTTAGCGGTGCGGACGGCGATCCCGCGGCGGCGCAGGGCGGCGACGATGCCGAGCGTGAGCGTGGTCTTGCCCGCGCCCGACCGCGGTGCGGCGATCAGCCAGCCGGGCGTCACGAGCGGAAGCGCCGCTGGTAGGTGGGGCTGTAGAGCGCGCTTTCCGCGTGGCCGGCCGGATCCAGCGCCGGGCCGACGAGCAGGATGGCGGTGCGCTCGATCCCGGGTGCCTGCAAGGTGCCGAGCGTCGCGCGGATGATCTGTTCGTCCGGCCAGGTCGCGCGGGCGACGAGGGCGCAGGGGCAGTCGGCGCCGTAATGCGGGATCAGCTCCACAAGGGCCCGGTCGAGCAACGCGGCGGCCAGGTGGATCGCCAGCGTGGCCCCGGTGGCGGCGTAGGCGGCGAGTTGCTCGCCGGGCGGCATGGCGGAGGCGCGGCCGGACAGCCGAGTGAGCACGATGGTCTGTGCAACGCCCGGGACGGTCAGTTCCCGACCGAGCACGGCGGCGGCGGCGGCGAAGGCGGGGACGCCCGGCGTGAGCGTGTAGGGGATGGCGCGGCGGTCGAGGCGGCGGAGTTGCTCTGCGACGGCGCTGTAGAGCGACAAGTCCCCGGAGTGCAGCCGCGCCACGTCCTGCCCGGCGGCGTGGGCGATGGCACATTCGTGCTCGATGGCGTCGAGGTCGAGCGGGGCGGTGTCCACCAGGCGGGTGCCGGGGGCGCAGTGGGTGAGCAGGCCGGGCGGGATGATGGACCCGGCATAGAGGCAGACGGGGCAGGCGGCGAGCAGCCGGGCGCCGCGCAGGGTGATGAGGTCGGGTGCGCCGGGGCCGGCGCCGACGAAGTGGACGGTCACGTCGTCACACTCGCCGGTGGCCACCAACGAATCACAGCTGCCTCCCCCGCTGGCGGGAGTGGGCCAGGTTGAGGATAATTGCCAAGCGCGCATGTCGCCGTGGCGTTGTTGATGCGTGGTACCACGAGCGTTCCGCCGCTCGATGTCGCGCAGCCTTCTGCAACGGCCGGCCACTCGACGGGTGCGACATGGGTCCGTGTCGGCAATCGTGTCACGTGCAACGGGATGGCAAAGGCCAGTTCGGCAAGCGGTATAAAACGAAGCGGCAGAGCCAGGATGCGGGCTGCTTCCAGCAACCCTGCCTCCCCCTGCTTCCACGCGGGCGCGGCCAGCGCGTCGACGGGGCCGGCCTCCCGCACCAGCGCCACGATCGCCTCGGCCGGACATCCCCGGCGGCAGCCGATGCCGGCGACGATCATGGCTTCACCGCCGCCCATTGCGTGACCGTCATCGCCGGGCGGAAGGCGTGCATAGGGCCGACGGCGTCCAAGCGGGATAGGGCAATCCGCAGCAGTGTGCCGCCCAGGCGGGCCTGGGTGGCGAGCAGGACGATCTCCGTCTCGACCGTGACCGCGTTGGCCACCAGCCGGCCGTCCGGCGGTAGCGCGGCCCAGGCGGTGTCGATCACGCCGGGCCGGTGTGCGCCGCCGCCCAGGAACACGGCGTCCGGCGGCGGCAGCGCGGCCAGCGCGTCCGGGGCGGCGCCGTGAACGACGGCGAGGGCTGGAACGCCGAGGGCCGTGGCGTTGCGGCCGATGCGGGCCACGCGCTCGGGGCTCGGCTCGATCGCGATGGCGCGGTTGGCGGGGTGGCGCAGCATCCACTCGATCGCGACCGACCCGGCGCCGCCGCCCACGTCCCACAGCAGCTCGCCCCGGCGCGGTGCCAGGCTGGAGAGGGTGAGGGCGCGGATCGCGCGCGGGGTGATCTGGCCGTCATGCTCGAACAGATCGTCCGGCAGGCCGGTGGCGAGGTGGTGGCGGACGGGCCCGGCGACCTCGATGGCGACGGTGTTGAGTGGTTGGATGTCCGGCAGGGCGAAGCCGGCGGCATCGGCGGTGCGGATGCGCTCGGCCGGGCCACCCATCGCCTCCAATACGGTAAGGCGCGAGCCACCCAGGCCTGCTTGGTCGAGCAACGCGGCAAGGGCGGCCGGGGTCTCGGCCCCGGCCGACAACACCAGCAGCCGGGCGCCGGGCTGGATAGCGGGGATCACCGCCGCGACGGGACGTCCGCAAACGGACAGTTCGGCCACGTCCGCCATCGCCCAGCCCAGGCGGGCGCGGGCGAGGGCGAAGGCGGACGGTGCCGGGTGGCAGACACGTTCGGCTGCGGGGACGAGGTCGGCTAGGATTGTGCCGACGCCGAAGCAGAGCGGGTCGCCGGAGGCCAGCACGCAGACGGGGCGGCCACGGCGGGCGAGGAGGGCGGGGTAGGCGGCGTCCATCGGGCTCGGCCAGGCCAGGGTCTCGCCATGGATCGCGGCGGCGGCGAGCGCGAGGTGGCGGCGGCCGCCCACGACCAGCTCTGCCCGTTCCACCGCGTCGCGCGCGGCCGGGGGCAGGTGTCCGTCCTCGCCGATGCCGACGATGGCGAGCCAGGGCACCGTCATGGCACAAGCGCCGGATGCGGGTGTTGATCCTGGGTGGCACGACGGAGGCTTCGGCGATCGCGCGGGCGCTGGCCGGGGATGGGCGGTTCGCGCCGGTGCTGTCCCTCGCCGGGCGAACGCGCGCGCCCGTGCCACCGCCGATCTCCTGGCGGGTGGGCGGCTTCGGCGGCGTGGCCGGACTGGCAAGCTACCTGCGGGAGGAGGCGGTGGATGCGGTGATCGACGCGACCCACCCGTTCGCCGCGCAAATGACGGCCCATGCCGTTGTGGCGTGCGGGCCACTTCCGCGCATCGCCGTGATGCGGCCGGCCTGGCAAGCGGTGCCGGGCGACCGCTGGACGCACGTGCCCGGCCTGGCCGCGGCCGCCGCGGCACTCGGGCCGGTGCCGCGCCGGGTGTTCCTGACGGTGGGGCAGGGTGCACTGGGCGTATTCGGAGCGCCGCACCACTACGTCGTCCGCAGCGTGGACCCGCCCGCCGACGCGCCCGAGGGAGCTACCCTGCTCATGGCGCGCGGGCCGTTCGCCGCGGAGGCGGACCGGGCGCTGATGACGGAGATGCGGATCGAGATATTGGTAACCAAGAACTCGGGCGGTGCCGCGGTCGAGGGCAAGCTGGCGGCGGCGCGCGCGCTCGGCATTGGCGTGGTCATGGTGGACCGGCCGCCGCCACCACCCGGGCCGACGGTGCCCGATGCAGCCGGTGCGTTGCGTTGGCTGGAGCATCAGGCGGCACTGCGGGGCGTGTAGAGCCAGGCGGTGCCGTCCGGCCGCTGGATAGTGCGGGTGGCGGGGGAGCCGACCAGGACCAGGGTGCGCATGTCCGCCCAAGCCGGGTCGGCAAGGGCGAGGGTGGTGGTGCGGACCTGCTCGTCCGGACGGCTGATGGCGATGGCGAAGGCGACGGGGGTCGCGGGGGGCAGCACGTCCCGCAACGCGTCGAACGCCGCGCCCAGCTGCCAGGGACGGGCGCGGGAGATCGGGTTGTAGAGCGTCAGCACGAACCCGGCCCCGGCGGCTGCGCGCAGCCGGTTAAGCACCACGGGCCAGGGCTTGAGGTTGTCCGACAGGGAGATGGCGCAGAAATCGTGGCCCAGCGGCGCGCCGAGCCGGGCGGCGGCGGCGAGCAGGGCGGAGATGCCGGGCACCACCTCAATCGCGAGCGCCGCGAACGGGGGGTGCGCCTCGACCGCTTCGAACACGGCGGCGGCCATGCCGAACACGCCGGGATCGCCGCCGGAGACCACGCCGACACGGTGCCCGGCGGCGGCCAAAGTGAGGGCGTGGCGGGCGCGGTCCAGCTCCACCCGGTTGTCCGAGGCGTGGCGGACCTGGCCGGGGCGGGGCGGGGCGCGGTCGAGATAGGGGGCGTAGCCAACCAGGTCGGTCGCGTCGGCCAGGGCCGCAGCGGCGCGGGGGGCCAGCAGGTCCGCCGCACCCGGGCCGAGGCCGATCACGGTTACGCTGCCCATCATCGCGGCCCGCGCCGGCCGGGCACCAGCACCAGCGAGAAATACGGCGCCGGGCCATCCGGAATATCCGCCAGCTTTGCGATGCGCTCGTCCGGCATGGTGCCGCGCTCGACGAAGATGGCGTGCGCACCCCGCCCCGCCTCGTCCAGCGCGCGGCGGATCTTGGGGAGGTTGCGGCCCACCTTCATGATCACCGCCGCATCCGTGCCGCGCAGGCGGAGGGCCAGGTCGGCACCGTCCAGCGTGCCGGGAAGCACGGTGAGCACGTCGTCGCCATGGGTGATCGGCGTACCGGCCCGCGCCCAGGCGCCGGACATCCCGGTGACGCCGGGCACTACCTCGTGGAGGTAGTGGGGGGAGAGGCGGTCGAACACGTACATGGCCGATCCGTAGAAGAACGGGTCACCCTCGCACAGCAAGGCGACGGATCGGCCCCGATCCAGCCATGCCGCGATGGTGGTGGAGGCGGCTTCGTAGAACGCTGTCATTTCCGTGGCGTAGCGCGGGTCGCAGACCGGGATCTCGGTGGTGAACGGGTAATCGAACCGCATCGCTTCGGCGGTTGGTGGCAGGTGGGCGGCGGCGATGCCGCGGGCATGGCTGGGGCGGCCGCGCTTGGCGAAGAAGGCGTAGGCGGGGACGGAGGCCAGCACGCGCACGGCCTTGAGGGTGAGCAGTTCGGGGTCACCGGGGCCGACGCCGACACTGTAGAGTGTGCCCGTCATTCGACGTCGTTGGCCAGCGCGTTGATGGCGGCCACCGCCATGGCGCTGCCGCCACGGCGGCCCGGCAGCACGAGGCAGGGCACGCGCTGGTCGGCCCACAGCGCCGCCTTCGACTCCGCGGCGCCGACGAAGCCGACGGGCAGGCCGATGACGGCCGCAGGGTGGGGCGCGCCGGCGTCGAGCAGTTCGAGCAGGTGAAACAGCGCGGTGGGCGCGTTGCCGATCGCCACCACGGCGCCACCCAGCCGCTCGCCCCACAGGTCCATTGCGGCGGCCGAGCGGGTGTTGCCGATCTCGCGGGCCCGGGCGGGGGTGGCGGGGTCGGCCAGCGTGCAGACCACGGCGTTGCCGGCGGGCAGCCGGCCGCGGGTGATGCCGTGGGCGACCATGTTGGCGTCGCACAGGATGGGGGCGCCGGACCGCAGCGCCGCCTGGGCGGCCTGGGTGAAGCCGGGCGAGAACAGCAGGTCGCGGGCGACGGCCGTGTCGCCGGCGGCGTGAACGATGCGCACCGCGACGCGAGCTTCGGCCGGGGTGAGGCCGGTGAGGTCGGTCTCGGCGCGGATGGTGGCAAAGGATTGCGCGTAGATGACGGCGCCGTTGCGGATGTAGTCGTAGGTCACAGAGCAGCCATGGCTTCGGCCAAAGTGAGACCGCGGAGGTCGGGCGTGTCGCCGGCGCGGCCGTGGCGGATCAGGTCGTAGCGCCCGTCTCGGCCGGTGAGGGTGGTGGTGGCACCCGGGTAGGCGCAGCCCTTGGCGCATCCCGAGACGTGCAGGTGGGTGAACCCGGCGGCTTGCAGGATGGCGGCGTCGGTACGGGCGGGCGTGGTGCCGCTGCGGCAGGAAGGGGCGCCAGGGCAGGCGGTAACAGTGCCGGGTGCGGTCGCGAAACCCGGGGCGAGTACGGGGGAGAGGAAGGCGCGCCAGGGGGTGGTGCGGATGTCCGACGCGAGGGTGGCGAGGTTGGCCAGGGTGGCGGCATCGGTTTGGCCGAAGGGGGGGTAGAGGAGGTGCGAACCTCCGTCATGCCAGGGCTTGACCCTGATATCCCCGGCGTCGAATCTGTGCCGGCTGACGGAGTTTGCTTCAGCACCGAACCCTGGCGCTACCGACGGAGGCGGCGTCACGCTGTGGATGCCAGGGTCAAGGCCTGGTCTGATAGTGTCGAGGTATCGGCGTAGCGCTTCGACGCCTTCGATTTCTACGCGGCCGACCAGGATCCGTGTCCCCTGCACCACCACGCCGAACTTCGGTGCCAGGCCGGGCGTGGCCGATAGCAGCGCTTCCACGTCCGCCACCAGCGTGTCGTCGCAGCCGGGCAGGGCGGTCACGTTGCGGCGGGCCTCGCGTTGCGGATCAGGGTCGGCAAGCCCCGCTTGCACCATCGCGCGGGCGAAGGCTGCCGGGTCGTGCACGCCGCGAACCTGCAGGTTGCCGCGGCTGGTCAGCTCGATGGTGCCGTTGCCGAACGCGTCCGCCGCTTCGGCCAACGCGGCCAGCGCCGGGCGCGGCAGGCGGCCGCCAAACGGCTTGACCCGCGCCAGCAGCCCGTCGCCGGAGGGCATCGGCGCGTGCACGGTGGGGCACCGGCCGCGGATCATGCGGCGACGTCGTTACGTTGCGGGTGCCACAGCCCGGCGGAGCGCATTTCGCTGAACTGTGCGCGGATGGCGGCGTGGGCGTCCGGGTTCTCGCGGCGCAGGAAGCCGTCCACCTCCGCCGTGCCGAGCGTCGCGTCGTAGAGCAGGTCGAACTGGCGGTCGAACCGGTCCGGCAGGGTCTGTGCGAACGCGGCCAGCGCGTCCACGGCGCGGGTGATCTCGGCGGCGCCGGCATGGCCATGGCGCATCATGCCGGCGAGCCAGGCCGGGTTGGCGGCGCGGCCCCGCACCACGCGGCGCACCTGCTCGGCCACGCTGCGGGCGGTGCCGTCGTGGTGGTAGAGCGCCGGGGAGACCCCGAGGGACGCCGCCGCAACCGCGAAGCCGCCGAGATGGGCGGCGTATTCAGGGCCGTCCAGCAAATCCGTCTCGGCATGGTCCTGCACGTGGAGGAACGCATCGGCCGCGCGTACCCGGGCCGCGAGGACCGCCGGGTCTGCGCCCTCACCGTGCGCGCCGTAGCTGGTCAGGGACGCGGCGAGCCAATCGGGGCCTACGCCATACTGGCCCGGCGCCGGGCCGAACACGCGCGGGCCGGGCTGCCCGGCGAGCGGGTTCCAGTCGGCGGCCTCGTCCCGCGCGGCCACGGCGGCGGCGGCGGCGTCGAACAGCGTGACCTGTGTGGCGAAGGCGTCGCGGAACAGGCCGGAGATGCGCAGCGTCACGTCCACGCGCGGCCGGTCCAGCTCGGCGATCGGGGTGACGGTGAAACCGTTCACGCGGCCGGAGCCGGCGTCCCATACCGGGCGCACGCCGAGCAGCAGCAAGGCGAGCGCGATGTCCTCCCCGCCGGTGCGCATGGCGGCGGTGCCCCAGACGTTCAGCACCACGGAGCGGGGCCAGTCGCCATGATCCTGTCGGTGGCGGCGCAGCAGGTCGTCGGCGGCACGTTCGGCCAGCGTGAGGGCGGAGCGCGTCGGCAGCATGCGCGGGTCCACGCCGGCGAGGTTGCGGCCGGTGGGCAGCACGTCCGCCCGGCCGGTGGAGGGGGCACCCGCAGGGCCCGGCGGTACGAAGCGTCCGTCCAGCGCGGCGAGCAACGCGGTGCGTTCGGCGGGGCCGCAAGCCTTCGCGCCGTCGGGCAGCAGGGCCAGGCGTTGGGCGTCTGGCGTCTGGCCATAGACGTGCAGGCCGTCGCGGATCTGCAGATCCTTCACGTCGCACAGATAGGCGTCCAGGCGGGCGAGCGCGTCGTCTTCCTTGTCGCTCGGTGCCTCGTCCAGCAGGCCGGCGCTGGCGGCACGGTCCAGGATGCGGGTGCGCAGCAGGGCGGTGCGGCGGCGGTCCATGCCGTCGGCGGTGGCGTATTCGTCGATCATCTGCTCGAGCGCCGCCGCCTCGCCGTGCAGCCCGGCGGGGCGGATCGGCGGGGTGAGGTGGCCGATCGTGACGGCGCCCAGGCGGCGCTTGGCGGCGGCAGCCTCGCCGGGGTTGTTCACGATGAACGGGTAGATCACCGGCAGCCCGCCGGTAAGTGCGCGTGGCCAGCACAGCGGCGAAAGGGCGGCGGCCTTGCCCGGCAGCCATTCCAGCGAGCCGTGGGTCCCGAGATGGACCAGCGCGTGGCGGCCACGAAGGGCCAGGTGGAAGGCGATAAAGGCGTGGCACGGCGGCA
This sequence comes from uncultured Acetobacteraceae bacterium, assembly GCA_964235545.1. Lineage (GTDB taxonomy): Bacteria > Pseudomonadota > Alphaproteobacteria > Acetobacterales > Acetobacteraceae > LMUY01. The sequence goes on from CAXSEG010000050.1 coordinate 8,621, forward strand.
GGTCCGCGTCGTGGTACGCAGCGCGGCGATCGCCCCGGTCGCCGCGACCGGGCTGTAGGTAGGCGGTGACGTTGCCGAGCGTGAGGTGGCGCAGCGTGAACTGCCCATCCTGGACGGCCGTGTCGACGGCCGGGTGGCCCCAGGCGGTGAGCGCGGCGGCTTGCAGGGGGGCGGGCAAGGTGGCGAAGAGCGGAGCGTACTCGGCCAGGCTCAGGAAGGGCCGTGGCCCGGCATGGCTCAGCGCCCGCGTGAGCTCCTGCGTGGTTGCGGCGCGGGTGGTGTAGCCGGACTCCGCCAGCAGCGCCGTGATGGCGGACAGGCTGGCAAACCCGTCGAGCCCAACGGCGTGGCCGCGCTGGCCGCCGAGGCCGGGGTAGTCGCTGAGCACGATGGCGAGGTGGCGGTCCGCGTGCGAGGTCAGGCGCAGTTTCGCCCATCCAGCGGCGCGGTCGGCGGCCAGGGCAATGCCGTGCTCGTCCGGCTGATGCGTGGTGCGTCCGTCCCGCTCCCGCTTGAAGGAGATGGCGCCGGTGAGCAGCCGGCCGTCCAGCTCGGGGAGCACGACCTGCATTGCGAGGTCGGCAGGAGTGAGGCCGCGCGTGGATTGCTGCCAGGCGGCATGGGCCGTGCTGGCGAGGATCAGCTGGAGGACGGGGGCGTCGGCGGCATCGAGCGGCGATGCGTCCTGGGTGCGCGCGGAGAAGCCGGTGGCGTTGAGCACGACCGCGGGCCGCCAGGCTGCCAGGGTGCGCGCGACGTACACCGCCGTTTCGGGTGCTTTCAGGCTGCTGGCGTAGATGGCCCCCACTGCGAGTCCTCGCGCCCGCAACGCTGTCAGCAACGCCTTGATAGGGGTGATATCCTCCGACAGCAGGTGGGAGCGGTAGAACACAACCGCCGCCAGGGCGGGCTGTCCGCTACCGTCATGCTCCACGGGCCCTGGACGTCGATCGATCGTGTCGCCCAGCGTCGTGCAACCTGGTAAGGCCGGGGTGTGCGGGACGCCGTGGAGCGGTGCGGCCAAATCCAGCTGTAGCACGCCGTGCTGCGGCATCGCCTCGGCCACGCCGCCTTCGTCCGTGGCGAGCCCGGCGAGATGCGCCATCAGAGCCAGGGCGCGGCCCATGTTCGCCCGGCCGCCGTGGCGGAAGCAGGCATCCAGCCGGGCGTGCATCGCTTCCGGCACGGTGGAGAGCGCCAGCAGCGCCGGGTCGTCGCGGCCGTCGCCGGGCAGCACCGCCAGCGGGATTGCCCGCTCCCGGCACAACGCGGCCAGTTCCTCGGCGCCGTAGCGCCAGTAATCGACCCCGCCTAGCAGGCGCAGTACGACGCAGCCGGCATGGGCCACCGTCTGCTCCAGGTACTGGTCCACCGACAGCGGGTGCCGCAGCTTGCCCAGCGGGGCCAGGCGGAGCGACGGCCCGCCGTGGTAGGACGCGGCCAGGGCACCCAGGTCGGCGTCCGAGGACGACAGCACTACCAGCGCCGCCGGCCCATGCGCCAGGTCCACCGCCTGCTCGGCTTCGTCCAGCGACCGGGTTTCGCGGATCAGCAGATGCATCAGGCGCTCGCTGTCACGAAGCGAGCGAGGCGGCGATGGCGGCGCGGTCCATGCCGGTTTGGCCGATCACCACCAGCTGGCCGCGCCGCTCCTCGCCAGCGGCCCAGGCGCGGTCGTAATGCTGGCGAAAGCGGGTGCCCACGCCCTGCACTGCCAGGCGCATCGGGCGGCCGGCGACGGGCACGAAGCCCTTCATGCGCAGCACGTCATGCGCGCCCGCCACCGCGGCGAGACGGCGCAGCAGGGCGTCAGGCTCGGCGGTCTCGGCGATCGGCACGACGAAGCTGTCGAAATCGTCATGCTCGTGGGCGCCGTCCTCCGCGTCGTGGCAGGAGGGGCGGGTGGCCAGGTCGTCCTCCGCCGCGGCGTCCAGGCCGAGCAGCACGGCGAGGTCCACCCGGCCCTCCGTGGCGGTGACCAGGGCGGCCGGGCGGGGGAGGGCCGCTGCGATCTCCGCGCGGAGGGCCGCGAGGGCGGGCGCGTCCAGCAGGTCCGCCTTGTTGAGGATTACGAGGTCGGCCGCGGCGATCTGGTCACCGTACACCTCGGCCAGCGGGTTGTCGTGGTCGAGGTTTTCGTCCGCCGCGCGCTGGGCGGCGACCGCGGCCGGGTCATCGGCGAAGCGCCCGGCGGCGACGGCCGGGCCGTCCACCACGGCGATCACGCCGTCCACCGTTACCCGCGCCCGGATATCCGGCCAGCCGAACGCCTTCAGCAGCGGTTTGGGCAAGGCGAGCCCGGAGGTTTCCACCAGGATGTGCTCGGGCGGGTTCGGCCGGTCCAGCAGCGCCTGCATCGCCGGCAGGAACTCGTCCGCCACGGTGCAGCACAGGCAGCCATTGGCCAGTTCCACGATGTCCACATCCTCACAGCCGGGGATGCCGCAGGACCGCAGCACCTCGCCGTCGATGCCGAGCGCGCCGAACTCGTTCACCAGCACGGCGATACGCCGCCCGCCGGCATGGGCGAGCACGTGGCGCACCAGGGTGGTCTTGCCGGCGCCGAGGAAGCCGGTGATGACCGTGCAGGGGATCTTCATGCCGGCAAGCGTCCCATGATCATGCGTGCGAGCGAAGGCGCGCGTTTGGAGGGCAGCACCGTTCCGGTCGGGTGGGCTGCGTAAAGCCGGGCGTAGGCCAGCAGGTCACCGGCCAGCCCGGGCGTCAGGCGGCCGAGCAGGTAGCTCCATTTGCCTGGCATCGAGATCGCGGCGGCGCAGCCCTCGCCGCAGACCGAGAGGCAGGAGACTTCGCGCAGCTCCACCGCGTCCAGTGCCGGGTGGGCCGCGACGGCGTCGTGCATGAAGCGGCCCGGCGCGGTCTGGCCTTCGGCCAGCGGCAGGCCGGCGCGGCATGTCACGCAGACATGCAAGGTGGGTATCATCGAGGTTAGCCTCCGTCCAGCCGAACGGGCGCCCATCGCCTCCGGCGCGCAACGGCCGGCGGTCCGGCTGTCCTGTGTCGAACAGGACTTAGCCGGCCAACCCCGGTGCACCCCGCCCGGCGTCGCAATGGTGGACCTGGCTGCCAAGCGGGCGGCCAGCAATGGCAGGTCTCCTGGCTCACGGATCGAACGCGGTGCCGGCGGCCTTCCCGGGGTTGAACCCAGTGGCAAGTGCCGGCGCCGCTCTCCGCTTACAGTTGCGGGGGCAGCCGCGGTGTCGCACCGCGTTCCCTATTAAGCCTCCATTTGGAGGCACCATCCCACCCGGTGTATGGCCGGGCGCGTGGCAGGTCAAATCACCTTCGTCCTCGGCGGCGCGCGGTCAGGCAAGAGCCGGTATGCGGAGGCGATGGTGGCAGCGCACCCGCCGCCCTGGCGCTACGTGGCGACCGGGCAGGCGTTCGACGGCGAGATGCGGGCGCGCATCACCGAGCACCGGGCACGGCGGGATGGGCGGTGGATCACGGTGGAGGCGCCGCTGGACCTGGCGGGGGCGCTGGATACGAACGCACCGGTGCTGGTGGATTGCCTGACGCTGTGGGTCACCAACCTGCTGCTGGCGGAGCGCGAACCGGACTGGCCGGCGCTGCTGGCGGCGCTGGAGGCCCGGGTATCCGCGACGGTGCTGGTGTCCAACGAGGTGGGGCTCGGCATCGTGCCCGACAACGCGCTGGCACGGCGGTTCCGGGATATGGCGGGCGTGCTGCACGGCCAGGTGGCGGCGCGGGCGGACCGGGTGGTGCTGATGGTGGCGGGGATCCCGATGGTGGTGAAATGAGCGACGAGGACCGGCACCGCGAGAAGATGGCCCGGCGCAAGGCCGTGCAGGACGCCGAGGTCGCGGGCAAGACGGTCACCGAGAAGGGGCTGCTGATCGTCCACACCGGCCCAGGTAAGGGCAAGACCACGGCCGCGTTCGGTCTCGCGCTGCGCATGCTGGGCCGCGGCCGGCCGGTGGGGGTGGTGCAGTTCATCAAGGGCGCCTGGACCACCGGCGAGCGTGGCGCGTTCGAGCGGTTCGGCGACATGGTGGAGTGGCACACCATGGGTGAGGGCTTCACCTGGGAGACGCAGGACCGCGCGCGGGACGTTGCGGCGGCCACCCGCGCCTGGGGCCAGGCCCTTGCGATGATGGCGCGGCCCGGCCTCGGGCTGCTGGTATTGGACGAGCTGAGTATCGCGCTGCGGTACGACTACCTGGCGGAGGCGGATGTACTGGCCGGCCTGGCCGCCCGCCCGCCCGCGTTGCACGTGGTGGTGACGGGCCGTAACGCCCGCCCGGCGTTGATCGAGGCCGCGGACCTGGTGACGGAGATGGGGGCGCTGAAGCACCATTTCGCGGCAGGGGTGAAAGCGCAGGAGGGGATCGAATTTTGACGGGGCGGCGGCAGATGGCGCCGTGCTCACCCCTCCGACGCGCGGCTACTACACAAGGCCGTTTGGGCGGGGAAAGAAGTCCCCCTCGTCTTGTGGGAGGGGCTAGGGCAGGGGTGCAAGCGGCACCGATGTTCCGCGTGCCTACCCCTCCCCCCAGCCCCCTCCCACAAGTGGAGGGGAAGCACGGCGTCGACCATCATGGACGTATCTTGGCGTGACCGCTCGCGCCATCATGCTCCAGGGCACCGGATCCAGCGTCGGCAAGTCGCTGCTTGTCGCCGGCCTCTGCCGTGCCCTGCTCAACCGCGGCCTGACCGTGCGCCCGTTCAAACCGCAGAACATGTCCAACAACGCCGCCGTCACGGCCGATGGCGGAGAGATCGGGCGTGCCCAGGCGCTGCAAGCGCGGGCCGCCGGGGTGGCGCCGTCCGTCCACATGAACCCGGTGCTGCTGAAGCCGCAGAGCGAGACCGGCAGCCAGGTCGTGGTACAGGGCCGCGTGGTCGGCACCGCCCGTGCCCGCGCGTACCAGGCGATGAAGCCCGGGCTGCTGCCGCACGTGCTCGACAGCTTCGGTTGCCTGTGCGCCGAGGCGGATTTCGTGCTGGTGGAGGGCGCCGGCAGCGCGTCCGAGATCAACCTGCGCAACGGCGACATCGCGAACATGGGGTTCGCCCGCGCCGCCGATGTGCCGGTGGTGATCGTGGGGGATATCGACCGCGGCGGTGTCATCGCCAGCCTCGTCGGCACCCACGCGGTGTTGGACCCGGCGGACCGCGCGATGGTGGCGGGTTTCATCGTCAACCGCATGCGTGGGGACCTGTCCCTGTTCGCCGACGGCATGGCGGCGATCGGCGCGCACACCGGCTGGCCCGCGCTCGGCCTGGTGCCGTTCTTCCCCGCCGCGCATCGCCTGCCCGCGGAGGACGCCGCCGACCTCGGCGTCGCCCGCAATCCGGATGCGCCGGTGCGGATCGCGGTGCCGGTGCTGCCGTGGATCAGCAATTTCGACGACCTCGACCCGCTCGCCGCCGAACCCGACGTCGACCTGGTGCTGGTGCAGCGCGGATCGCCGTTGCCGGTGTGCGACCTGATGATCCTGGCCGGTTCCAAAGCCACGATCGCCGACCTGGCCGCCCTGCGCGCGGAAGGCTGGGACATCGACCTGCGCGCCCACCACCGCCGCGGCGGCCGCATCCTGGGCCTGTGCGGCGGCTACCAGATGCTGGGCCGCAGCGTGGCCGATCCGGGCGGCGTCGAGGGCCCGCCGGGCACGGTGCCGGGTTTGGGGCTGCTGCCGGTGGACACGGTGCGGGGCGGGGGCAAGCGCCCCGCCCCGGCCAGCGGCGAGCGGGACGGCGTGCCGTTCACCGGGTTCGAGATGCATGTCGGGCGCACCGTGGGCGAGGCCCGCCCGCTGCTGCACCTGGCCGACGGGCGGCCGGACGGGGCGGTATCCGCCGATGGCCTCGTCGCAGGATGTTACGTGCACGGGTTGTTCGGCCACGACGCCCAACGCGCCGACTGGCTGCGCCGCCTGGGCACGGTGGCCGAGCCGCGGAACCATGAGGCGGAGGTGGGAGAGGTGCTGGACGCGCTTGCCGCGCACCTCGAGGCGCATGTCGATATCGGGTGGATGCTGGAGTTGGCGCAGTAGAGATCGTTTGCGCGCTACCTTCTCCCTCACCCCTGCCCTCTTTCAAAAGAGGGAGAGGGAGAAACACAGGGGCGGCAGGAGCCTATTCACCCTTCACTGGCAGCGTTCTACCGCACCACCGGACTATAGCGGCAAGCCCTGTTCCCGCGCCGGCTTCATCGCCGGTGAGAGGATCTCGCGCGGGGGCAGGTCGATCCAGGACAGATGGCCGCCCTTGCCGGCGCCCGTGTCCAGGAAGATGGCACAGCCCCCGGCGCTGCCCCAGCGGACGTAGGGGCGGCCGTCGGTACTGCGGCGGTCGTGGCCGCAATACACCGTGACGCCCTCCGGGATGCGGTCCACCCAGCGCAGCACGCGTTCCGGATAACCATCCGTTTGCACCCGCCCGGTCGTCTGACCGAACAACGCGCGGCTGAGCGGCGTGTCCACCCGGCCAAGGCCCGGCGGCGGAGCGTGCTCCAGCATCGCAGTGTGAAAGCCGCCATGCACGAACACGCGCTCGCCGTCCACGATCCAGGCCGGCGCGTGAGTGATCGCCTCCAGCGCCCGGGCGCGCAGCGAGGCGGGGAGCTGGCCAAGCGTCGCCTCCAGCGCCTGGTCGACGCGGACCGGCTGGCCGCTGAGCGCACGGCCCAGCTTGCGGTCGTGGTTGCCGAGCAGGAAGATGCCGCGGCCCTCGTCCAGCAGCCGCAGCGCCATGGCCAGCGCGCCGGCGCTGTCCGGGCCGCTATCGGTCAGGTCTCCCAGCTGGATGACGAAGCGGTCGGTATCGGCGGCGAAGGCGAAAGCGCGCGAGTCGCCGTGTACGTCGCCCACCACGCGGATCGCCTGGCCCGCCGGGATTATCATGCGGCCTGGCGCATGGCACGGAACGCCGCCAGGGCGCGGTCCCGCCCCTCCTCGAGCGCCACGACGGGGTGCGGATACGTCTGCCCGAGGGTCACGCCCGCCTGCTCCAGCACGGCGGCCGGTGCGGTCCAGGGCGCGTGGATCCAGCGGTCGGGCAGGGTGGCCAGCTCGGGCACCCAGCGGCGGACATAGGCACCCTGCGGGTCGAACTTCTCGCCCTGGGTCTGCGGGTTGAACACGCGGAAGAACGGCTGGCTGTCGGTGCCGCAGCCCGCGACCCACTGCCAGGACTGCGCATTCACCGCCAGGTCGCCGTCCACCAGGGTGTCCCAGAACCAGCGCTCGCCCTCCACCCAGGACACCAGCAGGTGCTTTACCAGGAACGAGGCGGTGATCATGCGCACCCGGTTGTGCATCCAGCCGACCTGCCAGAGCTGCCGCATCCCCGCGTCCACGATCGGCACGCCAGTGCGCCCGCGTTCCCACGCACGCAGGCCCGCCGGGTCCTCCCGCCAGCGCAGCCGGCCGAAATCGGCGCGCTGCGGCTCGTCCGGCATCCGCGGCTCGCGCCAGAGCAGGTTGGTGGAGAACTCGTGCCACAGCAGCTCGGTGTGATAGACGTCGAGCCCCTCGCCGGAGCCGGCCTCCGCCGCCTGGTGCCAGAGCTGCGTAGGGGAGAGCTCACCCCAGTGCAGGTGCGGCGAGAGCATGGACGTCAGGTCTTCGCCCGGCGTGTTGCGCCCGGCGTGGTAGCCGGACAGCCGTTCGGCCATGAAAATCTTGGCACGCGCCTGCGCGGTGGCCTCACCGGGTTTCCAGGTGGCCCGGAAGCCCGCGGCCCAGTCAGGCTTCGTGGGAAGCAGCTGCCAGGACTCGAGCGGCTCGCTGTCGGCTGTCAGCGCCGGCAGCCGCTTTGGCGCGGGCTTGGGCGCGTCAGGCGCACCCATGGCGCGGGCGGCGCGGGCGAACGGCGTGAAGATGCCGTAGGCCCCGCCCGTCTTGGTGCGTACCGTGCCGCAATCGAACAAGGTCGCGGTGCGGTGTAGCTGCAAGGGAACCCCCTCGGGTAACGCCCGCTGCACCGCCTTTTCCTGCGCCCGTGCCCACGGCTCGACCATCTGCCCGGCATGCACCGCCGTGGCGCCGCTCGCCCTGACCAACCCGGCCAGGATCGCCGCGGCGTCGCCCCGGCGCAGCACGAGCTTGGCACCATGCTTGGCCAGGTCCGCCGCCAGCGACTGCAGGCTGTGGTGCAGCCACCAGCGATGCGCCCCGCCCATCGCCCACGCGCCGGCCGCGTCGTCATCCAGCACGTACACTGGCAGGATCGGCCCCGCGGACACGGCGGCGATCAACGAAGGATTATCGGCTAGCCGGAGGTCCTGGCGAAACCAGACGATTGAGCCATCCATCCGCCACGATGTGTGGTGGCACAGTCACGGCGGCAATGTTTCGTAACTCAGATCGTTTGCATGCCGGCCGCTTGTCCCAGCGAAAACGCAAATAGCCGGTCCCGCCCCAGCAGAAAGGCCCGGGCGCCCCGGGGGAACAGTTCGGCGATGGCGGGATGGCGCACGTCCAGCCCGCCGGTGAAGGCGCCGAACGCCGGCAGCATGAGCCGGTGCGGCCCGGCGACGAAGCAGGGCCGGGTGACCGTCTGCGCCCGGGTGGCGACGCTGGCCTTCGGGTGGTGGTGGCCGCAGACCTCTGTCCCGGTCCCCGCGCCGGCCTGATGGCGGAACACGATGCCGTCCGCCTCCCACCACTCGGCGGTGGCGCCGGGCATCCCGTCGGGCGGCAACGGGTCGTGATTGCCGAGCAGCCACACGAAATCGTGCGCCTCCGCCATGGCGCGCAAGCGGACCGCGTCCGCCGCCATCAGCCGGCCCGGGCCGCCGGTGTCGTGGAAGCTGTCGCCCAGCGCTAGCACAGTGCGCGGCGCATAGCGGCGGAGCAGCACGGCAAGCCGGTCCAGCGTGGCGCGCGTGTCCCAGGGTGGAACCAGGTGGCCGCGCATCGCACACGCACTGCCCTTCTCCAGATGCAGGTCGGCGACGGCGAGCAGGTGCCGCTCGGGCCACCACAGTGCGCCCGCCGGGTCCAGCATGAGGCGGTGGCCGGCGAGGTGGATGGGGGCGGCGGTGCTCATGCCCGGTGGCGTTTCGCATGCGTGGCCCGGCCCTTTCCCGCAAGCGGGAGAGGGAGAAGAAGGCGCGTATCTTCTCCCTCTCCCTCTGGGAGAGAGTCGGGGTGAGGAACGGCCGCGGACCGCCGGTCCCGCCGCACCATCTTGGTCAAGTTCGCGCGATGCACCGGGTGCACACGCATCGCCTCCTGCGACGGCTCAGCCTGGCCGCTCGCCTCCGCGATCAGTGCCTCCGTCTCCGCCAGCAGCGCGTCCTCGTCGTCCGTCGTGCGGACGAACTCGCGGCCGATGTCCAGCAGCACCGGCACCGCCAGCGGCGACACGCGGGACAGGTGGACGGTGCGCACCTTGCCCTGCACGCGGGCCAGCATCTCCGCCAGCCGGCCCACGTCGGTCAGCCCGCGCGCCGCGTCGGCCTGGGTCGCGCGCAACAGGATGTGGTCCGGCTGGTGGCGGCGCAGCACGTCGTAGATCAGGTCCGTGTTCACCGTCACCTGGCGGCGGTTCTTGTCCGCACCCGGCTGCGAGCGGTCCACCAGCCCGGCGATCACCGCCACGTTGCGGAACGTGCGCCGCAGCAGCGAGCTCTCCGCCATCCACGCCTCCAGGTCGTCGCCCAGCATGTCCTGCTGGAACAGTCCGGCCATGTCGCCGGGCTCGTTCGCGGTCCAGACGGCGATCACGTAGTCGGTGGCGACGAAGCCGAGCGGGCCGGTGCCGGCCCGCTCCATCCGCCGGGTCAGCAGCATGCCCAGCGTCTGGTGCGCGTTGCGGCCCTCGAAGCAGTAGGCGACGGTGTACCAGCGGCCGTTGCGGGG
>CAXSEG010000051.1:0-18463 GCA_964235545.1 uncultured Acetobacteraceae bacterium
GAGCGCGGTTTGCCTGGGGGCGGGCACGATGGTGGGCTACAAGCGTGTGGTGCGTACGTTGGGCGAGCGGCTCGGCAAGGCGCATATGACGCCGGGTCAGGGTGCGGCGGCGGAGCTGGTGGGGTCGGTGCTGATCGGGACGGCGGGGTTGACCGGGCTGCCGGTAAGCACGACGCACGTGATCACGTCCGGGATCGCGGGGACGATGATCGCGGGTGGCCAGGGGGTGCAGCGCGGGATGGTGGTGCGGATCATGCTGGCGTGGGTGTTCACGCTGCCGGCGACGATGCTGATCGCGGGCGGGCTATTCTGGGTGTTGGCGAATCCTGGGTTCTGAGGAGGTGGACCTGGTTAGTCAGGTCAGCATCGGCGTCAGGTCCGGATCGCTCTTGGCCATGGCCCGGCGATAGGCCGGCCGCGCCCCGATGCGCTGCAGGTAGGCCAGGATGTTGGGGTAGGGGCGGAGGTCGACCGGATGGAACAGCCGCATCGTGGTCAGCGAGAACACGCTCATGGTGTCCGCCGCAGTAAATTCGTTCCCAGCCAGGAACTCGGTTTCGCCCAGCCGGGCCTCGACCATGGCCAGCACGCGGTCTAGCCGGCCCAGCACCGCCATCTGCACGGGATGATCCGGCGGCAGGCCGACCCGGCCCACCATCAGGCAGCGCCCGAAGACCGGCTGGAGGTTGCCGTTGGCGAAGTGAAACCAGTAGAGGTAGGCGGCGAAATCCGGATGGTCCGGACTGAGCTGCAAGCGGCCGCCGCCATGCTTGGCGATGATGTACTCGGCGATGGCCGCGGATTCCGCCAGCAGCAATCCGTCGTCCTGGATCACCGGTGCCGCGCCGATCGGGTGCAGCGCCCGCAGCGCCGGCGGGGACAGGATCGTGACCGGATCGCGCTCGTAAAGCTTTAGCTCGTACGGGATGGCCAGCTCCTCGCAGAGCCAGACGATCCGCTCGGATTGCGAGTGCCCAAGGTGGTGGACAGTCAGCATCTCTCGCTGCTTTGTCGGTTGGTGGTGGAGGCCGTGCGGCCGGGGCGAGCCGGACTGTAAGCCGCTTGGCTCCGCCTGCACCACGCGGGCCTACCCGGCGCCGAGCGTCTCCAGGGCGGCGCGGCGGTCGAACAGGCGGAGGAGGAGGCGGGCTGCCCTGCCCCGCTCGGTTTCCAGCTTCGGGTCGCGCTCGAGCAGCACGGCGGCGTCCTGGTGGGCCATGCGAAGCATGCCGTCCTGCGCTTCCGGGTCCGAAAGACGGAAGCCGGGAAGGCCGGATTGGCGCTTGCCGAGCAGGTCGCCGCCGCCGCGGAGGCGGAAATCCTCGTCGGCGATGAGAAAGCCGTCCTCGGTGTCACGCAGGGTCAGCATGCGGCGGCGGCCGGTCTCGGTCAGGCCGTCCTCGTGCAGGAGGAGGCAGTAGGACTGCGCGGCGCCGCGGCCGACGCGGCCGCGGAGCTGGTGCAGCTGCGCTAGGCCGAAGCGGTCGGCGTGCTCGACGACCATGACGCTGGCGCCGGGCACGTCGACGCCGACCTCGATGACGGTGGTGGCGACCAGCAGGCGGGTGCGGCCGGCGCTGAAGGCGGCGAGGGCGGCGTCCCGCACGGGGCCGTCCTGCTGGCCGTGGGCGAGGCCGACCTGGTCGCCGAAGCGGGCACGCAGAGTGGCGTAGCGGGCCTCGGCGGCGGCGAGGTCGGTCAGTTCGCTCTCGCTGACCATGGGGCAGACCCAGTAGACCTGCTCGCCGCGGCCGAGGGCGCGGCCGATGCCGTCGGTGACGGTGTCCAGCGTCGCGAGCGAGTGCAGGGTGGTGCGGATCGGTTGCCGGCCGGCGGGTTTGCCGGTGAGGCGGCTGGTGTCCATCTCGCCCCATTGGGTGAGCAGCAGGGTGCGCGGGATCGGGGTCGCGGTCATCACCAGCAGGTCGGTGCGGGCGCCCTTGCCGCCGAGCAGCAGGCGTTGCTCGACGCCGAAGCGGTGCTGCTCGTCGATCACGGCGAGGCCGAGGTCGTGGAACTCGACATGCTCCTGGAACAGCGCGTGGGTGCCGACCACGATGGGCAGGCGGCCATTGCCGAGCTTGAGCAGGAGGTTTCGGCGCTCGGCACCCTTGACCGAGCCGGTGAGCAGGGCGACCGGGCACGGGGCCAGGCGCTCGAGCGTGCGCAAGTGCTGCTTGGCGAGCACCTCGGTCGGCGCCATCAGCGCGGCCTGCGTGCCGGCCTCCACCGCGCCGAGCATGGCGAGCAGGGCGACCAGGGTCTTGCCGGAGCCGACATCGCCCTGCAGCAGGCGGAGCATGCGGCGCGGGGCGGCCATGTCGGCGTCGATCTCGGCCAGCGCGGTGGTTTGGCTGGGGGTGGGCTCGTGGCCGAAGCGGCGCAAGGCCTCGGTGCGCAGGCGCCCGGTGGCGAGCAGGGCGCGGCCGGGGCGGTGCTTCTCGCGCGCCTTCATCCAGGCCATGGCGAGCTGGTGGGCCAGCATCTCGTCGTAGCCGAGCCGGGCGCGGTGCAGGGGCGTCGGTGGTTCCAGCGGGCATTGCAGGCCGACCAGCGCCTCGCGGAAGGAGGGCCAGGCCTGGCGGCGGAGCAGCGGGGCGTCGTGCCACTCCGGCAGGTCCGGCACGCGGGCGGCGGCGGCGCGCATGGCGGTGCGCAGCTCGCGGGTGGAGAGCCGTGCGGTCATGGGCCAGACCGGGTCGACGGGTGGGATCAGCGCCTCGTCGGCGGGGGGGACGGCGTAGGCCGGGTCCCGCATGGAGAGGCGGTTGCCGAACGCTTCGACCCGGCCGTTGACGACGAATTGGGTGGCGGGGGCGGCGCGGATCAGGGCGGCGAGGCGCTGCTTGTCCCAGATGGCGAGCTCGGCGAAGGCGGTGCCGTCGGTGACGCGGATGCGCCAGGGATGGGTGGGCTTGGTGGCGGGTTCGTGGCCGGCGAGGTCGATGTGCCAGGTGACGATCTGGCCGGGCTGGGTGTCCTTGAGGGTGGCAGTGGTGCGTCGGTCGATGAAGGAGTCGGGGAGGTGGAAGAGCAGGTCGCGGATGCGCGGGCCGCCGGTGAGCTTGGCGAGCTTCTCGGCCGTGGCGGGGCCGACGCCGCGCAGGTCTGCGAGGGGGGCGAGGAGGGGGGCGAGGGGGTCGGTCAAGGCTTGGGGGTTCTAGGGCTGGTTGGGGGGGAGGTGAAGGTGGCGGGGTTTTGCGGGCGTGCAGGTCCCTCACCCCGGCCCTCTCCCAGGGGGAGAGGGAGAAGCGGGCACTGACACCGCCGCACTCCGCCGCTATATCACCGCACAATGACCGAGCCTGATCCGCGCCGACGGCGCATCCTGTTCCGTGCCACCCATCGCGGCACGCAGGAAACCGACCGGCTGGTGGGCGGATACGTGTCCGCACGCCTGCTGAGCTTCACCGATGCCGAACTGGACGCAATTGAGGCCATGATGGACCTGCCGGACGTGGATTTGGCAGACTGGCTGATGGGGCGGCTGCCGATACCGGCCGGTGAGCATGCCCCGCTGCTCCACGCGATGTTCCAGTCCATCCACGCCAAGCCGCCGACGACGACGGCGCAGGACGCCACGCGGCGGATCGCGCCCGAGGCGACCTACGAAGCCCCGCCCGAGACGGCACCATGAGCGCGGTCACGATCTACGGCGCGCCCGAGGGGTTCGACGCACTACTGCTCGCGAAGCGCCGGGCCGAGCACCGCGGCGCCATCCTGCACGTGAACCGCGACGATACGCGCATGGCCCGGCTGGCGGAGGCGCTGGCGTTCTTTGTGCCGGAGGTCGAGGTGCTGCGGTTCCCGGCCTGGGACTGCCTGCCATACGACCGGGTCTCCCCCAACCCGGCCATCGTCTCCGACCGCATCGCCTGCCTGGCCCGCCTGCTGGACCGCACGGACCGGCCGCGCATCGTGCTGACGACGGTCAACGCGCTAGTTCAGCGGGTGCCGCCGCGGGCGGTGTTCCGGGGGGCCAGCCTGTCGGTCCGCGCCGGCGGCAGCATCGAGCCCGAGCAGCTCACCACCTTCCTGGAAGCGAACGGCTACGGGCGGGCCGACACCGTGATGGAGCCGGGCGAGTATGCGGTGCGCGGCGGGATCGTGGACATCTTCCCGGCCGGCGAGCTGGACCCGGTGCGGCTCGACCTGTTCGGCGACACGGTGGAGAGCATCCGCCGGTTCGACGCCACCACCCAGCGCTCGACCGACAAGGTGGACAGGCTGGAGCTGCGGCCGGTGAGCGAGGTTTCGCTCGACCCGGCGAGCGTCACCCGGTTCCGCGAAGCGTGGCGGGAGCTGTTCGGGCCGCCGGCGGCGCTGGACCCGATCTACGCCAGCGTCTCGGACGGGCGGCGGCACCCTGGGATGGAGCATTGGGCGCCGCTGTTCCACACGGCGATGGAGAACCTGATCGACTACCTGCCGGATGCGGCGGTCAGTTTCGACCATTTGAGCGACGACGTGCTGGCGGCGCGGCTGGAGATGATCGCCGACCATTTCGACGCCCGCAAGGCGCCGCCGCGGGACGGGGAGGTGCCGTACCGCGCCCTGCCGCCGGGCCGCCTGTACCTGGACCAGGCGGAATGGGACGAGATGCTGGCCCAAGGCCCGTTGTTCCAGTTCAGTCCGTACGGCAAGGACGAGGCGGCGGCGGGGATCGACGCCGGCGGGCGGCCCGGGCCGCTGTTCACCCAGGCGGGCGCGCACGCCAACCCGGAGATGTTCAAGCAGCTCGGCGAGCAGCACACCGGGTGGCTGTCGCAGCGGCGACGGACGGTGGTGGCGGCCTGGACGCGGGGCTCCCGCGAGCGGCTGGCCAATTTGCTGCGGGAGAACGGGCTGCGCGCCCACGTGGCCGAAACCTGGCAGAAGGTGCGGGTGGCACCGCGGGACCACATCGTGCTGGTGAGCCTGGGCGTCGAGCGCGGGTTCGTCACCGACGAGATGGGCCTGGTGGGCGAGCAGGATCTGCTGGGCGAGCGGATCAGCCGGCCGGCCCGGCGCCGCAAGCGGGCGGACCAGTTCATCGCCGAGGCGACGGAGATCGCGGAGGGCGACCTGGTGGTGCACCAGGACCACGGTATTTCCCGCTATGACGGGCTGGTGACGCTGCAGGTGAGCGGCGCGCGGCACGACTGCCTGCGGCTGCTGTACGACGGGAACGACAAGCTGTTCCTGCCGGTTGAAAACATCGAGATGCTGAGCCGCTTCGGGGCCGAGGGGGGTGCGACGCTGGACAAGCTCGGCGGTGCCTCGTGGCAGAACCGCAAGGCGAAGATGAAGCAGCGCATCAAGGACATGGCGGGCGAGCTGATCCGCACCGCCGCGCTGCGCCGGGCGAGCGACGCGCCGAGCATCACGCCGGAGGAGGGCTCGTGGGACGAGTTCTGCGCCCGCTTCCCGTTCACCGAGACCGAGGACCAGGCGCGCGCCATCGCCGACGTGCTGGAGGATCTGGCGGCCGGCCGGCCGATGGACCGGCTGATCTGCGGCGACGTGGGGTTCGGCAAGACGGAGGTGGCGTTGCGCGCCGCGTTCGTGGCGGCGATCAGCGGGGCGCAGGTGGCGGTGGTGGTGCCGACCACGCTGCTGGCCCGGCAGCATCACCGCACCTTCACCAAGCGCTTCGAGGGCCTGCCGGTGAAGGTCGGCCAGCTCAGCCGCATGGTGACGGCCAAGGACGCGGCGGAGACCAAGCGCGGGCTGGCGGATGGCAGCGTCAGCATCGTGGTGGGAACCCACGCGCTGCTGGCCAAGGGGATCGAGTTCGCTAACCTCGAGCTGCTGATTGTGGACGAGGAGCAGCATTTCGGCGTCTCCCACAAGGAGAAGCTGAAGGCGCTGAAGGCGGACGTGCACGTGCTGACGCTGTCGGCGACGCCGATCCCGCGCACGTTGCAATTGGCGCTGACCGGCGTGCGGGAGATGAGCCTGATCGCCACCCCGCCGGTGGACCGCCTGGCAGTGCGCACGTTCATCATGCCATTCGACGGCGTGGTCGCGCGCGAGGCGATCCAGCGCGAGCGGTTCCGCGGCGGGCAGGTGTTCTGCGTAGTGCCGCGGCTGGAGGACATGGACCGGATGGCGACGCGGCTGCGGGAGATCGTGCCCGAAGCGCGCATCACCCAGGCGCATGGCCGCCTGGCGCCGACCGAGCTGGAACGGGTGATGACCGAGTTCGGCGACGGCAAATACGATATCCTGCTCAGCACCAACATCGTCGAGTCCGGGCTGGACATGCCGGCGGTGAACACGCTGATCATCTACCGGGCGGACATGTTCGGGCTGGGACAGTTGTACCAGCTGCGCGGCCGGGTCGGGCGGGGCAAGCAGCGGGGCTACGCCTACCTCACCTGGCCGCCGCAGCACCGCCTGTCGGTGGCGGCAGAGAAGCGGATGGGCGTGATGCAGACGCTGGACACGCTAGGCGCCGGGTTCACGCTGGCGTCGCATGACCTGGACATCCGCGGCGCCGGCAACCTGCTGGGCGACGAGCAGAGCGGGCACATCCGCGAAGTGGGCATCGAGTTGTACCAGCAGATGCTGGAGGACGCGGTGGCCGAGATGCGGGCCGAACGCGGGCGGAAGAAGAGCGAGGACCGGGACTGGACGCCGAACATCTCGCTCGGGTTGCCGGTGCTGATCCCGGAGACCTACGTGCGGGACTTGCCGGTGCGGCTGGGGCTTTACCGGCGGATCGGCGGCCTGGCCTCGGACGGCGAGAGCGAGGCGATGGCGGCGGAGTTGGTGGACCGGTTCGGGGCGCTGCCGGAGGAGGTGGACAACCTGCTGCAGGTGGTCGCGCTGAAGCGGGCGTGCCGGGAGGCGGGGGTGGAGAAGGTGGAGGCCGGGCCGAAGGGCATGGTGCTGCAGTTCCGCGGCAACGCGTTCGGCAACCCGGGCGGGCTGGTGGCGTGGCTGGGTTCGCAGAAGCAGCCGATCCGGTTGCGGCCGGACCACAAGCTGGCGATCAGCCGGGAGATGGAGGTCAGCGACCGGATCAAGACGGCGCGCGAGGTACTGCGCAGCCTGAACCGGATCGTGACGCAGGCGAAGGCGGCTTAGTGCTTACCTGGTCCGCGGTCGTGCTGAGTGTGGCGGTGCTGGGCGGGCTGGGACTGGTGGCGCTGTCGCAGGCGGCGTCCCCGCTGCGGCGGCTGCGCTGGCCGGGATTGCTGCACGGGTTGCTGGGCCTGGCCGGGTTCGTGCTGCTGCTGGCCGGCCTGGGTGGCCCGGTGCGGGGTGTGCAACAGGGCGCGGGGTCGTTCGGGTTCATCGCAGCCGGCTTCATGGGTGCCGCGGTGGTGCTGGGCATGCTGGTGTTCGCTGCCCGGTTGCGGCACCGGACCCCGTCCACGCTGGCGGTTGGGGTGCATGCCACGCTGGCGGTGGGCGGCATGGTGATGCTGGCGGCCTATCTGTCGGCCTGAACGTGCGGGATCCCAAGCTGCCACACCCTGCCCTCTCCCAAAAAGGGAGAGGGAGCAGACTGGAGCGGCGCGTTACTTGCTGGGGCCGCCCATCATCGCTGACAGGTCTACGCCGTTGACCAGTATGTTGGTGTTGTTGACCGTGATCTGCCAGATGGACTGGTCGCCCGTGGTGCGTGCGATGCCTTTGAGGAAGATCATGACCGGCACGGCCTGTTGCATCATCGGGTCCGACTGGCCCTTGGCGATCAGGGCGTCCAGGCCGCGGACGGTGAGGTTGGCCTGGCCGGTGATGGCCGCCGGGTTCGCCGCCGTGAACTCGCCGGTGCCGGCCAGGTGAGCGCCGGCCATGTCCAGCGCCAGCGAGTCGAAGCCGAACTTGATGCCGCCATTGGCGAACAGGGCGGCGATATCCGGTGCGGGCGGGGTTTGGCCGTCCGGCACGGGGGCGGTTGCGGCTAGGCCCATGCTGGTGAGGGCGCTGACGCTCACATTGGACAGGGTCGGGTGGATGGTGAAGTGGCTGGGAACGTAGGAGACGAGCGCTGGGGGCAGGTCGTCCAGCACTAGGCCATCCAGCGTCATGCCCATCGAGGCGGACAGCTTATCGGCCGGGGCGTCCCCGCCCAGGCTGATCTCGCCCTTACCCAACGCGCCGCTATTGCCGGCGATCTCGAACTTGGCGCCCTCAATCGTCTCGTCGAGCTTCACGCCGGTCAGGATGTCATGGGCCTGCTGCAGCATGTCGTGCAGCTTGGCCTTCTGCTCCGGCGTCGGGCCGTCCGGGTTGTCCCCGCCTGGCGCCTTGATCATGGACGCTAACTGGCTGACGAGATGGAACAGCGGCACCAATTGGCCATGCGCAAGGCTGGACGCCGTGGAGACGACGTGCAGCCGGTTCGCCTGCAGGGTAAACTGCGTCCCGTCCGGCAACTCGGTGCGGGTGGAATAGTCGGCACCGGCGGCATCCGACAGGATGTCGACGTGCTGCGCGTCGACCGGGCTAGTGCTCATCTCCGTGATGAACTGGCCGACATGCGTGAGGGAGGCGCCACTGCCGCCTTCCTTCTCGATATCGAGCGAGGCGATGGTGCCGTTGCTGGTCGTAGGCGTGGCCAGGTCGGTGTCGAACACGCTGTGGACGGCCTGGTCGCCGAGCTTGATCCGGTATTTGACGTCTTCCTTGTGGGTGCCGTCCGGGCTCGGGTTCTTGGCATCCGACGGGTCAGGAACGGTTTCACTCGCGGTGACGGAAAACTCGGGCGGGAATTGCTGGTCGTCCAGCGCCCAACGCGTGCCGTCCAGCAGACGGGCCTTGCCGGTAAAGGCCGCATCCGGCGGATCAATCGTGCCGGCGAGTGGCGCCAGCGGGATGCGGACGATGAAATGATCCCCCTCGGGCGTGAGCTGCACGGGGCGGGCGGGGAGCGTGAAGGCACCGCCGGTGGTGGTGATCAGCCAGTCGGTGATCTGCTTCTCCAGCGCGCTCGCCTGCTCCGGGGTCGGCTGGGTTTGGGCTGCGGCACTGCCGCCCAAGGCGATGGCCAAGCCGAAAGCAGACAGCCAAGCGCGGTTGGTATGCATCGCCGTCCTCGAATGGGTTCGTTGAGGCAGATGTTGCCGCAAAACGCTGGTTAAAGAAACGGGGTGAACAGGCGGTTAAATCAGGGCGGTCAATCACCCGTCATCTGGACGGCGGCGACGTCCAGCAGGCGCTCGATCACTTCCGGCTCCTGCGCCCCGGCGATGGCATGGCGGCCGGCGACGACGAAGCAGGGCACGCCGTTGATCCCCAGGCGGTGGGCGCGCAGGTTGTCGGCGTGCACGCCGTCGAGTTCGGCGTCACTGCCCAGCATTGCGCGCGCCTCGGCCGGGTCGAGCCCGCAGGACGCGGCGATGGCGCAGAGGACGGCCGGATCCCCGAGATCCCGGCCGTCTGAGAAATGCGCGGCGAACAGGGCCTCCACCACGCCGTCCGCGCGGCCGAACCGGGCGGCCCAGCGGACCATGCGGTGGGCGTCCACGCTGGACGGGGTGCGGCGGACCCGGTCGAAGCGGAACTGCACGCCCTCGGTGCGCCCGATCTCGGTGATGGATGTGTAGAGGCGGCGCGCCCGGTCCTCGCCGCCGAACTTGCGGATGACGTAGTCCGAGCGGGACATGCCAAGCCGTGGCATGTCCGGGTTGAGCAGGAACGGGCGCCAGACCAGGTCCACAAGCAGATCCGGACGGCGGCGGATGGTGCGCATGAGGCGCCTGGTGCCGAGGTAGCACCATGGACAGACCAGATCGTGCACGACCTCGACGGTGAGGCGCGCCTTCGGTGGGGCAAGGACGTTCACCAGCGCAGTCTATATCCCCGGCGGAACGGGCGTCACATGCTTTTCATATGCGGGGTTTGCCAACGCGAGCTTCACAGTTTCAGGCTTCGCCATAGGACGAGATCACCGGGTCGAGCCGGAACTCGTCCAGGAAGAAGTCGATCACCGCGCGGGTGCGGGGGGCGAGGTTGCGCCGGGACGGATAGACGGCGGAGATGGCGCTGCTCGGCGGTTCCCAGCCGGTCAGCACGGGCTTGAGCCGGCCGTCGGTGACCTCGGTCCTGAAGAACCAGATCGGCAGCACTGCGAAACCTAAGCCCGCCAGCACGGCCTCGCGCACCGCCTCGCCGTTATCGGTGCGGAACCGGCCGCTGACGCTGACCGAGACCGGGCCGTCGGGCGATTCGAAGCGCCATTCCGTCGGTGTGACAGAGCCGGTGAAGATGACGCAGGGCAGGCGTGCCAGGTCCGATGGATGGTGCGGCTCGCCATGCTGGGCGATGCAGGCTGCCGAGGCGACGGTGATGCGGCGGGAGGAGCCGATCTTGCGCGCCACCAGACTTGAGTCCTGCACAGTGCCAACCCGGATGGCGATGTCGATGCCCTCGGCTACCAGGTCCAGGATGCTGTCGGACATGCGCAGGTCGATGGCCAGCTCGGGGTATCGTTCCAGCAACCGCTCGATGCGCGGAGCGACGTACAGCCGGCCGAATGCAGAGGAACTGCCGAGCCGCACCAGGCCGCCGGGCATGCTGTGACGGCGTCCGACCGAGGCTTCCGCCTCCTCCACGCTATCCAGCACGCGCCTGGCATGGCCGAGCAGGTCCCGCCCGTCTTCCGTGAGCGCCAGGCTGCGGGTCGTGCGCTGCAGCAGGCGCGCGCCGAGATGCTCCTCGAGCGCCGCCACCTGGCGTGAGACGGCGGGCTGCGTCGTGCCCGTCTCGCGCGCCACCGCGGAAAAGGAGCGTGCCTCGGCGACGCGGACGAACACGCGAAAGGCCGCGAGGACATCCATGGTTCATGCGCCTCCGTTATCTATCATATAGATGAGACCATGCTTCCCTTCCGGGAGGGCGCTCCCGATTTGACATGTTGCAGACCTGTCAATAACCGGTAAGAGAGGGGCAGCCATGCACATCGGCGATAATTCCCTTGAGAGTCAGTTGGAAGCGTTCCGGGCAGGTCTGCTGGCTCGCTTGCCAAAAGCGGAGCGGCTCGCGATCCTTCACGCGGCGGAAGACCTGCGCGCCCGTAATGACGGGGGAAGGTCGCCGGAAGCGGGGGATATGGCGCCGGCATTCGCTCTGCCGGACCAGCATGGCCGCATCGTGCGCCTGGCTGACCGGCTCGCGTTCGGGCCGTTGGTGTTGCTGTTCGTGCGTGGCGGATGGTGCCCTTTCTGCAGCCTGACACTGAGAGCTTACCAGGCGGCGCTGCCGCGGATGCATGCTGCCGGGGCAGACCTGCTAGCGATCACGCCAGTGCCTGGTAGCCGGTGCATGGCGGTTGCGGAGAGGGACCTGCTCGCCTTTCCGATGCTATCCGACCAGGGCAACGCCGTTGCGGATCAATACGCCGTGGCTTACGAATTGGCACCGGCGCTGCGGACGCTATACGATCGGCTCGGCCACGACCTGCCGACCATCAACCGCACTGGGGATTGGCGCGTGCCGCTGCCGGCGACGTTCATCATCGGGACGGATGGCCGCATCGTGCATGCGGACGTGCAGCCGGTGGCACATCGCCGGATGGAGCCCGCCGCCGTCGTGCGAATGTTGGAGAGCCTGCCCGTGCATGCCTGACCTTGGTGGCTACACCAGCCTAATGGACTGACGTCGCCGAGTGGGTGCCATGTATGTGGCTGCTCGAGAGGCGGGCGGTGGCGAGCCAGCTTGGCTGGCATGGCGGTCGGCGCGTGAGGGGCTGTTTCGCGACCATCCGCAATCGCCCATTGCACCGGGCCG
Organism: uncultured Acetobacteraceae bacterium; assembly: GCA_964235545.1. GTDB lineage: Bacteria > Pseudomonadota > Alphaproteobacteria > Acetobacterales > Acetobacteraceae > LMUY01. The sequence goes on from CAXSEG010000051.1 coordinate 11,722, forward strand.
GTAGAATAGGTTGCCGTATCATGGCGACAACCCGGCCCAGCGTTTCGCCGTCCCGTTGCGGAAGATCACGAAAAAAGCCATTTCGCTGCCGATCGGGGAGGACGGCCACCTGACCCTGCAGCCCCTCGCGGTGACAGACGGGATCGCGCCAGCGCTGGGCGGGAGCCGACGGTGTATTGGATCGCGGGCTATGGCGGCGGGGCATTCCTGCCCTTTGCGGACACGACCAATGGGCGGGAAAGCGACGGCGGCGGCAGCTACCTGCTGGATACAATCAAGGGCGCACATCTCGGGAAAGACGCCGAAGGACGGACGGTGATCGACTTCAACTATGCCTACAACCCGTCCTGCTCGTATTCGGACCGTTACATCTGCCCGCTCGCACCGCCGGGAAACAGCCGTCCGATGGCCGTGCGTGGCGGGGAGATGAATGCGGCGGCAACGGTTTAGTGCGGCTGCGGCTCGGTCGGCGGCATGGTTCCGGGCATCGCCGCTTGCCAAGCCTTGAAGCTGGCGAACCAGGTGCGGAACTGAGCGGCGATTGCCAAAGCGAATTGACGCTGGCCTTCCTGGGCCAGGAGCATCGCTTCGCCAGACTGTTCGAAGGCGTTCATGTCGTGGGTCCTCTCGCATAATACGGAAGGACGTTTCCTTTTGTGCAGCGCAACATAAGTCGCGATGCTGCGCTGCACAATAACACGAATGCGGAATGCGGGAATTTTTTTGGAGACGGCTCCAGCAAGCCGATCGAGACGCTTCAGCCGCGCACGCTCGCTCTCTGCCGAACTAGCGCCAGCATCGCCTGGCTGATCGGGGTCGGGAGCGCCACCCAACCAGCCATCTCCACCACGGCGCCGAGGATCGCCTCAATCTCCAGCGGGCGGCCAAGTTCCAGGTCCTGCAGCATGGACGTCTTGTGGCGCCCGACTTCGGCCGCACCTTGCAGCCGCTTCTCGACGTCGATGGCGAAGCGCACCCCGAGGGCCTCAGCGACCGCCTGGCCCTCCAGCATCATCGCGCGCGCCACGGCCCGCGTTCCCGGGTCTGCCGTGAGCACGTCGAGCGTCGCCGTCGTCAGGGCACTAAGTGGATTAAGCGCCATGTTGCCCCAGAGCTTGACCCATAATTCGTCGCGGATGCGGGGGCGGACCGGCGCCTTCAGCCCGGCGGCGATCATCAGGGTGGACAGCGTGTCGGCCCGGGCGGACCGCTCGCCGCTCGGTTCACCAAGACTGAAGCGGTCGCCATAGGTGTGGTCGATCACGCCAGGCTCGGGCACGGTGGCGGCCGGGTAGACGATGGCGCCTAGGCATTGTGAGGGGGGCAGCGCCGCGCACAGCGACCCCTCCGGATCCACTGCGGTGACGCGCCGGTTGGTGAAGGGCGCCGGCAGGCCGTAGGTGTACCACCAAGGGACACCGTTGACCGCGCTTACGATCGTGGTGCCGGGCCCGACGAGCGGTGCCAACTGGGGCAGCGCCGACTCGAGCGAATGAGCCTTGAGCGTGATGACAAGGTAATCCTGCGGGCCGATCGCGCTGCCATGCGCCACGGCGTTGGGTCGGGTCGTGATCCGCGCCCTGCCAGATTGGAGCACCAAACCGCGGGACTGCACCGCTTCCAAATGGAGACCGCGGGCGACGATGGATACGGGGGTGCCTGCCGCCTCCAACTTGGCCGCCAGATAGCCGCCGATGGCGCCGGCGCCAAACACGCAGATGCTCGGCATCAAAGCAGCTCGAGCTTGGCGGCCAGGCCGATGCGCTGCACCTTGCCGGTGGCACCCTTCGGGATGTCGTCCATCACCAGCACCCGGCGCGGCACTTTGAATGCGGCCAGCCGTTCGGCGGCGAATGCACGCACCTCCGCCTCCGTCAGGCTCTGGCCGGGCCGCGGCACGACGACAACTCCCACTTCCTCGCCCAGCTTGTCGTGCGGAATGCCGAAGGTGCAGGCCTGGGCGATGGCCGGGTGGTCCAGCAGCACGACGTCGATCTCCAGCGGGCTGATCTTCTCGCCGCCGCGGTTGATCTGCTCCTTCAGCCGGCCCGTGAGAAACAGATAGCCCTCCGCGTCCAGCCGGCCCTGGTCGCCAGTGCGGAACCAGCCGTCGGTGAAGGCGGTGGCGTTGGCGGCGGGGTTGTTATCGTAGCCCGGCGTCACGTTCGGGCCGCGGATCACCACCTCGCCGATGGAGCCCTGGGCCAGCAACACGCCGTCATCGCCCATGACCGCGACCTCCGGCCCTGCCGCCACGCCGACGGAACCGGGCTTGCGCGCACGCGGCGGCAGCGGGTTGGCGGCCATCTGATGCGCCGCCTCCGTCATGCCGTAGGATTCCAGCACGGGGGCGGCGAACACGTCCTCCAACTCCGCCATGACCTGGGGCGGGAGCGAGGCAGAGGAAGAGCGGATGAAGCGGAGCCGGGCGGCCCGGGCGGTGTCCGCGTGGGCGCGCATCCGCATCAGGATCGCCTGGTGCATGGTGGGGACCGCCGTGTACCAGGTCGGTTGCACGCTCTCGAGCCACTCGCCGAACTTGAACGCGTTGAACCCGGGCGTGCAGCACACCGCAGCGCCGGCCGAGAGCGAGGCGGTGACGGCGGCGATCAGGCCGTGGATGTGGAACAGCGGCATGACGTTCAGGCAAGTGTCCGCGGGGGTGAGCGCCAGGGCCGCGGCGATGTGGCGCGCGGAGGCGACGAGGTTGGCGTTGGTCAGCGGCACGAGCTTGGGCCGCGCGGTGGTTCCGGAGGTGTGCAGCACGAGAGCCGGGTCCTCCGGACGGGGTGGTTCGACGCTCGCTGACCCCGTCGGCAGAGAGGACGTGTCCAGGGTGAAGCTGCCGGCCGGGCCTTCGGCGGGGTGCAGCGTGAGCACGGGCACGCCGAGGCGGTCCGCCGCGTCCTTGGCCGGGCCCGCCTCGCCAGCGGCGAGCAGGATGGCAACGGGTTGCAGGTCAGCCAGGTAGAACTCGAATTCGTCGGCCTTGTAAGCGGGATTGAGCGGCGCGGCGCAGCAGGACGCGGCGACGCTCAGGAAGGCACTGGCCATCTCCGGCCCGTTCGGCAGCACCATCGCCACCCGGTCACCGCGACCGATCCCGGCACCCGTCAGGGCCGAGCGCATCCTGACGGCATGCTCCCGCAGGCCGGCGCCGCTCATCCAGGGACGGCCTGGCGCGCCGATCGCACGCTCACTGGCGAGGGTGGAGACGATAGTCCAGACGGTCGCGTTCATCGGCGGTTAACCCTTGCCAGCGTGCCGCGCGACGCGCGGATGGACCGCTTTAATCGACGGACCGGCGCAAAACCAGACCGGTGTCACGGTTGCACGGCCGGCACCGACTGCCAGTCGCACAGGGCGGGGTCAATGGCGGGCTGCAGGCGGGTCACGGCCTGCGTCGCCACCGTGCCAGATTTCATGGGCTTGAGCACGAACATCGCTAGCAGTGCCGCCAACAGGTTGGCGCCGCTCGCCACCCAGAACACGGCGACCCAGCCCTCGCTGGCCTGCAGGTAGGCGGAGAGCGGCACCAGCAGGGCGGCCGTCCCCTTGGCGGTGTAGAGCATGCCGTAATTAGCGGTGCAGTAGCGGCTGCCGAACCGGTCGCTGCAGGCGGCGGGAAACAGGCTGTAGATCTCACCCCAGGCGAAGAACACTACGCCGGTGAGGATGACGAACATGACCGGGTCATGCGCGAAGGCGACCAGGGCGGCGATGCCCACCGCCTCCAGCAGAAACGCCACGAACATCGTGTTTTCCCGGCCGATCCGGTCGGACACCCAGCCGAAAAACGGCCGGGTGACGCCGTTCATCACGCGGTCGATCGAGAGGGCGAAGGTGAGGGCGGGAAGGGTCAGACCCATCAGGTTCACACCCTTGGTCGCCACGCCGTAATCGGTGGCGATGGTGGCAAGCTGGGCGGTGGCCATCAGCCCACCTGCCCCGACCAGCACGAAGATCACATACATCAGATAGAACGACGGCTCGCGCAGCACCTGGGCCGGCGTCCTGTCCTGCCGCGAGGCGGCGGCGTGCGCGGGTGCGGCGGGCGGCTTGCGCAGGAACAGCGCGGTGAGCGCGACGCAGGCGCCCTGTCCCAGCCCGAACGTCAGGAATGCCGACTGGTATCCGTGGCTGCTGACCCAATTGGAGATTGGAATGATGGTCAATGCGGCGCCGGCGCCAAAGCCCGCTGCCGTCAGCCCGGCCGCCAGCCCGCGGCGGTCGGGAAACCACTTCATCGCGTTGCCGACCGCGGTGCCGTAGACCAGCCCGGCGCCCAGGCCCGTCACCGCCGCGCCGGCGTAGAGCACGGGCAAGGAGTCGGCCACTGCGTTGAGCGACCACCCGGCCGCCACCAGTACGCCCCCGGCCATGGTGGCGAAGCGTGGCCCGATCCGATCCACCAGATAGCCTTCGAGCGGGAGCAGCCAGGTCTCGGTGATGACGAACACGCTGAACGCGACCTGGATCGCGCTACGTCCCCAGTGATGCGCCGCGTCCATGGGCCCGACGAACAGCGTCCAGCTGTATTGCAGGTTGGCGATCAGGATCATGCCAACGATCCCAAGGCCGAGTTGCAGCCAGCGTCCGTTTCCACTCGTCATTCGCGCCATTCCAGGATGCGCGGCGAAGTTAGGCGAAGACGCCGACGGCGGAGCGGGTAAAGCGGCGAGGCGGATTGTAAAGCGGTCGAAACAGCGTCGGGACGTGTAAAGGCTTTACTGGACTGCGGCTTCGACCGTGTTGGTCAGCGTGCCGATGCCGTCGATCACCACGCTCACCGTCATCCCGGGGCGTATCGGCAGTACGCCCAGCGAGGTGCCGCAGGCGATCAGGTCGCCGGGGTGCAGCGTCATCTCCTGCGACAGCAGGCTGACGATGCGGGCGGGCGGCAGGATCATGTCGTTGACGGGGTAACACTGGCGTTCGCGGCCATTCAGCAGTACCCGCACCGTCAGCGACGCCGGGTCGAGCCCGGTCGCGATGGCGGGGCCGACGGGGCCGAACGTGTCGCAACCCTTGGCGCGGGCCCATTGCGGGAAGCTGGGATCGGCCATCAGCAGGTCGAGCGCGGTCACGTCGTTGACGGCGGTGTAGCCGAAGATCGCGTCGGCCGCCTCGGCTTCGGTGACCTGGCTGCAGGCACGGCCGATGACGATGCCGAGCTCGCCCTCGTAGACGGTCTTGCCGGTATAGCCAGCGGGCGGGCGGATGGCGCCGCCGGGCCCGATGAGGGAGCTGGTGGCCTTGAGGAAGTAGAGCGGCCCCTGCGGGATCGCCTGGCCGAGCTTCGCGGCCAAGGCGTGGAAGTTGTTCCATAGCCCGACGATCTTGCCGGGTGACACCGGCGCCAGCAACTCGACCCCCGCCACCAGGCGCTGCGGTCCGCACGGGGTGGCACCGGCGAACATGTCCCCATCATGGGGCTGCAGCCAGTCGCCCTCCAGCGTCCCGAAGCCGCCGGCGTGACGGACCCAGAGCGTCATGCCTCCTCCTCCGCGCCGGCGTCCTCCGCGCCGGCCTCCTCGATCATCGTGCCAGGGAAGACGCGCAGCGAATCGAGCGCCGCCTGCAGGATCACGGCGGCGGCCATCCGGTCCACCGATGTGGCACGCCGGGCGCGGTTGGCACCCTGGGCAGTCAGCGCGCGGTTGGCCTCGGCGGAGGAGAGCCGCTCGTCCCACATCGCCGCGGGCAGCCCAGTCGCGGCGGTGAGTGCGAAGGTCCAGTCCCGCGCGGCCTGGGCGGAGGGGCCGAGCGTGCCGTCCATCTGCAACGGCAGGCCGATCACCAGCCCGCCCACGTCCTCCCGCTTGGCGATGGCCAGTATGGCACCCGCTGCCTCCGCCAGCTTGCCGCGGCGCAGGGTGCCGAATGGGCTGGCCAGCACGCGGCGCACGTCGCTCAGCGCCAGGCCGATTGTCCGGGTGCCGGGGTCGAGGCCCAGGAGGCGCTGGTTGCGGGCCAAGCCGGCATGGAGGTCAGTCAGGTTGAACAGGGGCATGGCGTGCCGTTATGATCTGCGCTTCGCATCCCGCCAAGTTGGAAGAGGCCCCATGTCGCTCGACCCCGCGACCGTCCGCCGCATTGCCAGGCTCGCCCGCATCCGGGTAACGGACGAACAGGTCGCCCCGTTGCAGGCGCAGCTCAACGGCATCCTGGGCTGGATCGACCAGCTGAACGAGGTGGACGTGGATGGTGTCGCCCCCTTGACCGGTGCCGTGGACATGGCGTTGCGACTGCGGGCGGACGCGGTGACCGATGGCGGCATGGCCGAGCAGGTGCTGGCCAACGCGCCGGAGCGCGCCGGGCCGTTCTTCACCGTGCCGAAAGTGGTGGAATGAGCCTGACCGACCTCACCATCAGGCAGGCGGCGGCGTCGTTGCGCGCGAAAGAATTTTCCGCCCGCGAACTGACCCAGGCCCATATCGATGGGATGGAGCAGCTGGCCGCCCTCAACGCCTACATCACGCCCACGCCCGAGATCGCCCTCGCTCAGGCCGCTGCGGCGGACGCGGCGCTGGCGCGGGGCGAGGCGGGGCCGCTCGCCGGAATCCCGCTCGGCATCAAGGACCTGTTCTGCACCGCCGGCATCCGCACCACCGCCGCCAGCCGCATCCTCGCCCCCTTCGTGCCGCCGTACGAGAGCACTGTGACCGCCAAGCTGCTGCAGGACGGCGCGGTGTTTCTGGGCAAGACCAACCTCGACGAGTTCGCCATGGGCTCGTCCAAC
>CAXSEG010000052.1:0-18190 GCA_964235545.1 uncultured Acetobacteraceae bacterium
CTTTGGCTCTGCTCCGGAAGCTCCTTGCGCACCGCCTCGTCACCGGCCCTGAGGATCTCCGACGCAGCCTTCCTGGCTTCGCCGGCAAGATCTCCGCTCAGCGCCGCATCGACGAGCTGACCCACGCTCTTGCCGCCCGCAAGACCATGCGCATCAGCACTGTCGCGGCCGGCATCCAGTACCGCATGCGTCACGTGCGTGCCGCCATCCACAGCCTGTTGCGCCAGCGTGCGGGCAGTGTCGCGCGCCTGACTGGCGACGTCGCCGAGCGCGGCGCCCTCCTTCTCCGATTGCGGCAGGAGCGCGCCAAGCAAGGCACCTGCCGCGACCCCAAGGGCGCCCAGCAGCACGGGACTGTCAGTGAGTGCGGCAAGTAGGCTGCTTCCCGCCTGCCCAGCTGCTTGGCTACCTTGCGACATCGCGCCACCCGCCCGCTGCGCAGCGCCCTGGACGGCTCCACCCGCGGATTGCACACCACTCTTCAGGCCGGCGCCAAGGGAGCTGGCAGCGCTTCCTGCCGCACCAGCGGCAGTGCCTGCCTGGTCGCGCAGGTCATGCGCTGTGGCACCGAGACTTCCTGCAGCGGACGCGAGCACGTCACGAATGCGCTGTCCAAATGACTCGGTCGTCTCCTGTGCATGGCGGGCAAGGCCGATCGCCTGGCCTCGCGCCTGGTCCAGGCGCGCCGTATAGACGTGCTCCTCCTCGTAGGGGGTGCGAGCAACCTCCTGTTCCGCGGAACGCAGACGCTCGGTCATCGCCTCGTGGCCGCCATCATCGAAAGCGGAAGACCGAGGATAGACGCGAACATCGCCGCCACTGATGGTGTCCGACTGCCCCGCCGCGCCACCCTTAGGATTGGTGGCCATCAGCCAGGCAAGGCCGATGCTGGTTATGGCCGCCGGCAGAGGGTTGGCGCGCACGCTCTCCAGCAGATTCCGGCCGAAGTCGGCGCCCTCGCTGCCGCGGAAATATCCCATGACGTCGTCGAGCATTTGCCCGGGGGACAAACGGTCCTGCAACTCGGACAGACGGCTGTCGAGGCGGGCGCGTGTCTGGTCGAGATCCCGCTCGATGTGGCCAGGATCGGAACTGGACTGTGACATCAGGTGTGGTCCTTCACGAGATGCGCATCCTTGCGCAGGCTTGCTGCCATCCGGTCAGGCATGAACGTCTTCAGCGACAGCATCGCCAGGCCGAAACGGGCGAGAAGTGCGCCGATCACCACGATGGCGACACCCACAATTAACGACGCGGCCCAGGTCGGCAGTACCAGCGCCAACGCCGCCGCGACGCCCTGCAGCACCACCACCAGACCCGCAAAGGCGAGCAATGCGCCACCCACCAGCCAGATCGCGGCCAGGATCACCCGCTCGAGCTTCTGGTTCAGCTCGGCGCGGGCCAGCGAGATCTCGCCGCGGATCAGGTCCTGGATGTCGGTGGCGAGACCACCCAGGATCTCGCCGATGCTGTGCGTGCCTTCCGGCCTAGCCGTTGCCATCGGAAGCCTCCGGCGTCGCAGTGGCAGCGTGCGGCAGATCGGCCTTCGAGACACCGGCGACGGCGACCCGGCCCACCCTTGCCAGGGCAAAGCCGGCGGCAAGTGAGGCACCGGCAAACAGTGCGGGCTCCTGGCGGGCAAGGCGGCCGAGATTGCCCATGATGCTTTGCAGGTCGTTGGTGCGCAGCGTCCTGGCCAAAGCCCCTAGCTCGTCGGCGCCGCGTTCTACGAGGCCTGCAATCCAATCCTGGTGACCCTCAAGCTGCTCACCGGAGCGGTGCACAGCCTGCGCTATGTCCTCGAGCCGATCTGCCAGCTGATCCTTCTGGGTCTGCGCACCTGAGGAGACGCGGTCCTTGACCTCGCCGGCCAGCGATGCCGCGCGGTCCTGGGCGTCATGGGCGATATCCTGCGCGTGACCGAGGGCCTCACCGCCTGCTTGACCCGCCTGGGCGCCCACCTTTCCCGCAGCATCACTGGCCGCCTGGAGACCAGTCATTGCAGTTTCAAAGAGACCGCTTCCGGTTTTCTCGGTGCCACTCATGGACATCTCCGTTTCCTGCATGGTCCGCTTCAGGTGCTGTCGCACTCATCGCAGCCGAGTTCTTGATTGGCCAAACAGTAGCCAACGGCACTGTGCAACCGGAACGCGAAATCCTCACGTAAGCAGACGCACTATGACTCAAGTCAGAAAGGCGCCCATGAAGCACAAGGCCATGCTGGATGGAAAAACCTTTCGACTGGCCGCCGTTGGGACAAGGAATGTGGCAGCCACCAGCAAATGTAAATGGGTCATACACTCGCGGAGGCGTTTCGCGCCTGACCTCACCCAATCGTCATCAGCGGCTATAGTCCAGGCTTGGGGAACACTTCCAGAGCCTGCAGATAAACAAGGAGACCCGCCTCAAGAAGCTCCCTGGGAGACATGAGGAGCTGCCCTTCCCCGTCCTCGCCATGACTGACGTAGAGATCGGCAATGCCGTGGGTCATGGACCAGACGTGCAGCGCCATCATCAAGCCGGGCGGCTTTCGCTGCGCAAGACTCTGATCGCAGGCTGCCTGGGCCACATCCCGCACGATCGCAAAAGCGGTGTCACGAGCGCGCAGAAGGTCGGGATACTGCTTGATGGGAAAGCCCGGCGCGAACATCGCCGCGTAGACCGCACCATCGCGTCCGGCAAATGTTAGGTGGGCTTGGGCACAGCATCCGAGGGCCGCGACGGGGTCGAGCGGCGTGCTACGGCGTGCCCTATTCAAATCGGCAGCGAGCTGTTTGAAACCGCGACGGGCGATTTCAGCCACCAGAGCATTACGGTCCCGAAAATGACGGTATGGCGCTCCTTGGCTTACCCCTACGGCGCGCGCCAGCTCGGCCACCGCGAACCCGGCCAGCCCGCGTTCCGAGATCACCTCGAGTGCCGCCGTGATCAGTGCCTCTCGAAGATCGCCATGGTGGTAGGCGCCTCGGCTCCAGCCGTCTCGCTGCTCGTGAGTGACCATGTCTCTCTATAAGGGAGTGCCGCCCTGACGATTCAGGACCCGAGCAGTGACCAGACCGTCTCGGGTGATCCGAATGTGGTCTGAGACTGGATCGTCCGGGAACTTGCCGATCGACAGCATTCCCGGATCCGCCCAGACTGTCGGGCATGACAGACACCGAAGCACTCGTGCTTGAGATGGCAGCCGGCCTGAAGCTTGTGACAGGAATGCTGGGCTTGACCGTGGCCCTGTTGCCAGAAGCCGATCGAGCGCTGGTCCTCAAGGCACTTACGGCGCTGGAGACCGAGAACGGTCCGAAGAGTGCAACCGATCATCCAAGTCTGGCGACAAGATCATCGGCAGACGCCGCAAGGGCGCTTTCCATGCTCATCGAGAAATTTGCGAGTGAGATCAGGTCAACGGGAGGCAGTGTCCTCGACCACTAGTGTGATAGTTTTGTCCATCCTGGATTAGTCGCGCTGACAAGTGAGATGCCTGCGAAAATGCGTCGGCGCCCAGCCGAACCTTGGTTGCGGGTTATCCACAGAATGCGTGGGTAAGTTCGTGGGTAAAGTCGGTATGGCGCAACTGGCGCTGGCAACGAGCAGTCCACGTGCCCGAGCAAGCGGAAGCCGACATAGTCGCCTCAACCGGGTAGCAGTTTGGCCCGTCAGATATGGCAACCAGGGTTTCCCTATACCCTAGGCACGTAAACATCTTTCCCCGATTTTCTGGGAAATGTATGTCCGATAACTTACCTTGTCGGGCATACAGTCTCAGTTGTGGTTCAACCGAAAAGCGGCCTTGGAAAGACAGAAGAGCGCATGGCTGACGACCCCGACCCGGTGACTCCTGCTCTCCCTGCCAACCTGGAGCTGCTGCCGGGTGAAATCCTCGAGCCTGCGATCCAGCGCGGGGATGCCCCGGTTGGCCGGTCGCCTGCTCTGGTGCGTGCCTGATTCGACGACAGCCTCGCCGCCATTCTGCCCGATTACAACGGCACCCTTTCCGGCGCGCGACAAAGTGCCGAGGCCTACGCTCGACGTGCCAAGGCGCACAACACCCGACGTGCCTATGTCGCCGGCGTGCACGCTTGGTGCGCCTGGTGCGACATTCACGCCCTACCCTGCCTGCCCGGACGCGGCGAGGATGTAGCGGCTTTTCTCGCCGCCGAGCGCGGCTGCGGCCTGAAGGGTTCCACCCTCGACCTGCGCAGCGCCGCCATCTGCTACCTGCATTTTGCTGCCGGCTGCCCGGTGCCCACCGCAGATGCCCAGGTTGCCGAAACCCTGGCCGGCATCCGGCGCGAAGCCGCCGAGCGCGGCGACCGTCCCGCCAAGAAGACCGCTGCCACAGCCCTGGTGCTGCAGCAGATCCTGGCGCCGATCGGCGACGACCTGCCGGGCCTGCGCGACCGCGCCTTGCTGCTGGTCGGCTTTGCCGGAGCGCTCCGCCGCAGCGAGCTGGCCGGCATCCAGGTCGAGCACCTTGAGGAACGCAAGCGCGGGCTGCACCTCACGCTGCTGCGTTCCAAGGGCGAGCGCACCGGCAAGGGCGTCACCGTGGCTCTTCCGTATGGCGCTACCCAGCTCTGCCCAGTGCGGGCGCTGCGTCTTTGGCTGGAGGTGTCCAACATCACCGAGGGACCGGTGTTCCGGCGGCTCTGGCAGACCCCGGCCCGCCATCTGGTGCCAGGCATGGTTCCGGTGTGCGTCGTCGGCACAGCCGCGATCGATCCGCGCAGCGTGGCACGTATCATCCAGGCCCGCGCGGCAGCGGCCGGGTTCGACGCTACCAGGATGGGCGGACACAGCCTCAAGCGCGGCGCACTCACCACCGGCATGGATCGGGGCGTGCATCCCACGCGGCTCAAGCAATTCGGCCGGCACAAGAGCTACGCCGTGCTCGACGAATACCTCGAGATGGGAGAGCCCTTCGAGAACCACCCACTCAGCGGCGTGCTGTAGTCATGTGGTCGCCATTCAAGTGGTTTGTTTGGCGAAGCGTTGACCGACCCGCTGATCAAGGAGCCTTGCCGTGTCGCATGACAAAGCGGACCTGTTCGGCCGGCTGAGGCAAGGAGCTGGGTCACTCTGGACGCGCTACGTCGATCATCCTTTCGTTCGGGGGCTGGCTGATGGCACGCTGCCTCAAGCGGCGTTCCGCCGCTATTTGACCCAGGACTACCTGTTCCTGATCCATTTTGTCCGGGCCACTGCGCTCGCTGGCTACAAGGGCACACAGCTCGAGGATCTACATGCCGCGGCAGCGGGAATGACCGCCTTGCTTGCGGAGATGAAGCTGCACGTGACCTACTGCGCCGGGTGGAACCTGAGCGAGCCGGAGATGGCGGCAGAGCCAGAGGCGGTGGAGACGGTGGCCTACACCCGCTTCGTCTTCGAGCGGGGCACGGCAGGCGATCTGCTGGACCTGCAGGTCGCCCTGGCGCCCTGCGTGCTTGGCTATGCGGAGATCGGCACCGCCCTGGAGCATCAGGCCACTGCAGGGAACCGCTACGCACCCTGGATCACGTCCTATGCCGGCGACGAGTATCAGCAAGCTGCCCGGGCTGCGAAGACGACGCTCGCCCGGGTCGGGGCACGCTCTGGGGCTGACGCCCGGTTCTCGGACCTGCAGGCAAACTTCAACACGGCGGTGCGACTGGAGACGGCATTCTGGGACATGGGATGGCGTGCAGGACTATCGTCCGGCAACACCTGATGACATGGCAGAGGCACGCCCATCCTTGACGGAAAGCAAGCACACCAGGGTTTTCCGACCGGCATGAGCGGGCAGCCACAAGCACTCCAAGTCCAAACAACATCAATGGGTTACTATGTGCGGAAATCACCTGATTTCACGATATCAGATCAACAGTCATATACCCTGTATGTAGGTGGCACTACCGACAGCATCTTAGTTGATAAAGGAAACTGCCGAGTGAGCTCAGGTCTGCTCTTCGAGCAGGTTGGCCCGCTGCGGCAAGGCCGCCGGCTCATTCGTTTTCTGAGCTGCGTGAGCGGCAACTGCGCACGACGACACCGCGTCCGCCAGCGAGCTGGTGAAGTAGTCGGCTCCGATCGAGTGCTGGACCTGCTTGTCCGACAGGGTCGCGTCCTGTGACGGCCACAGCCCGACCAGGATGGGCGACCCATGCGGCAGGCGCTGCCGTAGCCGCTGCATGAGGTAGCGCAGATGCGCCGGGCTGCCGCTGATGTCGAGATACGACACGCAGGCCATGGCCACGCCCTCGACGTCCAGACGCTCCACGTTGTCGCGCGACACTGCCTCGTAGCCGACCAGGCGCCCGGACAGACCGTGCTTGCCGAGCAGCTGCACCAGCATCGAGGAGGCAGCCTCGTCCAGGGGCCCGCGGCCGGCAATGCAGAGCACGGCTCCCTGGGCACGCCACTCGGGCGGTAGGTCCTCCTGCGCAGGGTCGACGGACTTCGGGTCGGGGTTGGCAGGCAGGGCCTTCTCGTCGTCCGGCGTTGCCACGGCACCCTTGTCGCCCTTTGAAGGTGGTGGCTGCCTGTCGTCGTGCGCGGCCAAGCCACTGACCAGCACCTTGATCGTGGACTTGATCCGGTCGAGTTGCTCGTGGTCGAGCACGCCGCGCTGGGAGTCGTTGGCGGCCAGCTGCAGGCCCTTGAGCGCCACCTCGTCGTAGTAGGAGGACAGCGAACGCTCCTTCAGCAGAAGCTCGGCATGGTCCTGTGCCTCGTCGGCGTCACCAGCCAGGATGCGCTGGTAGAAGCTTTCCACCGGCGTCAGGGCCGGGCGGTCGCCGAGCAGGACATCGAGGAACTCGAGCCGCTTCACGTGCCGGCCAATGACCACCAGGCACAGGGTGAGCGGCGTGGACAGGATCAGCCCGACCGGTCCCCAAACCCAGGACCAGAAGATCGCGGCAACGACGACGGAGAACGGCGACAACCCGGTGGCATGACCGTACACCATCGGCTCGATCACCTGGCCGGTGATGCCCTCGGCGATGACGTAGAGCCCGGCTGTCCACAGCACCATCGACCAGCCGGGCTCCACAGCAGCCGCAAGCGCCGTTGGCAGCATCGCGGAGATGAACGACCCGACATAGGGCACGAAACGGAGCAGGCCGGACAGGATCCCCCACAGCACCGGGTTCGGCACCCCGATCAGGAGCAGCCCGATGCCGATGACGATGCCGAAGGCTGTGTTGATGCTGAGCTGTGTGACGAAGTAGCGGCTGAGCCGGCGGCCGCCGTCATCGATCGCAAGGGTGGTGCGGTGCAGGTCGTCCGAACCCAGCAGCCGGATCATGCGGTCACGTAGATCCTCCTGCTGCAGCAGGGCGAACACCGCCACGACGAACACGATACCCAGGGTCGCGAGCGGAGACAGCACCGGGCCCAGATACGTCTCGGCGATGCTCAGTGGCGAGCCCGCAGCCCCTTTGGCTGGGCTGGCGTCCGGCGTGGCGGGCTGGGCTGCCGCTACAGGCGATGTGCTCGTTGACCGGGGGGCGGACGGGGTGGCGTTTCCTGGCGCCGGTGGCGCGTTGTGCATGCCGACGCTGTCGGCAAGATGGGAGAGGCGGCCGACCGTGTAGCCCTTCACGCTGGCGATCTTGGCCTCGACGGTGGCGGCGTATTTTGGAACGTCGGTCGTCAGCTCGGCGATCTGGCTGCCGATGACGCCGCCGACGCCGATGATGACGCCGAGCGCCAGGAGCACACCGAGCAGCACCGACGGCGTCTTGCCGAGATGAAGACGGCGCAGCAGCCCGACCAGGGGGGCCAGCACGAAGGCGAGGAGCAGCGCCAGGGTGACCGGGACCAGCACCTCCTTGCCGAAGTAGAGCGTGGCCACGACCATGACGAACAGGGTCATGACCTTGGAGGCGTCCGGCGACGGGGCCTGAGCGACGGCCTTGGGCGGCGGCTTCTGCGTCTCGGACATGCAAGCTTCCATGCTGAACGGCGGATCGTGGCCAATCCCGGTACTGGCCGGGCATTGCTTCACGACCGGGTTGCCGGGATCAGGAGATACGAGGCACCGCGACCGGTGCCGTCGGGTCAGGGCTTCGGCGTAGGGTGGATGTAGGCGGCGTGCGGTGCAGCTCGCGGGCCGTCCGTTGTCGTGTCCGCCAGGGGCGGCACCTTCGGTGTGTTGGCCATTCCGACCAGACGGAACGCGCCAGCTGCGACTACCGCACCGAGCAGCGGCCCGACGGTGTAGAAGAACCACACGGGAAAGGTCCCGGCGACGATCATCGGCCCGAGCGCCCTGGCGGGGTTGCCGGCGCCGCCGCTGATCGGCCCGCCGAGGAGCACTCCCGCCGCCAGCGAGAAGCCGATCGCCACCGCGGCCGTGCCGGCCGGCACCCGCGGGTCGGTCGCGGTCGAGATCACGGTGAACACGAGGATGAAGGCGATCAGCGCCTCCACCAGCAGCACCTGCAGGGCGTTGGCGCCATTCGCCGGAGACGGGGCGCCGAGGTGGGCATCGACGTAGGCGCCGTGCCCGTAGGCGGCCCACACCATGATGGCGGCGATGATCGCGCCGACCAGCTGGGCCACCCAGTAGGGCGCCACGTAACGCCATGGAAATTTGCCGGCGACGGCAAGCCCCAGCGTGACGGCCGGATTGACGTGTGCCCCGCTCACTTGGCCGATCGAGCCGACGATCGGGATCAGGATCAGGCCGAACGACAGCCCTACGGCCAGCGAGTTGTAGGCCGGCCCGGCCGTTCCCTTTCCCTGCACGGCCGCCGTGGCGACGGCCGTGCCGACCAGGACGAGCAGGAAGGTGCCGATGACCTCCGCCACGCAGGCCAGGAGAAGGTTGACGGACTCGCTTCGTGCAGACCCCGGCTCCCCGGAGCGGGTTGGCGATGGCGTGGGGCTGAGAGCCATTGGTGAGTCCTTGCTGCGGGCCGAAAGGCCAGCCTGGGTGGGGAGGAGCGACCGCGGCGAAGCCGGTCAGGGCGCTGTAACAGGCTTAGGCACAGCCGGTCCGCACAAGCCTGGCACGTCTGGATTGCCTGCTATACCGACCAGCCTTCCCACCGCCATCTACGGCATCACCCACGGTGCCTCAGATGGTAAAGCTGCCGAAGATATTACCGAGCCGATTGATCAGATTGCGAGCTGATAGTACTTGTTTAGTGCGATGGGCTTGTTTTCTTGTAGTAGCCGCTCTGCTATTTTGTCTCTTTGGGAGATCCTCTATCAAAATCAGAATTAACTCTCCAGGAAGAAGAGGTCGGATCTTCGCCGATCAAACCGTTGAGCAGCGTTTGTCCAGAAGGGGGTTCAGCGTTTTGATTTGATTGCGCCGCTGCAGGCAAGGCGACGAGACAACCAAGCAGGATGGTGACGTGAAAGCGTATCACAGGAGCTTCTTGGCGAGGACGGACGCGCGGGCGCAACATTGGTCAGAGAGCAGCGGGGAAATTGGGTGCAATCGGTCCGCATGCACTTGGCGCATCCGGCTCGCCCGCCATGCCGATCAGCCTTCCCGCAACCATCTGCGGCTTCACCCTGCCCCTGACTGAGTAGGGAATGCCGATGATGGAGAAGTCGCGCAGCACGACGACGCCGGACACGGTGTAGTGGAGCTCACCACTGCCGAGGATGCTGCCGAGCTGATCGCCCAGGTTGCGGGTCGTGGTGCTTACCGTGCAGGGGAGCGTGACGGAGGACAGGGGCGGAAGCGTGACCGGCATGTCGTTCGCCGCGCTGGTCAGACGCTCGCCGCTGACCGCGACGTTGGCGGTGACCTTCGAAAAGGCGAGCTCGCGGCTGTTCGGGTTTCTCACGCAGAGCTGCACCTGAAGCTGCTGGTCGAGGATACCGATCGCCGAGAGCCGTGCCTGCAGCACGTCCACCTTCGGCGGCTGCACCGACGCGCATCCCTGCACGGCGACGCACAGCAGAAACATCGCTCGCGGAATGCGCACTGATCTTTTCCCGGCAGCCATCACGATCGTCCGCCAAGGGATAATCGCATCATGCTCCTGCGACGCGCGGCTGTGCAGGCAAGAAAGGGGGTGGCTGCGCATCCCCCAGTCAGCGCTGATGCTATCAGCCAGCCTTGGCCTTGCTCTCGGGCTTCGCCTTGGCATGCGACGCACTCTTGGTGTGCGCCTCAGTGGACTGCTTGTGGGCAGCCTCGGAGCCGGCATGAGCCTTCGTCGAGTGCTCATGCGCTGCGGCGTGGTCGCCTTTCGCGTGATGCTCGGACGCGGCGCGGTGCGCCTTGGCGGCGGTCTCGTGGTGCTCGGCCGCCTTGGAGTGGGTATCTTTTGGCATCGTCTTCCCCTTTTTCAATCTTGCCCATTCGGGCGCTGTCAGCGCCGGAGGGCGCTGCTCATGGCACAGGAACGGCTCGGGCGAGCCGCTCCTGTGCGATGGCGGATGGCGTCAGCGGCGAGCCAGCAGAAAGCCGAACAGCAGGCCGACGCCTAGCGTGGAGAGCAGCACGGTCAGCGGCTGGTCGTGGGTCAGGTCCTGCAGCTGGTCAACGACCTTGCCGTAGGTGTCCTGCGCCTGCCCTGCAGCCTGGTTGGCCTTGCCGCGCGCCTGGGTGGAGGTATCACCCGTCAGGCCACCCACGGCGTCCTGCAGCTTGCCGCCGACGTCGCGGGCGGCACCCTCGATCCGGTTCTCGTCCATGGTGATTTCCTTCAAGAGGGTGGTTGGTTGTCCTGGCCGGACTTCAGACGACGCGTTGGCCGGTGATGGCTGCGGCGATGCCGCCGATCACCAAGTCGAGCAATCCCAAGCCCGACACGGCGGGATCGCGGCAGGACGGACCGAACATCGTGTTTTCCAGCAAGAAGTTCCGGGGTATCGCTGCCCCGGACCGTTGAAGGCGTCAGATCTTCGACTTCGCCGGAATGGTCGGCGTGCCGGCCAAGCTGCCCGTCGTGGACGTGCCCGGCTCCTGGATGATCTCGACATCCTCGCGGCGCACGGTGTCGCGAACCGTCTCGGTGCGATCGGCCGCCTCGCGACGCAGGGCCACCTCCTCCACGACGCGCGCCGTCTTGCCGACGACCGCCTGCTCGTCGGTCTCTGTCATCTCGAGCGTCTTTTCCGAGAAATCGGCCTCGGTCGCGGGAACGGTCGCCGGCACGGCGTGACGCTCGACCACGACCTTCTCGCTGTGCAGGCTTACCTGCTCCTCGACCGGGGTCTCGACCACGTAGCGCCGGATGCGGGTCGTGCCGCGGTTGATCACTTGCTTACCAACGACAAGGGCCTCCTCGGCGAGCTGGATCTTGTCCTCGGCTGTAGTCGACGTCGCCGCACTACGGGTGAGCGGGTTCACTGCCTGCGTCTGAGCCTTGGTCTCGGCATAGCTTGCGCCGCGCTCGTCAATGTCGATCGGGTTGTGCCGCTCCAGGGTGGCCATGACAGCGTCAACATGGTCGGCGGGTGTCTTGACCATCACGACCGTCGAACCACCCGCGACACTGCGATCATAGACGCCGGTGTCGTGCTCACCCTCGGGCTCACCGCCAAACAGGCTGGCCCAGAATCCCTGGCCCTGTGTCGAGGCGGTCGAGGTGGTGGAAGCACCCGACATCATCGAGCCCTTTGCGTGCTGCGTGATGGCGGCGGCAGGAACGCCAGTGCCCATCAGATCGCTGGCTGCAGCGGCCGCATGCGCCGCGGTGTCGTAGACGGCGACGATGGTTTCTTCGTTCATTGATCTCAGTCCCTGATTGTTGGTTGAGCAACGGAGAGCAAGTGCGTCTCCGCGGCTTCGATAGGCAGCCGTTCGACGGCCGCTTCCTGCGTGCGCAGCGAAACCGTCTCCCGGTGGTGGTCCACCACGCGGACCCGCGTGAGGTGGACTTCCTCCTTGAGAACCAGCCGGCGCTCGACGACGACGATCTCCTCCACGATGGAGATCACCGTGGTGTCGCCCTCCTGCCGGGTCGGCGGTGCGGCATCGACCACCCGGCCGATCGCCACCCGCTCGATCTGGACGCGCTCATGGGTGAGTTCCTCG
This sequence comes from uncultured Acetobacteraceae bacterium, assembly GCA_964235545.1. Classification (GTDB taxonomy): domain Bacteria; phylum Pseudomonadota; class Alphaproteobacteria; order Acetobacterales; family Acetobacteraceae; genus LMUY01. The sequence continues at coordinate 11,981 of CAXSEG010000052.1, forward strand.
TCGACCAGGTGATCGTGGCTGGTCGTTCGGACCTGTAGCCTGACTCGCCCCGTCTCCACCCGCTGCCGTTCGATCGAAATCTCTTCGGCATGGAGTTGCAAAGCAAGCCTGTCCCTCTCCGTGATGTCCGGCGGCAATGGCGAGCTCATGTGCCAGAAGTCGGAGCAACAGGCGGCCTTGATCCGGTCAGTTTTCCCCAGATCATTCTTGTTGCGCCTTCGTGGACTTGGCTTTCTCCGTTCTTTCCTCAGGCGTCTTCTCAGTAGCCTGAGCTTCGACCGTGGGGTCACCGGTAAGCTTGCCGACTGCTTGCTTTATGGAAGCTTTCAACCGGTCGGCTTCGGCAGCCATGTCAGGCTTAGCCATGACGTAGTCCTTCCATACTGGCCAGGCCGACCTGAAGCGGTCGCCAATGCCCATCCGCAGCGCCGGGTTTCGCCAGCAAGCGTGGCAACTCAGCCCAGCGAGCTTCCGCTCGCCAGATGCAGATGAGCTACATGGAATGGTGCAGACGTACTATTTCGAGGGTGTCGGCGACTTCGATGTGCCCGATCTGTGGTTCGTGTGGGTCATAACGCCCCGATCACGGGCCCAGACGATCGCAGCACCCCGATTGTGCACGCCGATCTTGTCGTAGATCGCCGAGACGTGATTGCGGATCGTGTGCCGGGAGACGCCGAGACGCTCTGCGATCGCGTCGTTCGGGGCGCCGGTGCAGAGCAGCCCAAGCACTTCGCGCTCGCGCGCCGTGAGCTGCCCCAAATCCTCTCGGGCCTCGGAGGCTCCCTCCGGCTTGCGCAGGCTGGCCACCTTCTCGATCACCTTCTGGGTGAACCAGGACGTGTCCTGTATCACCGTCTCGATCGCGGTGAACAGCTCCGTCTCGGAGCGCTTCCGCTCCGTGATGTCCTGCACGATCTTCAGGATGCACGGCTTGTCGAGGATGTTCACCCGCTCTGCGGAGATCAGGCTGTCGAGGGTGTCGCCCGTCTTGGTTCGCATCCTGATCTCGTGGTTGCGGACGCTTCCGGCCTTTGCAAAGTGCCTGTGCAGCTCGGAACGCGCTGCCGAACTCTCCCACAGCTCGATTTCGGCCGTGCTGCGGCCGAGCAGCTCCGCATGGGAGTAGCCGGTCATGTCGGCGAACGCCTCGTTGACGTCGATGAACAGCCCGTCGTCGAGCGAGACCACCGCCATGGGGACGGGTGCCAGCTTGAAGGCGGTCGAGAACCGCTCCTCGCTCTGCCGGAGCGTGTCCTCAATCTTCTTGCGTGGCTGCAGATCGATGAAGGTGAACAGCATGCACGCCTGCTCGGCGAGCTCGATCGGCTGCCCGGCCACCACCACAAACTTTTCAGCGCCGCCCGCGATCGGAATGCAGGCTTCCTGCTGCCTGATAGTGCGTCCTTCCCGAAGCAGGGCAACCGATGCCTCGCGCCTCTCGGCCCGGGCGAGCACGTCGAGGTCGTAGACCGAGCGACCGATGACCTCCTGGCGCGAGAACCCCGTCATCTCGAGGAAGCCGTTGTTGACCTTCACGTAGCGCAGGTCGTGCAAGCGGCAGATCACCGCGGGGGCGGGGTTGGCGTCGAACGTCCGCTCGAAGCGTTCCTCAGCCTCGAACTGCTCGGTGACGTCCTCGATCACCAGAACCAGCAGTTCCGGGGCTTGATCGGGGTTGGTTAGCACCAAGCTGCGGATCTTGTGAACCCAGTGCATCTCCGGCCGGTCGGCACGGGTTACGGCGACCACGACCTCGGCGAACACCTCTCCGCCGATCAGGCGGTCCAGGGGAGAGTCGCCATCGGCAAGGGAGTGCTTGTTGCGGTGCGTCAGCACGAACTTCGACCGGTACTCCGCGACCGTGCCGCCCAGCTCGCTGATCGTCGTGGCACCATGCATGACCAGGGCGGCCTCGTTCGCCCAGCACACGGTCTGGTCAGGCTTGATCAGGATGACGCCGTCGGACAGGCCGGCGATGATCTGCTGCAGGTGTCGATGCTCCCCCGTCGGCTGCGGAAGAGTGGTGGTGGTTGGCTTGCTTCCCGGAGGCTTCGTGGTCTCGTTGGCTGCGACACGCGGGGGCAAGTGGTTCCGGCCGTGAGCTGCTGGCATCAGGCACGATCTCCCAAGCACCTGGCTGTCCTGCGTCGCGCCTGTGAAATCAGCCATAGAACGGAAACGATCCACTGTCGTCACACGAAGGCTATGCTATGCCGGAAAACATGTGATGTCGTTGAAAAAGGTAGCTGCTAAGGCTGATCAGAGCTCATGGCGCACGATTGGCTTGCGAGCCAGGCATCCTGCGTATGATGCGGTCTTTGTAGGCTGTTAGCAGAGTTCGTATTTTGGGTGGTTCATCAAGATCTCGCCTTTTTCAACAGCTTCATCTGATTTCCGTACACTAAGCCATACATGATATTTAAAGGAGTTTCTTGTTATCAACATCCTGGTACATTCACTGCCAAGCCCCCAAGGCTAGTCTCCTTGAACTTGACGCTCATCTCCTCACCAGTCTGGCGCATCGCCTGGATGCAGTTATCGAGCGGCATGTAGTGCGAGCCGTCCCCACGGAGGGCGAGGGATGCGGCAGCAACCGCCTTGATTGCACCGATGCCATTGCGTTCAATGCACGGCACCTGGACAAGCCCGGCTATCGGGTCGCAGGTCATGCCGAGGTGGTGCTCTAGCGCGATCTCGGCGGCATTCTCGACCTGCTGCGGAGTGCCGCCAAGCACGGCGCACAATCCCGCCGCTGCCATGGCCGACGCCGAGCCGACCTCGCCCTGACAGCCGACCTCGGCGCCAGAGATAGACGCGTTGTGCTTGACGATCCCCCCGATCGCGGCAGCAGTCAGAAGGAATTCGTCGATCCTGCCAGCCTGCGCGCCGACACAATGATCGAGGTAATAGCGCAGCACCGACGGAAGAACACCGGCGGCGCCATTGGTCGGCGCTGTGACGACCCGCCCACCTGCAGCATTCTCCTCGTTCACCGCCATAGCGTAAGCAATGAGCCAATCCGAGGCAGCGTGGGGCTGTACGGCATTGCCGTGACGCTCCTGCAGCAACTGCTCGTGGATGTGCCGCGCGCGACGCTTGACGTGCAACCCGCCCGGCAGCTCGCCGTCAAGCATGAGACCGCGCTCAATGCACGCGTTCATGGTGCTCCAGAACCGCGCGATGCCCTCGGCAAGTCCCGCCTCGTCACGCATGACCAGCTCGTTGGCACGCTTCATCTCCGCAATCGAAAGGCCGCTGGCCTCCGCCATGCGCAGCATCGCGCCCGCCGTGTCGAATGGATATGGCCAAGCGTGCGCCACCTCGGCCGGCGCGCCCTCCCTCCTCTCCAGCTCGGTTGCGGTGACGACAAAGCCGCCGCCAATCGAATAGAAGGTTTCCGACAGGCAGCACGTGCCACCGCCGTCGTAGGCATAAAAGATCATTCCGTTGGCGTGGCCGGAAAGCGGGGCGCCAAAATCGAAGACGATGTCCTCGCCTGGATCAAAGGTAAGTGGCGGCAGGCCGGGCGGCTTGAGCGTTCTGGTCAGGCCGAGCCGGCGTAATCCCTCATCCGCCTTGTCGTCCAATTCCGCCGGTGTGTAGCCAAGCAGGCCGAGCATGATGGCCCGGTCCGTCGCATGACCCTTGCCGGTGAAAGCAAGCGACCCGTGGAGGCTTACCTTGATGGATGCGAGCGCGGGACCCGGAACAGAGCGTGCCCGCAACAGATCAAGGAAACGCACAGCTGCCGTCATCGGCCCCATCGTGTGCGAGGATGACGGACCAATCCCAATCTTGAAGACATCGAATATGCTGAGGAACATCGAGGCAGATTTCCTTTGGATCCTGGACCCTGAAGAATACGGCCGATCATGTCGGCCACCTTCACCGCAAGATCGACGCCATCAGCATCCGGGTACGTGCGTGCTGCGGCGTGGTGAAGACCTGTGCCGGCGCGCCGGTCTCGACGATGCACCCGCTGTCCATGACTGCCACCCGGTCAGCGACCTGCCGGGCAAAGGCCATCTCATGCGTGACGATGACCATGGTCATACCATCGCGCGCCAAGCCGCGGATCACGTCCAGCACCTCGCCGACCATCTCCGGATCCAGCGCGCTCGTCGGCTCGTCGAACAGGAGGGCCTGCGGCGCCATGGCCAGGGCGCGCGCGATCGCCACCCGCTGCTGTTGGCCGCCGGAGAGTTGCGCGGGGTAGCTGTCCGCCTTGTCCGCCAGACCCACGCGGTCCAGGAGAGCGCGCCCGGCCGCGATCGCCTCGCGCTCTGGCACGCGGCGGACATGCACCGGAGCCTCCATGATGTTGCGCAGCGCCGTCTTGTGCGCAAACAGGTTGAACCGCTGAAACACCATGCCTATGTCGCGCCGCTGCCGCGCGATGTTGCGCTCGCGGTCAGGCACGATGGCGCCATTTCGAACGCGGTAGCCGATCGGGGCTCCGTCAATGAGGATGCTACCGCGATCAATCGTCTCCAGGTGGTTAAAGCAGCGCAGCAGCGTAGTCTTGCCCGAGCCTGACGACCCGATCAGCACCACAGTTTCGCCGCGCGCCACGTCCAGGGACACGCCGTCGATCACCTTGGTCTCGCCAAACCATTTGTGGACGTTCACCGCCTGGATGACGGGCGTCTGTGCCTGGCTCATCGGCCGTCCTGCCCCGCCTCTTGCAGGCGCCCGATCCGCCACCTGCGCCGCCTGCGCGCGACACGCAGTCCAAGCGAAGCGTAGTGCGCCTCGATCCTGCCCTGCACGAATGCCCAGGCGGTGGTCAGCATGAGGTAGTAGAGCGCCACAACCGAATACAGCTCAAAGGTACGAAAGGTCGCCGAGTTGATCGTCTCGGTGATCAGCAGCAGCTCCGGCACGCCGATGATGCTCACCAGCGTACTATTCTTGAGCATGATGTTGAACTGGTTGCCGATCGGCGGGATGATGAGGCGGAAGGCCTGTGGGAGTACAATGCGGCGCATAAGCATCGTGGGCGGCATCCCGAGCGCCCTGGCCGCCTCAGCCTGCCCGGGATCGATGCCGGCGATGCCAGCACGGATAATCTCCGCCATGTAAGCGCCCTCGTTGAGGCTCAGCGCCAGAATCCCCGCTTGCACATTGGCTGGGATCAGCACGGGCCCGATGGCGATGTCGGTGAAGCGGAAGAGATTGGCGGCGGCAAAGCCGGTGTAGATGAAGACGATCTGCACCAGCAGCGGTGTGCCACGCATGAGCCAGACGTAGAGCCCGGCCACACCCCTCGCCGCGCGCAACCGCGAGATGCGGCCCAGTGCTGCCAGCAGGCCTATGCCGCTGCCCAGAAGCTGCGAGACGCCGCTGATCACGACCGTGAGCATCAGGCCGTGCAGGAACGCGGCACTGGGTTCGAGAAGCTGGTGAGCGAAGAAACTCCAGCTGAACAGCATGCCGCTACTTCGTGGCCAGCGAGTCGTCTTCGAGATGGTACTTCGACAGCAGCTTCTCGTAGCTGCTGTCCGAACGCATGGCGTCAAGCGCCTGCTGCAGGGCGTCGCGCAGCTTCGTGCTCTCCTTGCGCAGGCCGATGCCCGTCAGGATCTTGAAGTAGGACGGGCCGCCCAGCTTGAATGTATCGGGCGTCCGCGCGCGGTAGTACTCGGCGATCTCGAGGGCGACGCCGAAAGCATCGATCTGGCCGAACTGCAGCTGCTGCAGCGCCTGGGTGTTCTCAGGAAACATCACGATGTTGATGGCCGGCTTGCCCGTATCGACCAGCTTCTTGCTCGCAGCCTCCAGCAGCTGCGTGGCCGTCGTGCCGGTGACGGTCGCCGCCTTCTTGCCGGACAGGTCGCTCAGCGAGTTGATACCTGCCGTCGAGTCTTTGAGCAGCAGGACTTCTTGCGAGTACATGTAGGGAACGAAGTCCAGCACGCGCATCCGCTCTTCCTTCACGAACAGGTCGGACAGGATCGCGTCGCACTGGCCGGCCTGCAGCGCTGGAATAAGCCCACTAAAAGGGATGTTGTTCCAGGCAACGCCCAGTCCGAGCCGTGCGGTGAGGTCGCTTCCAAAGTCAACGTCGAGGCCCTCGGGTGTGCTCTGGGCGGTGAGCGACTCAAAGGGTGGCTGGGTCAGGGCGCTGCAGAACGTGATCTTGCCCGCGGCGGTGAGCCCGGGAAGGCTGGTCTCAGCGGATGCGGCGCAGGGAAAGGAGACCGCTAG
>CAXSEG010000053.1:0-17948 GCA_964235545.1 uncultured Acetobacteraceae bacterium
GGTGCGGCGGCCAGGCCGAATGCGCCGTGTCGAAGCTTTTTGCAACGGTCGCCTGTCGCTCTGGCGTTAGGGCGCAATGAACGCTACAGTGTGAATTGTATAAGCAAGGCGATGGTCATGGCGAGCGGCACGGTTAAGTGGTTCAACACGGAGAAGGGCTTCGGCTTCATTCAGCCTCAGGGCGGTGGCAAGGATGTGTTCGTTCACATCACGGCGGTTCAGGCAGCGGGCTTGCGTAGCCTCGATGAGAACCAGAAGGTAAGTTACGACGTGGTCTCCGAGCGCGGCAAAGAGGCGGCGTCCAACTTGAAGCTGGCCTGATACACTAAGATACCGGACTGGCCGGCGGGGATCGCATCCTTGCCGGTCAGCACGGATCGGGTGGCTCAACCCGTCACTCCTCAGGTGCGATCCTACGTCAGGCGATAGATCCAGGGCTGGTGTTTGGCACCTGCCTTAGACACGTTCACTCCCAACTAAAAAGAGTGGCGGCACCTTTCGATGCCGCCAAAGTTTAGGGAGGAAACGTCCAAGAATGTAGCCCGCGAACGAGCTACGAGACTGTTAGGCCATGTCTGCACTGGATTGGCAATTGGTTTTTGTGCACTGCAATAATTCGTGTTGTGGGGGCATGCTCGCACTTTCAGAGTCGTGTGAGTGAGCGAGGCTCCGGATAAACGCGGCGTGTGCCTGGTGGGGTGGCCCGTTCCGGATGGCCATGAAGGAGATAGCATGGACGATATCAAAGCCGGCGCCGCCGAGCGCCATGAGCAGGCTGCGCATCATCTGGAAACTGCGGCGAAGATGCATCGAGACGCCGCGAAGCAGTGCTCGTCCGGCAATTACGAGAAGGCGCAGAGCTTGGCGACCTCGGCGGCCGAGGCCGACACCGTCGCGAACCGCTGTGCGTTGGAGGCGGTGGACCTTTACCGGCATCACGCTGACGCGGTCGCTGGGCACAAGGCGGAACTCGCCGCGGAAGATGCCGCCCGGGTGGCAAAGCACGATGCCAAGGCGGTCGAAGGGTGATCGGGGCGTGGTCGCTTATGCGCTCCCTTTCGCATGCGCCTGACATCCTCATCGTTCGTGGGACGGATTAGCTCTTGGAGATTGCAGCGCGGCTTTATATGACGCTCCCATGAGTGCTTACAAACACCAGAGCGCTGGTGACCGAATCGCCGCGGCGGCAAATGCCAAGCAGGCCGCGTTGGAAAAATTCAAGGCCAAGCTGCCTCCCAACGATCCCGCGGTGATAGAGCGGCACGCGGCGCAGCGGGCGATCGTCGAGGCCCGCGAGGCGCGAGCGGCGGAACGCAAGGCGATTCGGGACGCCGAAGCGGCCCGGATCGCGGCCGAGCAGGCGGAGATCGTCGCCGAGCAAGAGCGGCAACGCTTGGAGCAGGTGGCCTACCTGGCTCGGAAGGAGAATGACGCCGCCCAAGTGCAGGCCGAGCATAAAGCGCGCGCCCTGGCCTTGGCGGCCGAACAGAAGGCCGCTCGCGATGCCCGGTATGCACGGCGGAAGGCGCGTTGACATCGGGCGGGCCGTGCCGGCTCGATGATGGCTGGGGTGCATCCACGATTGACAGCGGGAGATGGCTATGAAGGTTAATTACGGCTTCCAACGCAACGAGCGCGATCGTGCCAAGCAGGCGAAGAAAGAGGCCAAGGCCCGTGAGAAGGCCGCTGCGGCGCAAAACCCGGACGCCGCGCCGGAGGCACAACTTCCTGAGCCGGGTGAGCCCGCCAAAGCTGACTGAGTTCTCGGGTAAGGATACGCGACGTGCAGGTGGCCACGCTCGATTTCCGGGTCGCTCTCTCATCCTGTTCTCGTTGAATACACGCTCAGCGGCCTGACAGCTCCGTCCTACGGGATGCCTGACAGACTCCTACCGTGATTTGAGAGCTTGCCAAGCCGGTTGCGCTGTTTGGCGGTCTCGAAACGCCCCATGATTTTACAATTGCTGATCACGGTCTTGTCATTAAGGCGTCTGCAACATCGGGATGGGGCGGTCGGTTAGGCGGCGAATGGCTACCTGGTTCCTTTAACCGTGGGAGTGGCCGCCGTTGTAGGGGGCGTCTGGATGAAGGCATTGTGTTGGCATGGCAAGGGCGACATCCGTTGCGACACGGTGCCGGATCCGATTATCGAGGATGCTCGGGACGTCATCATCGAAGTGTCCAGTTGCGCAATCTGCGGCTCCGAACTGCACCTAATGGACGGCCAGATGCCGACCATGGAGAGCGGCGATGTGCTCGGGCATGAGTTCATGGGCGAGGTCGTGGAGGTCGGATCTCCGGATCATAAGCTGAAGAAGGGCGATCGGATCGTTGTTCCCTTCAACATCAACTGCGGCGCGTGCCGGATGTGCCGTATGGGCAATTGGTCCTGCTGCGAGCGGTCCAACCGTAACGCCGCTATGGCGGCTAAGCAGTTCGGCTACACGACGGCCGGGTTGTTCGGCTACTCCCACTTGACGGGCGGCTATTGGGGCGGACAGGCCGAATACGTGCGGGTGCCAATGGCCGATGTAGGGCCGATGGTAGCGCCGCAAGGCATGACGGACGATCCGTTGCTGTTCCTGACTGACATCCTGCCCACGGGCTGGCAAGGTGCCGAGCATTGCGAGATCAAGGTGGCGAGACCATCGCCATCTGGGGCGCCGGCCGGGTCGGCTTGTTCGCTATCAAATCCGCCGTGCTCATGGGAGCGGAGCGGGTTATCGTGATCGAAGACGTACCCGAGTGGATCACGTTGGCCAAGCAGGCGGGGGCCACCGACGTGATCGTCCTCAGCAAGGAGGACGTGCTAGACCGCATCAAGGAGATCACACGCGGGCAGGGGCCGGATGCCGTGATCGACTGCGTGGGCATGGAGGCGACCGCCGGTGGCCACGGGCTTATGGGTTTCCTAAGCGCCGTGCAGGAGACATTGACCAGCGCGCAGCGACCCTACGCGTTGGAGCAGATGATCACCGCCGTGCGCCCATGTGCATCGTGTCCGTTCCTGGTGTTTATGGTGGGCCAGTACCGGTGAACATGGGCTCCGTAGTGCAGAAGGGCCTGATCATGAAAAGCGGCCAGACGCACGTGAAGCGTTACCTCGAGCCGCTGACCAAAATGATTCAGGACGGCAAGATCGATCCCGCCTTCATGATCACGCATCGCAGCAAGACGCTCGAGGACGGTCCCGAACTCTACAAGACGTTCCGAGACAAGAAAGATGGGTGCGTCAAGGTCGTGTTTGACCTGAGCTGACGCATTCCAGCGTGGGAGGCCGCCTTCGATAGGCGGTCTCCGTTGCCGGTCCCGATGCTGATCTGCTGGAGACACCATGGTAGAACTGACAAACTATGTCCGTTATACGGACGCGATCGAAACTATCTCGGACGACGAGGGCGGGGTCATCGACGGCATCATCGTGACAATGACGCGTGAAAGCCAGACCGTCGCGGAAAGGGATGGGCAGACCGTGCGCGCCTCTCACGCAAAGAGCACGGGGTTGGCGAAGGGGCGCCTCACCGTCATGCCAAATCTGCCGGAGCCGCTGCGGCAGGGCCTGTTCGCGGTGGCGCGAGAGTATCCCGTGCTGATGCGGTTCGCCCAAGGCCCGGGTGAAATGCTGTCGGACAGCGTGTCCACGCATCGCGGTGTAGGGATCAAGGTGCTGGAGGTGGACGGCCCCAAGCTGCCCGGCCATGACGGCGATACGCAGGATTTCGTGTTTGCCACGGGCACGACCTTCGCCCAGTCCAGTGCAGCGACTTTCCTGACCGCCATCAAGGGGGTCCAGAAGAGCACAGGCATGCCGGAGGCGGTCAAGCAGGCCGTGTCCAGCACGTCGCGCGTGATCAACGCCGTGGTCAATGCCGCAGGCAGCGACAGTCCCACCTTCGGCTTCTTCGGGCACACCAAGCGCAATCCGTTGGCCGACTCGTATTTCAGCCAGGCGGCGTTACGCTACGGCGACTACGTGGCGAAGGTCGGGCTGTTCCCCGTGTCTCCCGAGTTAGTGGCCATCGTGGACGAGACGCTCGACACGGGGGCCGATCCGGATGCATTCCGCCACGCCGTGGTGGAACACCTGCGCACCCGCGGGGCTGAGTTCGAAATCTGCGTGCAGCTCTGCACCGACCTGGACGCCATGCCCGTCGAGGACTCGTCCGTGGCGTGGCTGGAGGACGAAAGCCCCTACGTCGCAGTCGCCCAGATCACCCTGCCACCGCAGGATGCGTATAGCCAGGCGCGGCAGGCCTATTTTGACGGGGTGCTTTCATTCCAGCCGGCGCACGCGCTGGCTGCGCACCGGCCGCTCGGGTCGCTGATGCGGGCGCGGTTGCACACGTACCAGGCGTTGTCGGCCTACCGCCACGGGCAGAACCGGCAGGCCCAGGCGGAGCCAGCCGCGCTGAACCAGGTGCCAGATTGACCGAGCGGAAAGGAGACCGTCGATGAATGCACACACGCTCGCCCGGATGTTGGGCTGGTTCAGCCTCGCCCTCGGCACCATGGAGATCGCAGCGCCCGCGACGCTGTCGCGGCAGTTGGGATTGCGAGGCGGGCCGTGGCTGGTCCGCTGGTTCGGCTTGCGGGAGATTGCGGCCGGGCTCGCGATCTTCGCCAAGCCGGACAATTTCTTCGGACCTGCCTCCCGCGTTGCCGGGGATGCGATGGACATCGCCGTGCTGGCCGATGCGTGCGGCCCGTCCAGCCCGCGCCGCGTGTCGGCCGAGGTGGCGCTAGGGCTCGTGCTGGGCGTAACCGTGCTGGACATTCTTTGCACCTCGGCGCTTGCCCGCGAGGGACGCCGCCGCCGGCAAACAGCGCGCCGGACCCTGGTTGCGACCAGCGAACGCCCAATGCGCGCGTAGCACAGGGTCTGCCGGCCGTCGAACATACCAGTCGCTGAAATTGAGCAACCCATCTCTGGAGGCACTTTGCATCATGCGTAGTACGACCGCTTGCAAACCCTTTGCACAGGAGATGCCCGCGTGAGTGCCAAGCAGCCGTGGCCTACGTTCCAGCCCTGGGATAACCACGCCCGGACGCGGGGAAAGCTTGCCGTCATCGACAGGCAGATGCGCGGCATCCTGGAGACGACTTCGGCGGATACGGCCACGCGGTCTGCAGCGTGCATGCCAAGAGCCACGGAGTGCGGCTAGGCGACTTGCGGGTTCTAGGGGAAGGCTGCCGGAGACTATGGGCTGGCCTATGGCGTGCCTGGCCCCGTGCTGCGTGTAACGCTGAAGCTCACGCGGGCTACGCCGGCCAGCGTCGTGCAGCATGGACTGTTCCATGTGCTATTCGGCGTCACCACGGCCGTGGTTGCGGACCGCGTCGCCAAACACATCTGACGGCTTGCGCTGGGCTTGGCCGAAGCCGGGTTTTTAATCGATCGGAATGCTGATGACCATTGCGAAGTGGCTTCTCGGGACGACCCTGCTGGCGGCCGGATTGGTGTCGCCCCGATTGGTCCGGGCGGAGGGCGCGCTGACGCAGGTGGCGCAGTTCGACCATCAGGTGACCGGTATCACTGTGACGCCGGATGGCCGCCGGTTCGTGAACTTCCCACGCTGGACCGACGATGCGCCGGTGTCGGTGGCCGAGGTCACCGCAGATGGCGCGATTCATCCGTATCCCGATGCGGAATGGAACAGCTGGCGCAATGCCAAGGCGAGCCAGATGTCGGTCGCCGACCATTTCGTCTGCGTGCAGTCGGTGGTGGCCGATGGTCACGGCCATGTCTGGGTGCTCGACCCCGGTGCGCCGGGCAACGAGAAGATCCTGCCGGGTGCCCCGAAGCTGGTGCGAATCGACCTCGCGACCAACCGCGTCAGCAAGGTCGTTCCCGTTGGTCCGGACGTAGCGCTAGAGGGCACGTATCTCAACGACATTCGGTTTTCGCCGGACGGGCAGACCGGCTACATCACCGATAGCGGCACGCGGGGTGCCATCATCGTGGTGGACCTCGAGAGCGGCAAGGCGTTCCGGGCGCTCGACGGGCATCCCAGCACGCAGATCGAGAAGGACGTGACCGTCACGATTGACGGCAAGAAGCTGGCCCGGCCCGATGGCCGCCAGCCCGCCTTCGCGGCCGACGGCATCGCGCTGTCCAACGACGGCAAGACGCTGTTCTACCAGGCGCTCACCGGCAAGACGCTGTACTCCATCGATACCGACAAGCTGAAGCCGGAGGTGAGCGAGGCCGACCGGGGTGCGGCGGTGCGCAAGGTCGCGACCACCAACGTCGCCGATGGACTGTGGATGAGCAGCAAGGGCGTGCTGTATCTCACGTCTCCCGGCGACTACTCGATCAAGCGCGTGTCCGGGGATCACGCGGAGACGGTGCTGACCGACAAGCGCCTGCGCTGGCCGGATACGATGTCCGAGGGACCGGACGGCCGGATCTATGTCACGGCGAGCCATATCCAGGATACAGACTGGTTCACGCCGCGTGCCCCGGCCTCGATCAAGACGCAGCTGTTCTCGTTCCCGCCGGCGCATTGACGGCGCCTTTCCGGCTGGCGGTGCAACGCCAGGCTCTTCCCGACGAATAGGAGCGTCCAACATGACCGTCGATCCCCGCACCCGTTACCCTCGCCCGCCTTTCGCGCTGCAGGAGCAATCGAGCCCTGGATCCTCGGCGCGCATGCATCCGGAGCCGATCTATGGCGAGCACAGCTACCGGGGTTCCGGCCGGCTGGAAGGCCGGGTGGCGCTGATCACGGGCGGCGACTCCGGGATCGGCCGCGCCGTTGCCCTGGCCTTCGCGCGGGAGGGCGCCGATGTACTGCTGTCCTACCTCGACGAGGAAGGGGATGCCGAAGATGCCGCAAGCAGCGTTCGGGAGGCCGGCCGGCAAGCGATCAAGCTGCCAGGCGACATCGCCGACCCGGCGCATTGCCGCTCGCTTGTGCAGGCTGCGGTGAAGCAGTTCGGCCGGCTGGACATCCTGGTCAATAACGGCGCGTTCCAGGCAACCCACAGCACCCTGGACGATATCTCCGATGCGGAGTGGGAGCGCACGTTCAGCGTCAATGTGCACTCGCAATTTTACCTGACGAAGGCGGCCGTGCCGCACATGAAGCCGGGCAGCTCCATCATCAACACGTCCTCCGTGAACGCAAAGCATCCGATGCCGAGCCTGCTGGCGTATTCCGCCACCAAGGCTGCCATCGCGAACTTCACCATCGGGCTGGCACAGATGCTGGTGGAGAAGGGCATACGGGTGAACGCCGTGTTGCCCGGCCCGATCTGGACGCCGTTCATCCCCGCCGGGATGGAGCCGGAGCAGGTGAAGACATTCGGCAGCCAATCGCCGATGGGACGCCCGGGGCAGCCGGCGGAACTGGCGGCTGCCTATGTTTATCTCGCCTCCGACGATGCGAGCTACACCACCGGCGCGCTATTGCCGGTGCATGGCGGGATGGCGATCTACTAACCTAGCATGCCCGCTGACGGTCACCGAATACGGCGTGCTGCCCGGCTTCGGCCAACACAACGGCGGCGACGGACTACCGCGCGAGTGGCAGATCGACTGTCCGGAGGCGGTGCTCACCGTGAATCTGAGGTGATCCAAGGTCCATCCCAAGGAGCCACAGGGCGCCTGACCTCAACCCTCTCCCGTGAAGGAAGGGAGAGGACGCAGCCAAAAGCGGTTGCCAAAGTCACTTGGTTCGCGGGTAGATGTGCGGCTTTACCTTTACCCTGCCAACACCCGCCACAGTATCAGGGCCAAACTTGCCAACGGAACCACCAGCTGCACCGGCCGCAGCCGGGCGAAATACCGGGGTGCCTCACCGTGGCGCGCGGCTGCCGGGTCGAGCACGGCCATGCTGGCGAACCCGGTAAGCTGTAGTATCAGCGACATCCAGGGCCACGGCGACAGCAGCGACGCTACCCCGACCGCGAACAACCACAGCATCGTGCCGATCTGCGCCAGCGCCGGCCCGCCGGGTTGGCGAAAGCTCAAGCCGCGGTTCACGCCGGCGAAGAAGCAGAGCAGCGCGCCGGCCCACGCCACCGTCAGATGGACCACCAGGCCCGCCTCGTGACGCAACGCCAGCGCGACGATGGCTCCCGCCACCAGCGGCACCATCGCCGCATAGGCCAGCAGCAGGCTCTCGGCCGGCGAACGGGCCTTCGGGTCTTCGGTCCCATCCGCGAGACGCGTGGCATGCACATCCATGGCGGCGGTAACGGCCCAGGATGGGCTAGGGTTCAGGGCCGCGGTTCACCGCCGGGTCACCGCAGGGACCATCCGCCGCCACTCCCAACCCGCCCTTTCCAGTTCGGGCGTGACCTCCTCGCTGGCTGGCGTGCCGAGGCAGAGATAGGCTACCAGCTGCCACGTTGCCGGCACGTCCAGCGCAAGCTGCACCGCCGCTGGCTCCAGGATCGAGACCCAGCCCAGCCCCAGCCCCGCCGCGCGCGCCGCCAGCCAGAGCGTGTGGATGGCCAGCACCGCGGAGTAGGCCGCGGTCTCCGGCATGGTCTGCCGCCCCAGCCCGCCGCCCTGCTCCGGATCCGGCTCGGCGAACACGGCCAGGTGGCACGGCGCCTCGTCCAGCCCGGCCAGCTTGAGCCGCGCATACTCGGCCGCACGGTCCTGCCGGGCCAGCGCCGCCGCATTGCACCGCTCGAAGTCGGCGCGCACCGCCTGCCGCCGCGCCGGGTCCGCCACGGTCACGAAGCGCCACGGCTGGCTCAGCCCGACCGAGGGGGCCAGGCAGGCCAGCGCGAGCAGCTCCTCCAGCAGCGCCGGGTCAACCGGGTTGCGCAGGAAGTGGCGGACATCCCGCCGCCACGCGAACAGCTCGCGCAGGCGGCTACGAAACGCGTCGTCGAACGAGGTCAGCCGGGCAGGCCCAGCACGTTCTTGGCGATGATGCCGCGCTGGATTTCGGACGTGCCGCCATAGATCGTGGTCGGCCGGGCCTGGATGAACATGCCAGACGGATGCAGCTCCCGGTTGCCGCCGATCGGGTCCAGCAGGCCGGCGTTCTCGCCGGAGATCTCCAGCATCGTGTCGGTGATGCGCTGATACAGCTCGCTCTGGTGGATCTTGAGCAGGGAGACGTCCGGCCCCAGCGTCTCGCCCGCGCGCAGCTTTTCGGCGAACACCTCGAACAGCGCCTTGTGGTCCGCCAGGTCCAGCCGGAGCTGGGTGTAGCGGTCGGCGAACACGGGGTCGTCCAGCACGCCCATCCGCTCGGCCAATTGCCGCAGGCGGCTGAGCGCGTAGGCGGATTGGCGGGCGGAGCCGAGGAAGATGCGCTCGAACCCCAGCAACGCCTTGGCCATGGTCCAACCCTGGTTCACCTGGCCGACGAGGTGGTCCGCCGGCACCCGCACGTCGTCGAAGAACACCTCGCAGAATTCGTCATGCATCTCGAGGTTGACGATCGGGCGCACGGTGACACCAGGCAGGTTGAGCGGGACCAACAGGAAGGAGATGCCCTCCTGCTTCTTCACCGACTTGTCGGTCCGGACGAGCAGGAAAATCCAGTTCGCGTCCGAGGCAAGGGTGGTCCAGGTCTTCTGGCCGTTCACGACCCAGTCGGCGCCGTCCAGAACGGCCTCGGTCCGCACCCCGGCCAGGTCCGACCCGGCGCCGGGCTCGCTATAGCCCTGGCACCAGATGTCCTCGCCGGCCAGGATGCGCGGCAGGAAGCGCTGCTTCTGCGCCTCCGTCCCATAGCGGATCAGCAGCGGGCCGAGCAGCACGATGCCATGGTCCGGCGTACGCGCCACGCCGTAGCGCTCGTATTCCTCCATGAGGATGAGCTGCTTGGCCGCCGACAGCCCCATGCCGCCATGGTCGCGCGGCCAGGCGGGAGCCAGCCAGCCCTTGGCCGACAGGGCCATGTACCAGGGTCTTGCCTCGGCCCAATGCAGGCGGTGCGGCGGGTTGCGCAGCGCGGGCGAATACTCGGCTTCGACAAAGGTGCGCACGGTGGCGCGGAAGGCGTCGTCGGGCAATTCGTTCAAGTCCATGTCGTTCCCTTCCTGCTCCCCCTCCCCTTGTGGGAGGGGGCGGGGGTAGGGGTGCCGCGCACCCAATTCCAAAGTATGTCTTCGCAAGCCACAACGTTCGGTGCGGTTGCCACCTTTCCCTCAAGGGAAGGAGGGCTTTATGCTCAAACCGGCTTAAAGCACGGCACCGGCGTGCCGTCCGCAGCCGGCTTCCATACAAGTGTGACCGCCCGGCCGATCGCCAACGTATCCGGGTCGCAATCCACCAGGTTGGTCATCATCGTCGGCCCTTCCTCCAGCGTCACGTAGGCGATGGTGAACACGGGGTCGACCCGGCGCATTGGGCTGAAGCTGTAGATCACCCCCCGCCCGCACGCCGGCTCCAGCGTCGCCGGGCCGAGGTCGAACGGCGAGACGGCGCGTGGATACCAAAACGCCCGGCCGGTCCCGATGCAGCGGCCGATCAGGAAGCGCCCCTGCTTGGCAGCCTCGTAGAAGGGCGCGCTCTCCGGAGTGATCGGTGGGGCAGGGAACACACGCTCGGTCATGACCAATCCCCGACCGGCAGCCAAACGTACGAGCTCACCATCACACCCGCTCCAGGATCAGTGTCGCCGAGCCGTGCCGGCTGCCCAGCAGGCCGCCTGTGCCATGGGCCAGCGCCAGCGTGCAGCTCGGCACCTGCACCGCCGGGTGCGCCTCGCCCCGCAGCTGCCGCACCGCTTCGATCACCTTGGTGATGCCGCCGCGGTTCGCCGGATGGTTGTTGCACAGCCCACCGCCATCGGTGTTGAACGGCAGCTTGCCCACGCCGCTGATCAGGTTGCCGTCCGCCACGAACCGCCCGCCCTCGCCCTTGGCGCAGAAGCCGAGATCCTCCAGCTGCATCAGCACGGTGATGGTGAAGCTGTCGTAGATGGAGGCGTATTGGATGTCCGACGGCTTTACCCCGGCCATGCCGAACGCGTCCGGCCCGGACCACACGGCGCCGGAATAGGTAAGGTCCACCGCACCCGCCATCTGGCCCTTGAACGCTTCCCCGGCGCCCAGCAGCCGCACCAGCGGCCGCTTCAGGCCGCGCGCGATGCTCTCGCTGGTCACGATTAGCGCGCCACCGCCGTCGCTGACCACGCAGCAATCCAGCCGGTGCAGCGGGTCGCTGATCATGGGGGAGCCGACCACCTCCGCCACCGTCACCACCTCCCGCAGCATGGCGTGCGGGTTGTGCTGCGCGTGGTGGCTGGCGGCGACCTTGATCCAGGCCAGTTGTTCGGAGGTCGTACCGAATTGGTGCATATGGCGGGCCGCGCACATCGCATACACGTTGGGAGTCGTGGAACCGAATGGCGCCTCCCACGCGCTGTCCGGTACGTTGGCGACGGCGATGCGGGCGTTGGTGCCGGAATGCCCCTCGCTGCGTGGCCGCCCGGCCAGGGTTATCAGCGCCACCGAGCACCGCCCGGCCGCGATCGCCTCCGCCGCATGCGCCACATGCGCGATGTAGGAGCAACCGCCGAGATCGGTGCTATCCAGGTGGCGGACGCGCAGGTTGAGGTAGTCCGCCATGTTGATGGGCCCCATGCCGGGCGCGTCCCCGGCGCAGAAATAGCCGTCAATGTCGTCCTTGGTCAGCCCGGCATCGGCGAGCGCCCCGGCGGCGGACTCGGCGTGCAACTGGGCGACGGACTTGTCCGGCGCCTTGCGGGTAGGATGCTCGAATGCGCCTACGATGTAGGCCATGCCCTTGATCGTCATCCCCGGACGCTAATCCGCCCGCCGGTGCCGCGCCAGGGCAGACGGCTAGCCCCCTGGCGCCAATCTGGCTACAGCACCCCGCCATGCGCCCCTATCTGGACTTCGAAAAACCCATCGCCGACCTTGAAGGCAAGATCGGGGAGCTCCGGCAGATGCAGGAGCCCGGCGGCATCAACATCGCCGAGGAGATCGCCCGCCTCACCGACAAGGCCGACAAGCAACTCCGCGCCACTTACGCCCGGCTCACCCCCTGGCAAAAGGCCCAGGTCGCCCGCCACCCCGACCGTCCCAAGGCGCTCAGCTATCTCGCCGCCCTGATCACCGATTACACCCCGCTCGCCGGGGACCGCGCCTTCGCCGAGGACGCGGCGGTGGTGGGCGGGCTCGGCCGATTCCGCGGCCGCCCTGTGGTGGTGATCGGCACCGAGAAGGGTAGTGACACCGACAGCCGGGTGAAGCACAATTTCGGCATGGCGCGGCCCGAGGGCTACCGCAAGGCACGGCGACTGCTGGAGCTGGCCGGTCGGTTCGGCCTGCCGGTGCTCACCTTCGTGGACACCAGTGGCGCCTTCCCCGGCATCGACGCCGAGGCCCGCGGCCAGGCCGAGGCCATCGCCCGCTCCGTCGAGGCCTGCCTGCAGGCGCCGGTGCCATTGGTGGCCACCATCATCGGCGAGGGCGGCTCCGGCGGCGCCATTGCCCTGGCCGCGGCGGACCGCGTGCTAATGCTGGAGCACGCGATCTATTCCGTGATTTCGCCCGAGGGCTGTGCCTCCATCCTGTGGCGGGACGCCGCACAGGCATCCCTGGCCGCAGAGGCCCTGCGCCTGACCGCCGAGGATCTGCGGGCATTGCGCCTGGTGGACACGGTGGTGGCCGAACCGCTCGGTGGCGCCCACCGGGACCCGGCCGCCGCGATGGCAACGGTGGCCGAGTCGGTGGCGCTCGCACTCTCCGGCCTCGCCGGGCTGGATGGCCCTGTTTTAGTCGCGAGACGCCGCGAAAAATACCTGGCCATGGGACGTGAGATTGTCGGCTAGGACGCCTCCTGTCGTGCCAGGCTTCGAGCTTGGTATCCGAGGCGTCCCACATTTCGAGACTGCCGGCTTAACAGGACCGGCAGCACCGATGGCCAGACTAAAAACCCGGCCATCCTCGAATTGTCTTGCTCAGTAAGAGGCACCCTTGCTGTTCGGCACGCTGGTCGCCGTCGCGCCGCCGCCCGTCGTCGTGCCGACGCTCGGGATATTGCCCAGCGCACGCTGCCCGCCGCCGTTGGACGAGGTGATCCCGCTCGGTGCCTGGGTCGGGCCGTTCGAATTGGCCGAACCAGCCCCCGTGCTGCCACTGGCGCAAGCGGTCAGCCCCACGCACGACAGGAGCGCCAGTGCCGTCATCTTCATCTTCATCATGAATGTCCTTAGATAGATCGCGAATAGAACGGACGCGGAGCCTGCGAGTTCGCATCGTTTCTGCGCGGGCCTGCGCTGTGCCTTTCGCGCTAGGCCCTTCGCGCTACGCCCTTTCGCAAGCCACAGGCCGACTGCGACGCCGGCCGAACGCGTCCGCCGGCGTCTTCACCCAAGCCGGGTAGACATCGCGCATCACCCGCCCGTCCGGCCGCACCGTCGCATGGCGGCAGAAGCTGTCCTCGAAGTTCAGCGCCTGCATCTTGGCCATCACAGCGCCAGCATCCGTACCGCCTACCGCCGTGACGGGTGCTGCCGGTCGGCGACGGCTTCTTATGCGTCTGATTACCCGCAACCAGCTTCCCAGCATCCCGCCCCGCTTCATTCTTGAGCCGTGTGAGAAGACCGTGTTAGGAGCGGCGTCATTCAAGCCTGATACACCGCGAGCGGGCATGTGCCCCTGCTTCGTGCCCCGACCCTTGTCAATCACCCTTTCCGATGAGGGCGCCCGTTGCAAAGTCCCGGCAGGCCGTCGCTTTCGACCAAGTTCTTATGGTTCATGTTTGGCAAACCAAAATCCGCACGACGGCCCATTGCAGGGGCGCCGTCCGTGGATCAGGCCCGCCAGCCGGCGGCTCCCCTGTTCGGACCGCTACCTGCCGCCCCGACGGAAGCATCGACCGGACGGCTCGCGGCTGACTTGGTTGGCCCGCCCCGCATCGTCCCTGCCGTCACGAAATTGAGGCTGGACCCACCCGTGCCGACATCCCGTCCCGAACCGGAGGCAAACGGCGCGACATCGCAGCCGCCGCCCGTAGCTGGCCCGGCAGCGCTCGTGCCCGCTCCATCTGCGCCCTCGCCCGAGCCGGTCGCGGCCGTCATCGCCAACGGCAACCGTGCCGTCGAGTTGATGGTGAGCAACTGGCCTCCGCCTCAGGTTGCATCCGGCTTGCTCCCGGACACGGACGGCACGGTGAACGTGCTGTTCGGCGATTCCGGCAATGGCGATGGCGCGGTCGGCGCCGGCTGGTCGTTGCCGGAACCGGGATACCTGTGGGCCATCGGGCCACGCAGCGAGATGCGGTTGCCGGCCAGCATGGGCCGGGAACTGCTGATCCAGCTCGCCCCGTTCGTCCATGCCGACCGCCTCGTCTCGCAACGGCTCGGCATCAAGGCGAACGGCGTGCCAGTGGCCTCGTTCACCATCGCCGAGCAGGTCGTGGTCTCCGTCACTATTCCGCCGCTTCTGGCCCGGCCCGGCACGCCCGTCACCCTCCTGTTCGAGACGCCCGACGCGGCACGGCCGACCGACGTCTCTGGCATCGCCGACGACCGTGAACTGAGCTTCTCGTTCCGCCGCTTGCTGTTCCGCCCGGTCGGAAAGCCGCAGTACGCCCCCAGCTTCACGCCCGTTCCGGCGCCGCGGGGCCAGGCGCCCCTGCCGCGGGACGAGCTGCTCAAGCGGTTCGAGAGCCTGGGCGAGAACTGCGAGTTCGGCCTGGTGCAGCGCCGCTGCGGGGTCGAGCCGCTGGGCCTTTTGCGCTTCGCCAGCGCGCCCTACCCGAAGCTGCGGGCTGCCCTGCGGTCCGATTTCGAAGGGCTGGGCAGGCCGGAGAACATCGACGTTCAAATGTCGTCCAACGGTCAGGAATACATGGTGCATGACCGGGCGTTCGGGCTGAACTACCACGCCTGGGTCAAGGTCGAGGAACAAACGGCCGAGGAGATCCACGTCCGCGAGACCCGGCGCCTGCCATTCCTCGTCCGCAAGCTGATCGAGGATCTCGGCACCGGCGAGAAGATTTTCGTCTTCCACGGCATGGATCCGCTCACGCTCCAGCACGCCAGCACCCTGAAGGACGACCTCGGCCGGTATGGTCCGGGCGTACTGCTTTGGGTCGAACTCGCCGACGAGAAGCACCCGCCCGGTTCGGCCGAATGGGTCGGGCCAGGGCTGTTGAAAGGTTATATGGACCGCTTCGCACCCGGCGAGGACGCACACGACATCTCGCTGGGGTGCTGGGTAGACCTGTGTCAACGTGCCGTCGCCGCGGCCGATGCGGCGGACAAGCCGGCCCCTGTCACCGAACCGGCTCTCGGCGACGGCGAGGACCCTGCCCAGACATCCTGAACGCCTGTGCCACGCGCTCAGGCGGAACCAGGCGAACTCGCGTCCTTGGATGCCTGCTGCCCCGCCAACTTCGCGAACACCATCCAGGCATTCACCAGCACAGTCATCCAGCCGGGCAGGGTGATGTCCTCGCCCAGGGTTAGCGGTTGGGCCAGAATCTCCAGATGGGCCTGCACCAACCCTGGCAGCACGACCGCGGCCGACCCTTTCAGCGGCGAGTCCGGGCCGGCCGGGCACACCCAGAGCAGGCGGTTCGATCCCATCCGGCGCAATGCCAGATACAGCGGCAGCACCGACTCCAGGCCGCGCACCACGCCCAGCTCCGTATGGTCTGAGTAGACGAAGATCTTGCCGTCGGCCGCGATATCCTCGAGCAGCTTGTCGGCCAGCCGGCGCAACTGCGGGCCGAACTTCGCCAGCAGGTCGGGCGCGGACACGTCGCGGGACGACTGGCCGCTATGGAACCGCAGCCCGGTCGCGTCGTGGACCATCCACTCCGCCTCTGGATTGTCCGCCACATCCGCCTGCAGCTCGTCGCCGAGGCCGGCGAACCGCGTTTCCAACAGCCGGATCGCCGTCGTGGGGGTGCTCCCGGCGAAGTTCAGCAGGCTCAGGCTCTCGAAGCCGAACACCCGCATGGCCAGCCCCATGTCGCAATTGCCTGAGATTGCCTCGAACCCGCCGAACATGTCAGCCAGGCCCACCCCCGCCACACGCTCCGCCTCTCGCGCGATGGCGGCGGGGTCTGGCCCCTGGATGCGCATCTTAGCCAGGTAGACCGGTGTCGAGACCCCCGTCTGCTCGGCGGTCAGCACCCGCAGCCGCCGCAGCGCCAGGGACAGGGTGCGTTGGTCCTCCCCGCCGAAGCGCTGCGACGGCTGGATCATGTCTGGATGCTCGATCGTGATGGTCAGCCGCTCGGCGCCCAGCCGCGGCGGCGGGCACAGGAAGGCTGCCATGCCGTTGCGCCCGACCGCGCCATTAAAGGTGGGGTGCCCGTCCACGCTGACCCGGACTGTCTGCGCCGGCGTGTCGGGCGGGCTGAGCTGTACCATCCAGTCCATTTCAAGAAAGTAGCCATATGGCGCGAACGGGGCGGCGATAGAGAGCACGCTGCGTGTGCCGGCCGCCCAGGTGGCGCCCGGTTCCGGCGGATACCAGCCGGCAACCAGGCAATGCCGCCCGTTTCCGCCAGCGCTGAACTCGATCGTCGACGCGATGGAGGTCTTCATGCCGTCCGCCCCGCTATGGCCGCGGCGTCGCCCACCTGCCTGGCCCGCGTCTCGGGTTCGGGCACCCACAATGCCAGCATGCGCCGGCAGGCGTCGAACACGTCCCCGGCCGTGATGCCGGTCAGGCAGGCCAGGCCCCGGTGGCAGTCGGCTACCACCCCGATATAGCACGGGCTGCACGTCACGCGGCGGCGGACCGTGACCGCATAGGGTCCAGCGGCCCCCCACTCGCCCGGGTCGACCGTGCCGGAATGCACGCCCACCGTCGGCACGCCCACGGCGGCGGCGATATGCTTCGGCCCGCTATCGTTGCCGACATACAGGTCGGCGGCCCGCAGCAGCAGCGGCAGGTCCGCAAGGCCGCTCTTGCCGACCAGGCTGAACAGCCTTTCCCGCCGCCGCACCGATCTGCCCACCCGACCGGCGAACGCCATCTCGTCCGCCGCCCCGATGATCGCCACGCACGCGCCCGCCTCGTCGATCAGCAGGTTGATCAACCCGGCGAAAGCATCTGCCTGCCACTGCTTCGTCCCGTTCCCCGCCCCGGTATGGACGAACACGAGCGGCCGCCCGGCGAGGCGTTCGGACGCCGCGTCCCCCAGCAACGACAGCGCGAACGCCCGCCCGGCATCCCGGTCCACTGCCCCCGCGATGATCCGCCGGTCCCCGTCGCACCGGGCCGAGACGGTGTCCACCAGGCCGGCCAGCGCATCGGCGATGTGGCCGTTCTTGTATTTCGTCGCCAGGTCCCCCTCGAACTCGACCGAGATGTCCAGCCACGGATGCGCATAGCCCTGCTCGAACCCGGCCAGCCAGCGCGCGCCACTGGCCTGCAGGATCGGCCGCGTCTCCGCCTGCCGCCGCAGGTCCACCGCCAGGTCGAACCGCTCGGGCGCCAATTGCTCCGCAAGCTTGGCCAGCTTGCGCGCGTCCAGCACGCGGCGGCCCTTTTCGGAGCGGGCGTGGAACAGGTTGAACTCAATCACCGCGTCGATCGCCGGCTCCAGCGCCACCAGCGGGAGAGACGCCTTCGCCGCCAGCACCGTCAGGTGAGCGTCCGGGAAGCATTGCTTGATGCGCCGGAACGCCGGGAACGCCGTGACGAAATCGCCGATATGGTCGACCTTGATCGCCAGGATGCGGCGGATCTCGCCGCGCGCCACCAACGGGTGTCCGGCCGTCAGCACCTGCACCGGCTCCGCCTCGGGCGCGTAATCGTCGTAGTCGGGCGAGTAATGCCGGCTGAAGAACGGGTCGCCGCGGCGGAACAGGTCGCCCCATTCCCGCTCGAAATGCGCGGAGTTGTAGCTGTCCCCCAACTCCCCGCGGCTGACCATCTCGTGGTGGATCAGACTGACGGCCGGGGTGTACACCACCGACAATCCGGCGCGGCGCGCGCGCAGGCTGAAATCGACGTCGTTGTTGATCACGTCGTGCTTCTGGTCG
>CAXSEG010000054.1:0-17856 GCA_964235545.1 uncultured Acetobacteraceae bacterium
CAGGGTGGACTTGCCGGCGCCGTTGACGCCGAGCACGCCGATCTTCACGCCGGGCAGGAAGGAGAGGGTGATGCCCTTGAACACCTCGCGACCGCCCGGATAGGCCTTGGTGACGTCCTTCATGACATAGGCGTATTGGTAGGCGGCCATGGTGGTCTCCTGGAGCGGCGGGCGGCGGAGCGATGGTTTAGAAGTGCCGGGCGCGGACGGCAACCAAGGGTTCAAGCCCGAACTTGGATATGCGATGCTCAGCGCATGAGCGACGTTGCAGAAGAAACCGCGTTGAAACGTCTCGGCGTGGACATCTTGCCCGCCTTAAATGCTCTATGTCGCAAGTTCCACGTCAGGTCGCTCGTCCTGTTTGGCTCCGCGAACACCGATGCTTTTGACCCGGACCAGAGCGACATCGATCTGATCGCGGAGTATGAAGAGCTGCACGGGCCGGATCGGGTGAACGCATATTTCGGCTTCAAGGACGCATTGGAACACCTATTCGGCCGTTCGGTCGATTTGCTGACGAAGCAGCCAATCCGCAATCCATACTTACGCCGCTCTATCGAGAGTAATCACCGCCAGATATTTCCGCAGCCATGACGCCCGCAGACCGAGCGAAGAAACGGCTGTGGGACGCCAACGACGCCATCGCCACGATCGCGACTTTTATCTCCGGACGGGGCCTGGATGCCTACCTCGCCGACCCGATGCTGCAAAGCGCGGTGGAACGGAAGCTGGCCATCGTTGGCGAGGCACTGGCCGCTGCCCGGAAAATCGACCCCGAACTCACATCGACGATACCCGAGGTGCCGCAGATCATCGCTTTCCGCAACATACTCATCCACCAGTATTGCGACGTCAGTATGGCGACGTCGATGGGGAGTCGGTCTGGGTGATCGCGACGACCGATGCGCCGGCGCTTGGTGATCGGATCACGGCTCTCATTGGTCAAGATGATTGAGCGCATGCGCCCGGCAGGACTCGAACCTGCGACCAAGCCGTTATGAGCGGCCCGCTCTAACCAACTGAGCTACAGGCGCACACGCCGCCAATCCATGCCCCAGGGCGGCCAAGCTTGGCAAGGATCGGGGCCGCGGATAGGGTCCGGCCGCATCCGAACACCCACGCCGAGGACCAACGCCCATGGACATCAGCAAGCTCTCTACCGGCAAGGAGCCGCCGCACGACATCAATGTCGTGATCGAGATCCCGCAGGGCTCGGCGGTGAAATACGAGGTCGACAAGGACAGCGGCGCCATCGTGGTCGACCGGTTCCTGTTCACCCCCATGGCTTACCCGGCGGCCTATGGCTTCATCCCCGGCACCCTGGCCGATGACGGGGATCCGGCGGACGCGCTCGTGCTCACGCCCTACGCCCCCGTGGTGCCCGGCGCCGTCATCCGCTGCCGCCCGATCGGCATGCTGCAGATGGAGGACGAGAGCGGGCAGGATGAAAAGATCATCTGCGTCCCGCACGACAAGATCCACCCGCAGTTCAAGACCGTGCACGCCATCGAGGACCTGCCGGAGATCACCCGCCAGGCGATCGAACACTTCTTCACCCGCTACAAGGACCTCGAGCCCAACAAGTGGGTGAAGGTCACCGGCTGGGCGGACAAGGCGGCGGCCGAGGCGGTCATCGTCAAGGCGATCGCCGCCGCGAAGTGAACGGGTGAGCCGCCAGTTCGCGCTGCACGGGCTGGCGGTGCTGCTGGTGCTAGGGGCCTGCGCCGTCCGAAAGCAGCGTCCCGCCGCGGCCGCGTGCAGCGTGGTGGATGGTGGCACGCTGCAGGACTGCCTGGACCGCACGCCGGAG
The DNA here is from genome assembly GCA_964235545.1 of uncultured Acetobacteraceae bacterium. Lineage (GTDB taxonomy): Bacteria > Pseudomonadota > Alphaproteobacteria > Acetobacterales > Acetobacteraceae > LMUY01. The sequence goes on from CAXSEG010000054.1 coordinate 1,811, forward strand.
GGCGGGCGCGTCGCCCTCGCGCCCGGCCGCTACGTGATCACCCGGCCGCTGGTGATGCACCGCCGGGTCAGCCTCGGCACTGCCGGGTCACCGGACTGCACGGCCGGAGAGTGTGCAGTGCTCGCGCTGCGCATCGCCGAGCCCGGCGGTCCGCTGGACCGGGCGGTCACCGTCGCGGGCGCCGGCAGCGTGTTGGACCACATCGTGGTGGAGGGCGGCAAGGCAGACCCGGCGCGTGACGACGCCCGTGCCTGCCGTGGGCGCGGCCGACCCTCGATGGGCGGGCTGGCCGTGACCGCACCGGACGTCACCATCCGCGACAGCGTCATCACCATGGTCGCCTGCTACACCGCCGTGCAGGTCGATGCCGGGGCGACCGGGCTGCGGTTCGAGCGCAACCAGGTGCTGTCCAACGGCACGCATGACCGCCGTGCCATGTGGGCCGATGGATTGACCGTGATCGACGGCGTTGGCGACGTGATCCAGGGCAACCTGTTCCGCGACAACACCGATGTGCAGCTGGTGCTGGGCGGCTGCCGCGACTGCCGGGTGGCGGACAACCGGATCGAGGCGACGGACACGGCCGGGGCGGCATCCTTCGCCGGGCTGCTGGTCCATGCCTGGCCACTGAGCAGCGGCGACTATGCGGGCACCACGATCACTGGCAACACCATCGATTGCGGCCCGGCCCGCAGCTGCGGCTTCGGCCTGGGGGTGGGCGGACGGGCGTGGTACGAGTCGCCCACCACCGGCGGTACGATCACGGACAACACCGTCACCCGCGCGCAGGTCGGCATCAACGTGAACGATGCGACCGGGCCGGTGACGATGCGCCGCAACGTGGTGACGCTGTCCGGCGGCCCGGTTCGGTCGCGTTGCGGGCTCTGGTTCGCGGGCCCCGTCAATATTTCCCCCCGCTCCCGCCCCTTCGTGGACGCGACGGCCGGGGTCGCCATGCAAGCGGAAGGCGTCACGGACCGGAGCTTCGCCGGCTGCCTGCCGGGACTGTGAACCTGCCCTAAAACGGGACGTCGAAAAGCCCGCTCACCGCAGCGCCCAACGGCTCCGCGCCTGACGCCACGCCTTCGATCCCGGCCATCTCCATGCCCAGCTGCGCCGCCCGCCGGGACAGGCCGAAGGCCGCCCGCCGCGCATGCAGGGCCGGGATCTGGGCCACGATATCCAGCAGCGCCCGCGCATAGTGTTCCGGCCGGTGCCGCTCCGCCACCTGCGCGCGGCCACGGCGGCCGGCTGCGTGGAAACGCGCCGGGTCCTGCCGTAGCGCCGCCAGATGCGCGGCCAGGGTCTCCGCCTCACGGTCCGGATCGACGAAGAACACCGCATCTGCCGGCAGCCCCGCATACCAGCCGACCCGGGTGACCACCGAGGGCAGGCCGGCATTCCAGATCCGCAACTGGCTGGCCGACGCCTCGCCCATCGACGGGTAGCGCAGGTTGATCGCCAAATCGGCCCGCAGCAGCGCCGCCCGCAACGCCGCTTCCGGCACGTAGCCGTGGCACGTCACCCGGCCCGCCAGGCCAAGGCCCGCGATCTGTCGCTCGACCGGCCCGGGCTCGGCGACCAGGCCGTAGATATCCAGCCGCACATCCTGATCCGGCAACGCCGCGATCACGTCCAGCACCTGGCTGACCCGGCGGTTCGAGCCCAGGAAGCCGAACATGACCAGCCGCAGCGTGCTGCCGCCCGATACGCGCCGTGGCTCCGGCTCCAACCGGAAGGCGAGCGGCACGGCATGCACCGGCATCCGCGTCTGGCTGGCGAGCGCATCGCGTTCGGCTGCGTTGTGCACCACCACGGCCAGCGCCGTATCCAGTGGAGCGGCCGTCATCGGCCAACGCGCGGCGACCGCGTCGAGCGCCTCGTCCCCCGCCAGCAGCCGCTCGGCATCGGCCAGCGCCGCCGGGCCATGGGTCCGCAGCATGCTGTCCAGGTAAAAGGCCCGGCCCGCCTCACCGTTCTGCGAGTAGCCGGCGAACAGATGCTGCAGGTTCAGGTCGTGCAACACGACGATGCCGGGTGCCTGGCGCGCGATGTCGTAGATCGCGCCGTGATACGCTGCGTGGTTGCCGATGTTGTAGATGGTCGCGTGCGCCTGGTTCAGCCGCTTCCAATCCATCGCCGCCGGGTCGAAGCGGACCACTGGCATGTCCGACCTCACCTGCGGCGGCTCGGGCTGTGCCGTCCACAGCGTGACCTCCGCCACCTCGCTCAGCGCCTCGGCGACGACCAGGGAGTGGTTGGCGATCTCGCTACGCTGCGGTGGCAGGGGGGAGAACAGGTTCAGCCGAGCAGGCATCGCACCACGTGCTCCCAGCTCAATCCCAACGCGTCATACCGGGCGCGCCCGTCCTCCCCCATGGCGCGGGCACGGGTCCGGTCGGCCCAGAGCTGGTCCATCGCATCGGCCAGTGCCGCCGCCCCCGGCTCGCACACCAGACCGTTGCGGCCATGCGCCACGACTTCCAGCGGGGCCCCGCTATCCGTGCAGGTGATCACGGCCCGGGCGGAGGCCAACGCCTCCAGCGCGGTAGTCCCGCCCTCAGCATCCAGCGGCGGCACCAGCACGGCCACGGCCTCGGACAGCAACGCTATTCGCCGCTCCTCCGTCACGGGCCCGAGCCAGGCGGTGCCGTCGTCCGCGCGGCCGGCAAAACGTCCGTCATCGCCGGCGAAGACGATGCGGACAGGGCAGCGCGTGCGGGCCAGCGCATCGAGCACCAGGCCGTGCCGCTCCAGGGGGCCGGCCCCGGCGAGCATCAGCAGGTAACCACCGGCGGGCGCGCTGCGGTAGCGTCCGGCCAGGGGCGGTGGCGGAGACAGCGGCGCGGCCGCGATCCCGTTGCACCGGTCCAGCCGGCCGGCGACAGCGCGGGAGCCGGCGAACACGGCCCGGGCCTGCGGGATCAGCCGCGTGTCGGCGCTGCGGATCGCGTCCCGCGCCTCGACGCCGCCCGCCGCGCCGTACAGGCTGCCGTCGCGCCGGTCCCACCGATCGTAGGCAGCCCGATACTGGTGCAGCACCCACGGCACCTTGTCCGGATGGGCCACGAGATAGGCCGGGAAAGTCAGCCCGATCACCCGGTCGATCCGGGTGCCCATGCTCTCCGTCAGGTCCAGCAGGCGGCAGGCCAGCATCTGCGACAAGATGATCTCGGGCGGGCCAGGCTGGAACGGGATGAGGACGATCTCCGCCTCGTGCCCGGCGGCATGCAGCGCGCGGCACAGATTGGCCGCGTGCAACCCCGCCAACTCCTGGACGAACGGCGCCCGTGCCAGCACCACCGCGATCCGCATCAGTGCAGCAAGCCGTCCAGCACGGTGGACCAGCCCAGTCCCAATTCCGCATAACGCTGCCGCCCGGCCCGGCCCCACCCCGCCGTGCGGCCACGGTCGGTCCACATCCGGTCCAGCGCCGCCGCCAGCTCTGCCGGCTCGGGAGCGCCGACCAGGCCGGCCTCCCTACCCGCGACGAAATCGAGCGGGCCGCCGGCCTCGTCCACCGTCAGCACCGCCTTGGCGCACAGCATCGCCTCAAGTGTCACGTAGCCGTAATCCTCGTCCAGCGGCGCGAACAGCACGGCCAGGCAGCCGGCGTACAACGCCAGCCGCTCCGCCTCTTCCACACGGCCGCGCCAGGCGACACGATCGTCCAGCCCGAGCGCCGCGCACCGGGCCTGCAGTGCGGCGTGGTAGGGCGGCGCGTCCGTGGCCCCCATGAAGCAGAGCCTCACGGGCTGCCGGGTCAGCGCCAAGGCCTCGATGGCGAGGTGTTGCCGCTTGCTCTCGTTCACCCGGCTGGGCACCAGAACGTAGTCGCCATACGGCCCCGGGCGCAGCCGGTCCGCGCCCGGCGGCGGATGGTGCAGCGGCGGCGCGTCGATCCCGTTGAACCGCCGTAGCCGCTCGCTGACGACGCGGCTGATGGTGAAGATCCGCTCGCAGCCCTCGAACGCGGCGGCATCGGCCCTGCGGATCACGCTGCGCACATGGGCGCCGTCCGGGGCGTGCAGCAGGTCGCTGAACGGGGTGTGCCACATGTCGTAGGCGCTGCGGTGCTGGTGCAGCAGCCACAGGCGCTTGGACGGGTGCGGCATGAGGTAGGCGGGGAACTTCAGCCCGATCAGCCGGTCGACCCCGCCGGCCACCTGCATCAGCCTCGCCGCCAGCATGTGGTCCGGGACGCGGGCGGGCGGATACCACTTAAACGGGAGGGAGACGATCTCCGCCTGGTGCCCTGCCTCGTGCAGCGCAGCGAGCAGGCTGTCGGCGAGCATCTCGGCGCCGCCGCGGACGAAGGGCACCTGAACTGTCGCGATCGCGATCCGCATTTAGCGCAAGCTTGGGGCTTTGCCCCACACCCCACCAGAGGACAGTCGTCCTCTGGACACCTGGCTATAAGGGGTCAAGGGGTCGCCGGGCGATCAGCGCGTAGTCTTGTGGCCCATGGAATATCCCATCCAACGCACTGGCCAAAAGCCGGTCCGTGCCAGGAAACCGCGCCTCCATCGGATGCAACGCCACGATCTCCGGATCGGCGAAGCCGCGCGCCTCGGCGATCATGGCCATCATCTCGCCGGGCAGCGGATTGCGGTGCGTCGGGTCGAGGTAGAAATAACGACTCGCGGTCAGGATATTGGCCGGGTTTGGCGTTTCGAAGATCACCAGGCCGCCCGGCACCAGCACCCGCAGCGCCTCGTCCAGCAAACGCACCACCAGCTTGAACGGGATGTGCTCGACGATGTGGAACCCGGTGATGGCGCCAAGCGACCCGGCCGGTTGCGCCGCCAGGTGACCCAGCGCGTCCCCCTCCACGCAGTCGAGCCCGGCCTCCAGGCAGGCGGCGACCATGGCACCGTTGAGGTCTACTCCGCGCGCTGCCAGCCCCTCGTCGCGCAGCAGCTCCAGGAACTCGCCCCGCCCGGCGCCGATGTCCAGCACGGGGCGGTCCGCGGTGCCGAGCCCGCGCTCGCGCAGGCGCGGCAGGTAGACGCGTTGGCGCTGCTTGATGTCGGCCCGGCTGCCACGGAAGCGGTCCTCGAACTGCAGATACAGTCCGTCGAGGGCATGGTCGTCCTCTGCCTGCACGGCCGCCGGCACGCGGTCGCGCAGCGCGTTCAGCATGAGCCCGATGCGGCGCTGCTGGTCGTGCACGATCTGCCGGGTCTGCCGGGCACTCGCCTCGGCCACGATCACGCGCGCATCTAACTCCGCCCGCAGCGCACCGGCCGCCGCTTCGATCCGCGCCTCCACGTCGCCTTGCGCGATCCCGCGCTCCACGCCGTTCAGCCGCCGTCCGTGGCTGGCCACATCGTCGGCCATCGCCAGGACGGACTCGGTGAGGCCGTGCTCGGCCGCCGCGATCTGGCGGGCGAACCCGGCGCTCCGCTCGCCCAGGCCTGACAGCCGGTCCTGCTGTTCGGCCTGCGTCGCCAGCACCGATCGTGAGAACGCATCCTGGGCCGCCTGCATCACCGCCAGCCGGCGCGTGCCGATGTCGGCCGCGATTTGCACCTCGTGCATCCGTGCCTCGATCGCCCGCCGCCAGGTGTCGATGGCGTGCTCGTAGGCTCCCAACCGCGCCGCGATCTCCGCCCGCAGCGTCGTGTCCGCTGAAACGGCCGGTCGGGCCGGCCGCAACAACCTGGCCCCGGCCCGCGCCAGCCTGCCTAGGACAGGCACGCGGTAGAAGCGCCGAGCGATGAACCGCGATTGCAGGCCGGCGATGGGGCGGTTGGTGCGCTGCCCCTCCGGGCTCCGATGCAAATCCGCAAGCAGATCCACCTTGCTGCGCCCAGTCGCCAGTTCGGCGGTCAGGTTGGCGAGGCCGACCGCGTCCACGGCACGCCCGAGCACGGCCTCGTACGCCGCCTCGATGAACGCGGTGCCTTCGAGCGCCAGCAGCGCCGGCAAGCCGGATGGAGCGGCGGCGGGATGCCGGGCGGCCTCGGCCCAGATCGCGTCGGTCATCTCCACCGCGCTTACTGCCAGGAGCGAGCCGGCCGGGTTCGTGTCAGGCATCGTCACCCTCCGGTTCCAACCGCGCGTTCAGCGACCCGCCATCCATGGTGAGCGCCACGACGCGCAACCGGGCGCTCCGGACGATGCCGGCGATCTCGGACAAGCTGAACTGCTGCGGGTTCAGGCCGCGCTGCAGCTCCGCCAGCCGATCGTCCGAGTCGGTGCCGGGGAGCACATGGCCGGCCGGCTCGTTGAACAGGCCGATGAAGCCGCCGGGGCGCACATGGTCCCGCAGGGTGCGCAGCGTGCGCGCCGGGTCGGCCATGCTCCGCAGCGCACTGACGCAGAGCACGGCGTCGAAGGCGGGCTCGGCAAAGGGCAGATCCGCGGCGTCGGCACACACGGACAACGCCGCCGGGTGCGGCACCAGGCGGCCCAGTTGCAGCGCGAGCAGGTCGCCGGCCACGGTCACGGCGTCATACCCCGCCTGGGCCGCGAGGGAGCAGGCGCCGGTGCCCAGCTCCAGCACGCGCGGCCGGGGTGCGGCCAGACCGGCGAGCCACGCGCGCATCAATTGCGGGGCACGGTCCTCCTGCGGTGGGCCCAGCACCCAGTGTGCCGGAGGCACGAAGCCGGCGCCTTCACGTACGTCGACCGGAATGGGGCCATAGGCCGGGTCGAGCCAACGCAGGCCTTCCTCGACCAGCTGCAGGGACATCGTGTAGCGACCCGGGTGGGCGGGGGTTTGCAACACGACAGGCAGCGTCAGCACCTGGCCCGGTGCCAGATCGGCCGGCAGCCTGGTCCGCGCTTCGCCGGCCGCGGCGCCGTCGCTATCGGACCAGCGCGCAGCCACCGTTACGTGTTCCTCGCCCGCCGCGGGAATCACGACTTTGCCGGCGTTGCGCAGCCGGATATTGGCCGTCAGCGTGGCACCGGGCGGCATCGCGCGCGGGAGGTAGTCGCCCAGCCACTCGATCTGCAGCCGGCCCACGAATCCTGGCAAGGCGGCCGGCGCGGCCCCGAGCACCACCCCATCCTGCGACAGCAGGCCGGACAGCCCGGCCGGAACCCGCGCCCGGGCCGCCGAGGCGCGGCGGACACGCAGCATTTCGACCGGGCCCTGCGCGATGCCGAGCCGCTGCATCAACGCCGCTGCATCCACCGGGTCGAGCATCGGACCGCGCTCGGGCGTAACGTCGGGGATCATCACGGGGACGCCGGCCAGCACCGGAAACGCCCGGCTGCACTCCGCGCAAGCAAGCTCGGCGCCATGATCGGCCAGCCGGGGGGAGCGGCATCCGGCGCACCGCAGCAGGTTGAGGAGTTTCGAATCCAGCACGACGACCCCGGACTGAGCACGATGGCAGTCTGAGCACGATCGTATTTCGAGCACAATCGTATTCAGCTATTCGCCGCTATCGAGTGGCATCCCCAATGCGGAACGCGTCCGCCACGCGGCGCACCCGGCCGGCTGCGTCCACCAGCATCACGTCGAACCGGATCCCCGCCGACCCCCATGCCGGATGATCGGCGACGATGATCTCCGCGGCGGCGATCAGCCGGGCACGCTGCCGTGGACCGAGCGAGGCGGCGGCGGCGGCGAGGTCCGGACGGGCTTTCACCTCGACCAGCGCCAGCAGGCCCGCACGCTCGGCCACGACATCCACCTCTCCGGCCGCCGTACGCAGGCGACGAGCGAGCACCGTCCAGCCGTCGGCAACGAGCGCGGTGCAGGCGGCGGATTCTGCGGCCACACCACGGACCTGCGCCACCCGCCCGCGGGACTGGCGAACCAGCAGTCCGTCAGGCCCGCCGCCGGCACTCAGCCGCAACGCCCCCGTTCGAGGATCTCCAACGTATAGCCGCGGTAGGTGACGCCCAGGGCCTCGGCCCGTTCCAGCCGCAGCGCCACCTTCCGCGGCGCAGACCACGCCCGTTTGCGCGCCCGGTGCCAGCACCACAGGCGCCAGCCGGCCGGCTCGTCGCCGGGCTCCAGGGCCGGGCCACCATTATGGCCGGGCTCGGGCGGGAGGTGGTCGTTCATGGCCGGCGGCGCTCCGGTTCAGTGCGGTGACGCCACGATGGCACCGTGGCGTCGAACCGGGCAAGACCGCGGCCTTTAACCACACCGCGTGCGCGCCACTTCCGCTCCGCCCGCCGCCGGACCATGGTGCCGGCCATGTGGATCGTGCGTGTGGTGTATCGGGTTGGCGGCTTCCTGACGGGTCTGGTCCTGCTGGCAGTCTATGGCGTGGGCGCGGTGCTATTCCTCTGCCGCCCGTTGCCGGACGAGTCGGCCGCCATTCCGGGCCTGTCCGCCCCCGTCTCCGTCGTGTTCGACGGGAATGGCATCCCACGCATCCGCGCCGCCACGGCGGAGGATGGTGCCGCCGCTCTCGGCTGGGTGCATGCCAGGGACCGGCTGTTCCAGATGGAGCTGATGCGCCGCGCCGCCTCCGGCCGCATCGCCGAACTGGCCGGCGAGCGGGCGGTGCCGTTCGACCGCACGATGCGCGTGCTCGGCCTGAAGCACCGGGCCGAGGAGGAGATGGCGACGCTGCCAGCCGAGACCCGCACCATGCTCGAGGCCTATGCGCGCGGGGTGAACGCCTACGCTGCCGTGCATGGCCGCTGGAGCGCCGTCCAATTCGCCGTGCTGGGCCGGCCGGAGCCATGGAATGCGGTCGACAGCCTGCTCTGGGGCAAGACGATGGGCATGTACCTGTCCGGCAACTGGGACACGGAGCTGAGCCGCGCCGCCCTGACCGCCACCGTGCCACGCGCCATGATCGACGCGCTCTGGCCGCCGCAGGACACGACGCCGGCTCCCAGCGCTGCCCTGACGGAGCCGCGGTTCGCCGGGCTGGCAGCCGGTATCCGGGCCGCCGTGCCGCACTTCCCGGACCCGTTCACCCTGCCGGACACCGCCTCCAACGAATGGGCGGTGGATGGCGCGCACAGCACCACGGGCGCGCCGCTGCTCGCCGGCGACCCGCATTTGGCGTACAGTGAGCCCGGCATCTGGTACCTGGCGCGGATCGACACGCCGCTCGGCACGCTCGTTGGCGCCACCGCACCTGGTGTGCCGCTGATCGTCATCGGCCATAACAGCCGCGTCGCCTGGACCTTTACCACCAACGGCGCCGACACGCAGGACGTTTTCACCGAGACCGTGCTGCCGGACGGTCGCTACGCCACGCCGGACGGGCCGCAACCTTTCATCACCCGCGTCGAGCATATCGGCGTCCGTGGCGGCCCGGGCGAGGATATCACCGTCCGCGAGACCCGGCACGGCCCAGTGGTCAGCGACCTGGCGCGCTACCCGGCGCCAAATGGCATGGTCTACGCGGCCGAGATGGCCAACCTCCAGCCCGGCGACGACGCCGCGACCGGCCTGCTGGCGCTGAACCACGCCGGCTCGGTGGCGGAGGCGGGGCGCGCGGCGCCGCTGATCACCTCCCCTGTGCAGAACCTGCTGGTGGCGGACCGCAACGGCATCGGCCAGTTCACCACCGGCCGCGTCCCCATCCGCCGCGCCGGCGACGGGGACTGGCCCGAGCCAGGGGCGGACGGCGCGCATGATTGGGTGGGCTGGGCCAGCGGCGAGCAACTGCCGCACGTGCTTGACCCGGCGAGCGGCCACATCGTCAACACCAACGAGCGGACGGCCCCGCCGGACTTCCCCGTGTTCATGGGCCGCGACTGGTTCGGCGACTGGCGTGCCCGGCGCGTCCGGCAATTGCTCGGTATCGGCAAGCTCTCGGCCGCCGACTTCGCCACCATGCAGGTGGACGTCACCAGCAGCTTCGCCCAACAGGTGCTGCCCGACCTGCTCGCCCGCCCCCGCCGCGACGGGCTGCCCGGCCGTGCCGCAGCCCTGCTGTCCGGCTGGGACGGGCGGATGTCGATGGATCTTCCGCAGCCGCTGATCTTCAACGCCTGGATCCAGCGCTTCGAGCGGCTGGCGCTGGAACACAACCACGTCCCGGCTAACGCCGCCCGGCCTTGGGCGGACATGGCGGCCTGGCAGCTCGGCCCGCACGGTGCCGCCTGGTGCGGTGGCGATTGCGGCCCGTTGCTGGACCAGGCGCTGGACGAGGCACTTCCGCCGCTGGTGGCGAGGCTCGGCCCCGACCCGGCGAAGTGGCGTTGGGGGGACGTGCACATCGCGACCTTCGCCGACCCGGTGCTGCCGCCATTCAGCCGGCACATCCCGCAGCCCGGCGACGACACCACGATCTTTCGCGGCGGCAGCCGGCCCGGCAGCTTCGACGCGGTGCACGGGCCCGGCTACCGCGGCGTGTATGACCTGGCGGACCTCGACCGCAGCCTGTTCATCACCGCGCCCGGCCAGTCCGGCTACCCGCTCAGCCCGCACACGGCCGACCTGCTGCAGCGCTGGCGGGACGGCAGCAGTGTCATGATTGGGCCAGAGACGGTGGGCGGAGATGCAACGATCGCGCTGCACCCGTAACGGATGGTTGACCGATTCGTGCGTGACGTGGACGATAGGGCACCGATGACCTACAAGCCTCCGCGCCGGCCGCAGTTCTTCTACACAACGGCGCCTTTGCCGTGCCCCTACGTTGCCGGCCGCACCGAGCGCAAGGTGGTGACCGAGATCACCGGCCCGGATAGCGACGGGCTGCATGACCGCCTGTCCCGCGCCGGGTTTCGCCGCAGCCACAACATCGCCTACGCCCCGGTCTGCCCGGCCTGCAACGCCTGCGTGCCGATCCGCATCCCTGTGGCGAGCTTCCAGCCGGACCGCACGCTGCGACGGATCGCGCGCTACAACGCCCAGGTGGAAGGCTACGAGGTCGCCGCCCGCGCCACCGCCGAGCAGTTCCAGTTGTTCCAACGCTACCAGCTCGCCCGCCACGGCGACGGCGACATGGCCACCATGAGTTTCTACGACTATCGCGCGATGGTGGAGGACACCCCCATCGAGACCTGCATCGTGGAGTTCCGCGACACCGACGACCGCCTGGTTGGCGGCTGCCTGACGGACCGGCTGGGGGACGGGTTGTCGGCCGTGTACAGTTTCTTCGCCCCGGAGCTGGAGCGCCGCTCGTTGGGCAACTACGCCATCTTGTGGCTGATCGAGCGCGCACGGGTGCTGGGCTTGCCTTACGTGTATCTGGGCTATTGGGTGCCGGAGAGTGCGAAGATGGCTTACAAGGCCCGTTTCCGGCCATCCGAGGTGCTGGCCGGCGGCGCCTGGCGCGTGCTCAAGGACGCCGACACCGTGCCGATCCCGGTGGGCGATACAGTGATGGTCAGCGAGTAACGCCGACCTCGTTCACGCCGTCAGCTTCAGTCGAGGGTAAAGCTTTCTCTCTCGGGGAAGAGTGATCGCTTCTACATGTCGTTCACATGGTCTGACTTGCTGTGCAGGCTGTGCACCGTCGGGTAGACGTACAACGGGCCCGCCCTGCTTGCGCAACGGGCCGGCCCGGTGCCGTGGTCGACTGGCCAGCGACGAGCGCCGGCCCAGATCGAGAAGTTAGGCCTGACGCTGGAGGTCGTAGATCGTATGGCAGCCGGAGATGTTGCCGCGCGCGACCATGGCACGATTCGTGATCTTGCCCGAGAAGTAGGTCGAACCGTTCTGAGCCGCAAACGAGCCGTCCTTGGCGATCGGGGCATAGACGTTGCCGCCGCCATTGACCCAGATGACGTTACCATTCTGCACCATGAGCGAACCGTCCTTTTGGCCCGCGCTGCCACAAGCGGAGCCGTTGCCACCGGACCCTCCCTGGTTGTTGGAATGGGTGAGTGTCATGGATCCTTGATACGTTCCATCAAAGGCGCTTGGGCTGGTGCCCGGCTGGTTGACGGCACAGGCACCAAGGGCGAAGCAGGCGGCGAGCGGAGCGATAAAACGGCGCATCAAAGATTCCTAAGGACAAGTTCGCGTTACTTTTGGAACCTTAAGGCAGCGTGATTATCTCGCAAGCGAATTCGGTGGTCCTATCTGAAGATCGTTAAACGTAGCCGATGAGAGACGGTCCAGTGCGTGCCGGGCCAAACAACGCTAGGTTACCCGGGCGAAATGGGCCAGCATTGTCGTCATAACGTCCTTGCAGGACCATCCATGCTGCACAGCAACGTCGATCCAGCCCGCCACCTGCTCCGCTTTGGCGGCGAGTTCGTGCCGTTTATCGCCCACCGGGCCAGCGGCGCCTTCGTGTACGATGCGGCGGGCCGCCGCGTGCTCGATTTCACCTCCGGCCAGATGAGTGCCATCCTCGGCCACTCGCACCCCGAGATCACCGCGGCGATCCGCGAGGGCGCGGGCAAACTCGTCCACCTGTTCTCCTCCATGCTCAGCGAACCTGTGATCGCACTGGCGGACCAGTTGGCCGGGCTGGTACCGGCGCTGCCCCGGGTCATGCTGCTGTCCACCGGCGGCGAGGCCAACGAGGCGGCGATCCGTATGGCCAAGCTGGTCACCGGCAAGTGGGAGGTCGCTGCCTTCGCCCAGTCCTGGCACGGCATGACGGGCGCCGCAGCATCCGCCACCTACAAGGCCGGGCGGCGTGGTTACGGCCCGGTGGCCGCAGGCTCGTTCGCGATTCCGGCGCCCAACCCCTACGCGCCCCGATTCGCCGGCGTGACCTGGGAGCAGGAGCTCGACGACAGCTTCGACCTGCTGGACCGGCAGAGCACAGGCAACCTGGCCGCGTTCATCGCCGAGCCGATCCTGTCCAGCGGCGGCATCCTGGACCTGCCGCCGGGTTACCTGCATGCGCTGCAGGCCAAGTGCCGGGCACGCGGCATGCTGCTGATCCTCGACGAGGCGCAGACCGGAATCGGCCGCACCGGGCTCATGTTCGCGTTCGAGCGCGACGGGGTTGTGCCGGACATCCTGACCCTGTCCAAAACCCTTGGCGCCGGCCTGCCGCTCTCCGCGGTGATGACGACGGACGCCATCTCGGACGAATGCGATGCACGCGGATTCCTGTTCTACACAACGCACGTGAACGATCCGCTGCCGGCCGTCGTCGGCCTAAAAGTGCTCGAGATCGTGGAGCGCGACGGCTTGGCGGCCCGGTCCGCGGTGATGGGGGCTCGGCTTCGCGCGGGTTTGCAGGCGATCCAGGCCGATCACCCGGCGATCGGCGACGTACGCGGGCGCGGCTTGCTGATGGGGATCGAATTTGCCGACACGCCCGGCTACCCGGCGGCCGCGCTGTCGGACGCGGTGACCGACCGCGCGATGGTGCTCGGCCTGTCGGCCAACATCGTGCGTGCCGGCAGTTCCGGCGGCGTGATGCGGATCGCACCACCGCTGACCATCACCGAAGAAGAATTGGATCTGGGCGTCGCTATCCTGCGGCGCGCGATCGAGGACAGCACGGCGGGCGCGGTGGCCAAGGCCGCCGAGTAAGCGCCGGCCGGACAGTTCGCGCGGCTAAACCGGGCCACCCCGCCAGATCACCCGCCCGAGCACTCGGACCTCTTTGGCCAACTCCGCCTCGATGTTCTCCGGCTGGTAGACGGCGTTGTCGCTGATGAGGATCAGGCTGCCGTCGAACTTGCGTTGCACGCGCTTGACCAGGCGCTCCTCCCGCACCTCGATGACATAGACGCCGAAATTGCGGAAGGTTGTGTCCGTCCTGTCCACCAGCAGGATGTCGCCATTGTGGATGTGCGGCTCCATCGACTCGCCGATCGCCGTCTCCAGCATGAGGTCGGCCGGCTCGCGCCCGAACACCGTGCGCAGCCAGTCGTGGCGGAAGCCGATGAACTCGGTCGCCCCGTCCGTGTTCACCCGCCCGGAGCCGGCCGACGCGGCCGTCGCGCTCGTCGGGAGCACCAGGAACCGGGCGGAACTCAGCACGTCCGACGGGCGGCGGTTGTTGGCATGGGCGCCCAACGCGGCAAAATCGGGCTCCGGGCCCTCTCCCTGCGCCAGCCATGCCAGGCTGACCCCGGCGGCGGCGGCCAGTGCTACCAGCCGGTCACGGCTGGGCTCGGCCTCGCCTTTCAGCCATTTGCGGAACGCCGAGGCCGAAACACCCGTGGCCTTCGCCAGACGGTCGGCGCTCGGCCATTCCGCCGCGACGAGTTGCAGACGAGCGACGAATCCCGCCTGCCCGGCACCGGACTCTGGCGAGGCCGGCCGCCGCTTGATCGGCATCAGCGCATCCCCGCTTGGGTGAGAGCCAGACCGGGTGGCTGCTTGGGCTCGATCGCCCTGACCATGTTTGCTGAGCACGACATCGATCGATTCTTCCATGCTAGTCCGGCGCAGAAGCGCACGGGTTGGATCGAAGTTAGAATGATTACGGCACTCTCGCTATCTTTGGTGAACATCTGAGGAGCTGCGCGATATCCAGCGGCCGAACCGTCACGATCCACTCACGTGGGCGATCATGGTGCAGAGGCACGTTGCAGCCAACACTTTCATGAGAACCAAGTCACCGAGCTTGCGCAGTTAGCAGCTGTAAAGTGACTTTTGCCATAGAAACGATGCTGAACTGACAAATCCTGTCATGTGGTAACGGTTCCTAACGGAATCCCTGCCCAGACTGCTGGAGAACCGGCGCACTTAAGTGCAATCGCGGCAGACGATAGCAGATGCAACTCAACCGGTGCAGAGACCGCTGCGACCGGCCTAGGGACCGCAGGGAGTCCATCGCGCGCCGGCCGCCGAACCGCGCCACCGCCGCGCGCAGCAGGTCGTCCAGCACGGAAGCCGGTTCAACGGTCATTTCACCGTCGATCGGTCGGGCGCTGCAGGAAATGCGCGAAGGCGTCCAGCGTCGTGTCCGACACGTAATGCTCGATCCCCTCGGCATCGCTCTCCGCCGCCTCGAGCGGGACGCCGACGGCCACCAGCAGGTCTACCACCAGCCGGTGGCGGGTACGCACGCGGTCTGCCAGCACCTGCCCGGCATATGTCAGGAACACGCCGCGATAGGGTTTGCCCGTCACCAGCCCCTCGCGCCGCAGCCGGGCGATGGTCTTCACGGCGGTGGCGTGGGAGACGCCGAAACGCCGGGCGATGTCCGTAGCGCGCGCCTCGCCGCCGGCGGCGAGCAGGTCGGCGATCAGCTCGGCGTAATCCTCGAGCATCGCGGCACCCCGGGCCGTGCGCGCCTTCTCGAACCGCAGCGCTTGGGTGGGCTCCTCCGGCAGGGTCTGGTCGTTCGCGTCCATCGGTCTCCTCCAGTCCCGTTGCGTAGCAAAGCTGGGCGGGACCAACAAACTCATGTCTATTGACCGGAGTGTAGCCTACGCTACATCAGGGTCATGAGCGACCAAACCCGTCCCCTGGCCGGCCTGAGCGCCCGCACCGACCAAGCCATGTCCGAGGCATTGGCGGGGGAACGCCGTGGATTGCGCGCGCTGTTGCCCTTCGTCGGGCCGGCTTTCGTCGCGTCGGTGGCCTATGTCGATCCGGGGAATTTCGCGACCAACATCCAGGCGGGCGCGCGATACGGCTACGGCCTGCTTTGGGTCGTACTGTTGGCCAATGGTGCCGCGATGCTGTTCCAGGCGCTGTCCGCCCGGCTTGGTATCGCGACCGGGCAGAACCTGGCGGAGCTGTGCCGGGCGCATTTCTCCCGCCCCATCGTGCTCGCGATGTGGGCGGTGAGCGAGGTCGCGGCGATGGCGACCGACCTGGCCGAGTTCCTGGGGGGTGCCATTGGGCTCTCGCTGCTGTTCCACCTGCCGCTGCTGGCCGGGATGGTGATTACGGCGGTGGCCACCTACGCCATCCTGATGCTGGACCGCCGCGGCTACCGCCCGCTCGAGATCGCGATCACCGCCCTCGTCGGCGTGATCACACTCAGCTACCTGATCGAACTGGTGCTGACGCCGCCCGACTGGGCCGCAGCTGTGCGCCAGGTCATCCATCCGGCGCTAGCCGGTGGCGACGAAGTGGGGCTAGCAGTTGGTATCGTCGGTGCCACCGTGATGCCGCACGCGATCTACCTCCACTCGGGCTTGACCCAGGCGCGCGGGCGCAACGTCGTGAAGGGGGGGGCAAAAGGCGGGCTCGCCGGGCTGCTGCGCTACTCCAATATCGAGGTGGTGGTGGCGCTGACGCT
>CAXSEG010000055.1:0-6102 GCA_964235545.1 uncultured Acetobacteraceae bacterium
GGCCTTATCTTCCAACTTGTAATGACACCAGCATTAACCAGCGGGTCTCCCTTGACGATTTCCTCAGCCGCTTCCGCAGTATCGGCATCTATAACCCATAATGCTCCGGCATTATCGGTAAATGGTCCGGCGGCTCGCAACTGACCGTTTTCGAGAAAAGTCCGAAGGTACGTTCGATGAGCGGGATGGTTGGCTTTTAGGCCGGCCATATCGTTCCCGTACTCGATAATCGCAGCATACTTCATGTCATCTCCTATTGGCACACAGTCACTTCAGCGTACTCGTTAGTCATTATCCGAGCTGATTTGGAACAACGCTGGAGCGCATCCAGCTGCTCCAGGGCACAGTGCCAAGCGTGACGCCAACCAGGATAATGGTCGTTGCGAATATCAAGGGAAGGTCGATCCGCTCACTCAGAAAGAAAGCCGAACTCACGATCCCCACCACGGGTGTCGCCAAGATACCTAATGACGTCACAGTGGCGGGCACACTCCTGTTCACCATCGCCATCGCCCAAAAAGCCAAAGCAGTGCTTACCAGTCCGCTGTACCCAAAACCGAGGGCAATTTGCTTCGTCCAGACGATTTGAGGCCATCCTTCGAACCAGAATGCCAATATGAGCAGAACCGCGGTTGCAAGCAGAGTCTCCCAAAACACGAGCTGGAAAGGTGTCGAAATCCATTTGTGCGCCCGCACGTAAAGGATGCTTACCGACCAAGCGAGCGCGGATAGCAGCAACAGACCATTGCCATAGATGGCTCGATAGTCACTCCAATCGAAAGTCAGTGGATTGAACATCACCGCTAATCCAACGAGTCCAATCAGAACCCCCACAATGCGCATTTTCGGCATGGCTTCCTTCAGGAAAAAGAATGCCCCAGGAGCGACCCACAGCGGAGTGGTGTAACCGAGAACGATCGCGCGGCCTGCCGGCACATATTTCAGGCCCGCAGTCATCAGGGCCGTGAAGGCCACCATGTGGCAAATGCCGATCGCCGCGACAACGGGCAAATCTCCCCGCTTTGGTATGACGAGCTTCCCCAAGCAGACGAGCAATCCCAGCAGGGCGATGGCAGCGATCGAAGTGCGTATTGCCGATGTCCAGAGAGGAGTGATATTCGCGACGAGGAACTTCGTTACAGTCCAATTGACTCCCCAGGCAGAAATAACCGTCGCGAACAAAAAGAGTGTCGTTCTTAGCGGCATCTTTGCTTCCATCACTTTTTTGCCCCAAAGCCGTTCTGTCGGCCGGTCTGCCATCCGCTGCAAAAACTTCTTTAACCAGGACCGAGCCGGACGTGCGTCTCATATCCGCCCCCTGACTGTTGCAGGGCCAGGAAACCGACCAACACAAGATTGGCGACGTTGAATGCTACCCCGGCGCCAAAGGCTGGGGCGTAGAACAGGAAATGGTCATAGATGCGCCCTGCAAGCCAACTGCCAAACGCCATTCCGGTCATGGAGGTGAACAGCATCAATGGGACCCGCCATGACGCCTCGGCGGATGGGAACAGGTCGCGGATCGCCACGACGTAGGCCGGGATGATGCCCGAGAAGCCGAACCCGTAAGCGGCGGCAATGGCGAACAGCCCGGCCTCGTTTTGGGTCGGCACGAAGGCAGCGACCGCGACGGCCTGACAGGCGGAGCCGGCGAGCACGGTCTTGAGTCCGCCGTAACGGTCGGCGAAGGCGCCCCAGAACTGCCGGGCGACGAAGGCGCAGCCGAGCAGCACGGACAGCATTGTAGCGCCGGTGGCGGCGCTCAGGCCGATATCGCCACAGAAGGCGACCAAATGCGCCTGAGGGATGGCCATCGGCACGCAGCAGCAAAAGCCGGCGGCGCATAGGATCGCCTGCACGGCGTTGGGCCGCAGCCCGAGCACGCGCGCCCGCAAAACCGGGACAGCCGCCGGCTTGCCGGCGGTGTGGGAGGAGCCCGGTGGAGGGCGGAGGAATAGGGCGGCAAGCGGCAGCATGGCCAGCAACATCATACCCGCGTAGCCCAGATAAGCGATCCGCCAACCGAAACCTGCGATCAGGCGCGCGAAGATGATGGGCCAGACCACGCCGGCGATATACTGCCCGGAGGAGATCAGCGCGATCGCGGTGCCGCGTCGGCGGTCGAACCAGCGGCTGACGTATATGACCAGCGGCGGATAGATTGCCCCCATGCCAAGGAAACCAATCAGCACGCCGTGACCGACAAACAGCGCCCAGGTGTGTCCGGTCGAGGCCAGGGCAAGGCCGGCGGCCACGCTGATCGTACCGATCAGCACGCAGGCGCGGATGCCGATCCGATCGGCAAGCCATCCCATGACGATCCCACCGAGTCCCGTGCCTACCCAGGTCAGTGCGCCGGCAAATGCTAGTACGGAGCGCGGAACGCCGAGGTTCAGTTCCATCGCCCGCAGCCCAACGACGATCAGCAAGGTCGAGCCATAGGCGACAGATAGAATGGCGAGCGTTACTACTGCAGCGCGCCACGACTCGCGGTTCTCGATCAACTCCGAATTGTCCAATGGGGCCTCTGTCGTCAGGCACTCTGCTGTCTCCGCCAGAGGTCCGGTGAGCATGTTCCATAGCGGCCAAAGAACACCACTGTATGCGATGTCCCACGATGGTTACACTACGAGAATTCACCATCTGGGAAAACCGCCAAACTTCTGGCATCTAGGTTCAAGAAAATCGATATGCTTGTGACCTTGCAAATTGCAGCGGAAGTTGATCGCGTTGACCGCCAGCCCGACGAGCGGCGACCTGATCGCTGCCCGCGACAGATAGCGGGAACGGCATCGTCCAGGAGATTGCTCCATAACAGCTGGTCCACGCAGGCGCACTTCCAGCGCGGCGGTTAGTCTGCCCGTGTCACCAGGAAGTCCATTGCTCCGCCCTGCATCACCCACCGGCGCCACTCGGGGTCCTCGGTCGCACCAAGCCTGTTGTAAAAAGACTGCGCCGGCACGTTGTCGCTCAGCACGAACCAGCAGAACTTTGCATGTCCCGTTGCACGCGCGTGCAGTGCCATCTGTCGCATCAGCTTCTGACCGACACGGCCACCCCTATATGCAGGATCGACGTAGAGCCACTTCAGCATGAGCAGCGGCTCCAGCGTATGCATGAATGGATCTCGTAGTGGACAGCCATGCCGGCGAGAGAGCCGGTTCCCGTGTCCGCGAGGTAAACACCAAACTCGGGCCGCTCACCAAAGCCACGGCGAACCAGTTCCGTTTCGTTCAGCTGGAAGTTCTGGCCTCGCTCAAAGCTGACGATGGCGCGCATAAGCCGAAGCAATTCCGGCACGTCTGTCTTGTTCATCGCACGGATCGTCACGTTGTGTGCAGCCGAGCCATTACTGCCGGATTGGCCCCTCATCGCCCGGCGCCCGGCGGAGTCGGCTGCATGAGGCTGTTCGCTTCGGCATAAAGCAGCGCGTTTACCGCAAACCGGAACGTGCCCTGCTCACTGATCTCGCGCGCGGCCCGTATCAAGGCGCCCAGCGTAGCCCGAGTGAGCGCCGACCCAAGGCTTATCCGCTTCACGCCCGCGGCAGCAAGTGCTGCGACACACGGCACCGCCCCGCTGCCACCCCCCAGCACGTTCACCGGGCGTGATACGGCGGCGCATACGGCGCGGACGGCATTGAGGGTCGGCAGTCCCGGCGCATATAGAACCTTCGCCCCCGCGTGCTCGAAAGCCTGTAGTCGCCGGGTGGTGTCCTCCAAGTCCGGCCTGCCGTGCAAAAAGTTTTCTGCCCGAGCGGTCAGCACGAAGGGGAAGGGCAGTCCCTGTGCTGCTTCGACGGCAGCGGTAACCAGCTCGACCGCATAGCTAAACTCGTAGATGGGATGCGGTGGGTTGCCGCTTGCGTCCTCGATGGAGCCGCCGACCAAGCCCGCTGCGGCGGCGAAGCCGATCGTCTCCGCCGCGCTGTCCGGCGCATCGCCGAAACCATTCTCCAGGTCGGCCGAGACCGGCAGTGCCGTCGCCTTCAAGATGGCCCGCGCGTGGGCAAGCGTCTCTTGTCGGCTGGCAGCCCCGTCACGCAGCCCCAGGGCGTAGGCGAGACCAGCGCTGGTGGTGGCCAGCGCCTCGAAGCCAAACCCCGCCAGGATGCGCGCGGTGCCGGCGTCCCATGGGTTTGGGATTACGAAGGCACCAGGGCGGGCGTGCAGCGCCCGGATCGCGGCTGCTTTGGCAGCCTGGTCCGGCCTGGGCGCCTGATCGGGTTTCAGGGCTGTGTCGTCGGTCATTCAAGCTCTCCAACATCAGGGTGGAAGGATCGTATCTCCGCCTCGCCGCGGCGAGATGTTCATAGTCGTGGCCGAGCATGGATCGGCCCGAGAGGTTTTACTGCGCGCCGGAATCCAGGATGCAAGTATCCTGCGCATGTCGTCCATGCCGAGGCACGGCGCCTGTAACCGCCGCAACTGGTGAGCTGCCCGACGCGGCGCAATGCTAGAATCGTAACGGACCCCAACGCGCTACTACTTCAGGCGTGGGATCAGCGACCGTTACTCAAATGGTCACATGCCAAATTTCTCGAACGTAACCGTCGAGTTTTTTGTGTGAGTATATCCCGAGTCTATTCACCATTCCATTGCATAACCTAGTGATCAGTCGTCAACGCAACTTCGCTTCGAGGAAGTGCAAATGTCACAGACGGTAGCAACAATGCTCGTGCAGACGCTTGGCGACATCGGCGTCCGCCAAGTGTTCGGTGTCGTAGGCGACGCGCTCAACCCCTTTTCGGAGGCGATCCGGACACAGGACCGCGTGGAATGGATCGGTGTTCGCCACGAAGAAGGCGCCGCGCTGGCCGCAGCGGGCCAAGCAAAACTGACCGGTTGGCTCGGCGTGTGCTGCGGCACGACCGGTCCCGGCGCCAACCATCTGGTGGCAGGACTTTACGAAGCGAGTCTAGACCACGCGCCCGTGCTCGCCATCACCGGCGGTATGCCCGCTGCACTTCGCGGGATCGACTATATCAAGGAAACCTCGCCCGACCTGCTGTTCCGTGACGTGGCCGTCTACACCCAGGTCATCGCCGCGCCCGAGATGGCGGCGCAGGTGCTGCACCAGGCGATTGCCCAGGCGTACGGCGCGCGTGGCGTCGCCCACATCAACATCCCACAGGACGTGTTCCCAGCGAAGGTCTCCGGGATGACGCCGAGTTTGGCGACCCTGCGCCCCCGCCCCGAAGTCGCGCCCTCGCCCGACGACATCGAAGCGGCCGTCCGGCTGATCGAGGGGGCGAAGACGGTGGCGGTGCTGTGCGGCACCGGCTGCCGCGGCTCCGAGGCCGGGCTGATCGCATTGTCCGACCGCCTCCGGGCGCCCTTGATGCACACCTATCGCGGCCAGGACATGCTGCCGTTCGACGACCCGCATTGGATCGGCGGTGTCGGCCTGATCGGCACCCGGGCGGGTCTGGACGCGGTCAAGGGCGCCGATCTGTTGCTCATGCTCGGCACCGACTATCCGTACGGCGAGTGGCTGCCCCAGGGCGGCAACGTCGTCCAAGTAGACGAGCGGGCCACCGTGTTGGGGCGTCGCGCCAGGGTCAAGCTGGGCATCGTCGGCTCGGTGCGGCCGGCTGTCCGGATGTTGCTCGACCAATTGAAGCAGCGCTCCGACAGCACGTTCCTCACCAGGACCAACGTTGCACGCGTGGCATGGGACAGGATGCTCGACGAGAAGGCGGATCCAACACGCAGCAAGCACAAGATCCATCCGCAGGCGGTCTCCCGGGCGATCAGCGACGCCGCTTCCGACGACGCGATCTTCGTCACCGACACCGGGCTGGTAACGCTGTGGGCGATTAACTGGATGCGCCAGAGGGGACGCCAACGGATCGTCAGTTCGTTCAACAACCAGGCTGTCGGCACGGGGATGGGGATCGCCAACGGTGTCCAAGCGCTGGACCGGCGGCGCCAGGTCGTGCTCCAGATCGGCGATGGCGGCTTCACCATGCTGCTTGGCGAGTTCATGACCGCGGTCGGGCACCAACTTCCGGTCAAGGTGGTCGTCTACGACAACGCCAGTTGGGGCTTGGTGCGGCTGGAGATGGAGACCGCCGGCAATCCGGTGGCTGCCGGCGCGAAC
>CAXSEG010000055.1:6202-17413 GCA_964235545.1 uncultured Acetobacteraceae bacterium
GACAATCGGCAGCGCAGTCGCGGCCACAGTAACGGCCATCGGTGCAGTCGTGCCGGCACACGCGCAGGGCGACACGACTCCGCCCGCCAAATCCGATTCTACAACAGCTTCCAATGAGGCAACTATGAACGTCAGCTACGACAAGCCCTACGTGAAAACCCGTGATGGGACGAACCTCTACGTCAAGGACTGGGGCAGCGGCCCGCCGGTCATCCTGATCCACGGCTGGCCCCTCGACGCCGACATGTACGACAGGACCGCGATGCGCCTCGCAGCTTCTGGTCACCGGGTGATCAACTATGACCGTCGTGGCTTGGGCCGATCGAACCAGCCTTATGCAGGTTATGACTGGGACACGCTGGCCGACGACCTTGCAGACGTCATGCAGGCAACCGGAGCCACGAGTGACGTCACTGTCCTCGGCTACTCGATGGGTGGGGCCGAGGCCGCGCGCTATATGAGCCGCTACAAGGGAAAGGGCGTCATCAAAGTTGGCCTGCTGGCGTCAATCACGCCCGGCATCTTGCAATCGGCTGACAATCCTCACGGTAATCCGGGTTCAGGTTACGATAAGCTTGCCAAAAGCATTGCAGACGACCCGGCGACGTTCTTTAAAGATGAGTTCCTCCCGCCGATGTACGGGGTCGGCGGCCCGCACCGGGCCAGCCAGCAGGTCATCGATGCTGCGGTCACCACGGCCTTGATGGGGGGTATGAAGCCGCTGATCGACATGGCGCATTCGTTCAGCTTTGGCGACTTCGTTGCGGACATGCCGGCGATCACTGTGCCGACCTTGATTATGCACGGGACCGAGGACAAGCCGGCGCCGCTCCAGGCCAGCGCGATCCGGGCGCACAAGATGATCGAGCAGTCAAAGTTGATCGTGTACGAAGGTCACCCCCACTGCTTCTACGCGACGAACGGCGACCAGATGGACGAGGACCTGCTGACGTTCCTCAAAAGCTGATCACCCCCCCGTCCGGACTGCAAGCCAGACGCCGCAACCGGACGGGGCGCCTCCGCCGCGCGCTGGCAAGGCATTAACAGGAGCTATGACGACATGGCAAAGATTTTGATTCTCTACTACTCGGCCTATGGCCACATCGAGAAGATGGCTGGCGCCGTTGCCGAGGGCGCGCGCTTCGGCGGTGCAACGGTAGATGTCAAGCGCGTCCCGGAAACGGTGCCCGAGGAGGTCGCCCGCGCCAGCCATTACAAGCTGGACCAGGCGGCTCCGGTCGCCCAGGCGGCGGACCTCGAAGCATATGACGCCATCATCGTTGGTGTCGGCACCCGGTATGGCCGAATGGCATCCCAGATGGCCAACTTCTGGGACACCACCGGCGGGCTGTGGGCACAGGGCAAGCTGGTCGGCAAGGTGGGCGCGGCGTTCACCTCCACCGCCAGCCAGCACGGCGGACAGGAGACGACCCTGATGGCCATCCACACCATGCTGTTCCATCAGGGCATGATCGAGGTCGGCCTGCCTTACGCCTTCAAGGGCCAGCTCACGCTGGACGAGGTGTCGGGCGGCACTCCATACGGCGCCAGCACGCTGGCCGGCGCCGACGGATCCCGGCAGGTGTCGGAGAACGAGCTGGATGGCGCCCGCTACCTTGGTCGCCACGTGGCCGGGGTCGCCGCCAAGCTGATGGCGTGATGACCCGGCGCACGCCCCGGGTGGTTTCACCACTCGCGCGTCGAGAGGCAGGAGATCACCGATGATCCATCTTTACAGCTGGACCACGCCCAACGGCCGCAAGATCCCGATCATGCTGGAGGAGATTGGGATGGCCTATCAAGTGCATCCGATTGATATCAGCCGGAACGAGCAGTTCGCGGCCGACTTCCTGAGGATCGCGCCGAACAATAAGATACCGGCCATCACCGACGACCATATCGTCGATACTGCCGCTGATGGCGCCTCACTCGCGATCTTCGAGTCTGGTGCCATCTTGACCTACCTCGCTGAAACATCCGGACAATTGTTGGCGCCCTCCGGCCCGGCCCGGTTCAAGGCGCTCGAATGGCTGTATTGGTCGATCGGGGGGCTGGGGCCGATGCTGGGCCAACTCGGTTTCTTCGCCGTGCGCTCGGAAGAAAAAGCCCCGCTGGCGATTGACCGCTTCACGCAGGAGGCCGGGCGCTTACTAAGCGTGGTGGAGCGGCGTTTATCTGAAGTCCCCTACCTCGCCGGAAGCGATTACTCGATCGCCGATATCGCCAGCTACCCATGGCTTGTGGCGGCGACGACCGATCTTGCGAAGCCGCTGGCCGAGAGCCTGCGAGACAAGCCGGCTTTGCAGCGCTGGCTCGCGACGGTAAGCGCGCGCCCTGCTGTCGTGAGGGGGATGCAGGTGCCGTCCGAATGAGGGGCCGTCGGATGCTTCTTCGGTCGCTAGCGATGGCATTATCCACAGGGGGCACAGCATGGTTTTCCAGAAGGTCATTCCAGTGATAAAACTGATAGGTTTTCTCTCGTTCGGCCCGGTGGCTGCGCAAGCACAAGCATGCACCAACGAACTCCTGTCTGGCGATTACTCGTACGAGGTCACTGGCGAGGACGGCACCGTAGCTCCATTCAAGCCCTTCATGGCGGAACGCCTCGTTACGTTCGACGGCAGGGGCAACCTGAGCGGCAAGGGTTACCGCGTCTTGGCCGGAGCCGGCGCCGCGTCCTCGGTCACCGGCACCTATTCCGTGCAGCCAGGTTGCTCGGTCACCTTCAGCGTCACAGCCCTAGGCGCCGACCGCTCTATTTCGGATAAGGACGAATCCTTCGGCGTAGTGACCGCTTCGGGCCTTCGCGTTCACGGTGTCGTCGTCAACAGCTTGATCCCTGGCACGAACAAGTTCGAGTTTGAGAAGATAGCCCACTAGTTGGATGACCGGACGGGCGGAGCTGACGCGACGCCCTTAGATCGCCCGGCCAGCGAAGATGCAAGCTGGCGGGAAAGCCGGCCGACCATCGGCGGCGCGCCCTGAGGCAATGGCGACATAGATGCCCGAAATCTCACAAGACCCAGGAGCGGAGCTTTGAACTTCCTAATTTCGCTTGCCGTCGGCATCCTTGTCGGGGCCACCTACGCTTTGTTACGCGTCCACTCGCCAGCGCCGCCTCTCGTGGCCCTTGTTGGACTTCTGGGCATCGTGATCGGCGAGCAGAGTGTCTCATTCCTTTTACGACATCGTTGACCGCGATCCGCGAGCAAGGGTGACCGAAGCATGATGACGTCCAAGCAGGACCAAGCGCTGGAACAGGCCGTAGCGCCGCGCAGGTTTGCGCTTACACTGTTGTTACTTTGGTTATCGGGCGCAGCGTTGCGGGTGACCATCCTGGCAGTCCCTCCGGTGCTGCCCCGCATCACCGCTGATCTCGGTCTCAACGCCACCGACGTCGGTTTGCTGACTGGCTTGCCGTCACTGCTCTTCGCCTTGGCGGCGGTGCCCGGCGCAGTGCTGATTTCCCGCTTCGGCGCGGTACCGACATTAGTTGCGGGGCTGTTGCTGAACGCGTCCGGGGCGGTTGCGCGAGGTTTTTCGGGCAGCGCTTTGAGCCTGGACGCGACGACCATGCTGATGTGCCTTGGCATCGCGGTGATGCAGCCGGCGCTGCCGCCATTGGTGCGGGCCTGGGCGCCGGCGCGCATCGGCTTCGCGACAGCGGTCTACACCAACGGCCTGCTGATGGGGGAGTTGATCCCCGTCGCCTGGGTGCCGCAGCCGGTTCTTCCCCTGATCGGCGGCGGCTGGCGCGCGTCGCTCGCAGTATGGGCGTTGCCGGTGCTGGGGACGGCGCTGCTGGTTGCGGCGCTGGGCCGCCGGTCAACGTCCACCAAAGGTGCGGCACCGACCCGCTGGTGGCCGGATTGGCGGGACGCGCGGGTCTGGCGAATGGGCCTGCTGCTGGGCTGCGTGAACGCCACTTACTTCGGACTGAACGGCTTCCTGCCGGGTTGGCTGACCGCCAATGGCATGAAGGACTTGGCGCGGCCGGCGCTGACCGCGCTGAATCTGGCGCAGATTCCAGCCTCGCTGCTGATGCTGGCCCTGGCCGGGCGGCTGGTGCGGCGGCCTACGGCGTATGTCGGCGCGGGCACGCTGCTGCTAGCAGGGGTGCTGGGCTGCGTGGCGATGCCCGGTCCCGCCGCGGTAGCGTGGGCCGGGCTGGCCGGTTTCGCAGGGGCGGTGCTACTGACCTTGGGCCTGGCACTTCCTTCGCTGCTAGGAGCGACCGAGGACGTACCGCGTCTCGCTGCCGCGACCTTCACCATCAGCTACGGGCTAGCGTTGGCGGCGGCGCTACTAGCAGGGCGACTGGCGGACCTCAGCGGCCTGGCGGCTGCGGCCTTCTTGCCCTTTGCACTGGCGGCGCTGGCGGTGACAGTGCTGGGGGCAATGCTGCGTATGCCGCCGGCAGACCGGCGGCAGTGAACATCTGGGGCGGATCGCTCCTTGCGAACGCGCTTTCCGGAAAGGTGAGCGACTCGAGGGATGACGCGCATGGCCGTGGAGGAGATGGCGACCGGCGTTTCCAAGGGGCTGGCTTTCTCGCCGCGCTTGCTCAGAGCGGTGGTCTGACACCGGGCACTGCGCCGGTATAGCGTTCCGGACAGCGGCTGCACCTGCGACAACGAGGTACTCAGGCTCACCCACGCGATACGTGTTTCGTTGAGGGCGTACCCGCTGCGGAGGTGAAGGGGGTCGAGGCCAGGTTCGGCATCCGCGAGATCGCTGAAGCCTGAGTTCAGCACGCGGAGGATATAGCCAAGCTTTAGACTATGAGTTACGAAACCAGTCGTTTAGGAAGCTAGAAAAGCTTCGGCAATCAGGTTCGAAAGAATCGGTATGACCTCCGACCCCGGCAGCCCTACTCTCGACCAGCTTCGTGTGCTCATGACGGTAGTCGAGACTGGCAGTTTTGCGGCGGCAGCGCGCAAGCTGAACCGCGCGACCTCGGTCATCAGCTACACCATAGCCAATCTGGAAATTGAACTAGGCTTGCGCCTCTTCGACCGCGAGACGACGCGGAAGCCGCAGCTGACCGCGGCCGGGCGCATCGTTCTGGATGATGCGCGCATCCTTTCTGGTGGAGTCAACAGCCTCCGCGCCAAGGTGAAGGGGATGCTACAAGGCCTGGAGGGCGAACTCCATGTCGTCCTGGACTCCTTGCTGCCCAGGGAGCGGGTGGTTGACGCGCTGACTGCCTTTTGCGCCGAGTTCCCGACGGTCATGCTCCACCTTCACGTCGAGACATTGGGTGCGGTCGCCAACCTCGTACTTAGCAAGGTCGCCTCGGTCGGCGTCAGCGGTCCGTTTGCGGCTGACTATGACACGCTGGAGCGCGTCAGTGTCGGCAGCCTTCGGATGGTGCCGGTCGCGGCTCCCAGCCATCCACTCGCGTCCTCCCCGGCGGGCGGCCACCCTCCGGGCGCTGGGCGCCATCACACCCAGCTCGTCGTGTATGACCGGTCTTCGCTGACCGCGGGGCGGGATTTTAGCGTGACCGGCGACCGAACATGGCGGCTAGCCGACCTGGCATCCAAGCACATGTTGCTAATGGCTGGAATGGGCTGGGGCATGATGCCGTGGTGGATGGTGGCCGAAGACGTTCAATTCAAACGCCTCGTCCAGCTCAACCTGCCCGACCGGGTTGCGTTTGACTATCTGGTAGACGTGATCTACCGCTCCGATACGCCTCCAGGGCCGGCCGCAGCGTGGCTGGTGGAGCGCTTCGGTCAACAGGTTGCCGGACTGGTTCAGGCGCTCGGCGGTAGCGTCGAGGGTCATCCGGGTCAAGTACACGCGGATGAGGTGCCGGCTTAAGACACATCGTCGCGTGTCAGGCGGTTGCGGCCTGTCCATGCTGCTGACAAACGATTCGACAGCTGTGAACCACTCTTCTAAGTCTATCTCGCCGCCGCGGAAGCACCGGGTATTTGCCGTTCAATCGCCCAGAGCAGCGCCTTGCTACGTTGCTCCAGCGCAGCGCCTCTGCTATGTCGTTCTTGCCGCAACTGTTCCATCCAATAATTCCGGTCAAGCCTGGAGAAATCTTATCGCGGTCGCCTCCGCGAAGCTTTGAAGCTTTCAAGACCGGAAATCCCAAGTCTGACGAAACGCGCGCTCAACCGACTCCTATCCAGTCGGTTTGTCTACCGCTTGTATGAAGCCAGGCGCAGCGGTATTGCGGGTTCTATTCTGCCCTGCTACGACCGATCCGTCCCGTGCAACACAGTCACACTCGCCAACGGTGCAGGTATCCGGTCGCTCCAAGGCGTTACCGAGAGTTGCCTGTAGCACCTCTATGTGCTCGGCCACGGTGTCATGCGTTCGAGGATCATGTTCGCCACTGTCTCGGCATCGACCGGTCCGTTCGGGTCGAACCACGTGTGGGTCCAGTTCAGCATGCCGAACAGCAGCATAGCTTCCACGCGGGCCTTCGCCATATCGTCAGCAAGGCGTGGACTTACGGCGATCAGAATGTCGCGTACGGCATCGACGATCCACTTCTGCTTTTGAACGATGATGGACCGCTTGTCGCCCGGGAGACTGCCTAACTCGTTGAGCAGCACCTTCTGGCGGTTAGCTGCTCCCACGTAGTGTTGCATGAAGGCGTGCACGAGGTCGGCCAGCCTGCGCTTTGGCGGTTTTCCAGAGGCATCGACTGTTTCCACATCCACCACGAGTTGGTCGATGTGGGATGCCATTACCGCGTAAAGCACATCTTCCTTCGAAGGATAGTAATGATAAAACAGGGATTTGGAGGTTTTGCACGCCTCGGCCAGACTTGACACCGATGTGCCCTGAAAGCCGAGCCGGGCGAAGAGATCCGCCGCCTGTTCCACAATCGCCTCACGACGCTCCTCGTAATCCGCTGCTTGCGTGCGGGCCAATGCTGGTTCCCCATGGTTGCGACGACCCGAAACGGCCGTTTCGCTAACATGCGATCGAAGGCGACGAAAGGGTCCGGCGCAAGGACCGTTCCAGGGCGGTCGTCGAATCACCGCCAGCAGCGCCAATGTGTCGCGCTGGACCGTCGATAGCCCGAAGCCCATCGTCAGATATGTATGGCTTTGCCTCGAACGGCCATCGCAGCCTCCTTCAATGCTTCCGCGTGCGTCGGATGCGCGTGACAGGTGTAGGCGATGTCCTCGCTGGTGGCCCCGAACTCCATGGCCTGAGTCGCCTGCGCGATCATCGTGCCAGCCACCGACGCAACGATCCATACACCGAGAACCTGGTCCGAGCCCGCGTCAGCAATCACCTTCACGAATCCGTCGCCCTCGTGGTTCGTCTTGGCACGCGAGTTCGCAAGCATCGGAAACTTCCCGACCTTTACCGCTCCCCGCTCCCGCGCGCGCTCCTCAGTCAACCCAACACCCGCGATTTCGGGCATCGTATAGACCACGGTGGGTATCAGGTCGTGATTAACGATTCCTCCGTGCCCGGCAATGTTGTCGGCGACAGCGAGGCCTTCATCCTCTGCCTTGTGGGCCAGCATCGGGCCTGGCGCCACGTCGCCTATCGCCCAGATTCCCGGAACGGCCGTGCGGAAATCGGCGTCGACCTCGACCTGCCCCCGCCGGTTGACGGCGAGCCCGGCCTTGCCGAGATCGAGGCCGTTCGTGTTGGGGCGCCGGCCGATTGAAACCAACACGACATCCGCCTCGATCGTCTCCGCATCTCCACCCGCTGCCGGCTCAAGCATCAGCTTCGCCTTACGACCGTCGACCACCACGCTAGTGACCTTGGTCGAGAGCCGCAGCTCGATGCCTTGCTTTGCCATAATCCTGGCTGTTTCCGTCCGGACGTCCCCGTCGAAGCCGGGAAGCAGTCGGTCGAGGTACTCCACCACCGTCACCCGCGCCCCAAGCCGGTGCCATACCGAACCCAGTTCAAGCCCGATGACCCCGCCTCCAATCACGACCATGCTACCAGGGACTTTGGCGAGTTCAAGCGCGCCGGTTGAATCCACCACCATCTCCTGGTCAATCGGCGCCCCGGGGAGGGGGATTGCCGATGAGCCCGTGGCGATAACGATGTTCCGCGCGCGTATGAAGCGATCGCCGACCTGCACCGTGTCCTTGGCCGTGAAGCGGGCATGCCCCTTCAACCATTCGACCTTGTTCTTCTTGAACAGGAATTCGATGCCGCCCGTGAGACCTTTGACTGCGTCCCTGCGCTGGCCGTGCATGGCGCCGAGGTCGAGTTCGACGTGGGCCTTGATGCCAAGTCTGGCCAGTGTTCCCGAGGCAGCCTGGTAGTAGAGCTCGGAGGCATGCAGCATCGCCTTGGAAGGGATGCAGCCGACGTTGAGGCAGGTGCCGCCCAGCGTCTCGCGACTCTCGGCACAAGCGGTCCGAAGTCCGAGCTGTGCGCTGCGGATGGCGGCGACGTACCCTCCTGGGCCTGAGCCGATCACCAGCACGTCGAAATTGTAGTCAGCCATCGATCGGCCACTCCTCGAGGGTCGCGACGAAACTGGAAAGCCACAGGTTGGTCTGATAGCCGTCCAGGACCCGGTGATCGATGGTCAGGGAAACGTAGCACATCGGACGAATCTGGATGGTGTCGACGTCGCCGAGTTCGCGGACCACCACCCGCTTCTCCAGCTTGCCGACGCCAAGAATGGCCGATTGCGGCTGGGCGATGATGATCGGGGAAGCGAACAGGGAACCCGAAACCCCGTGGTTCGAGATGGTGAAGGTGCCACCGCGCATGTCAGCCGGCGATAGTTTGCCCGCCCGCGCCTTGCCCACCTGTTCGGTCAGCTTGGCGGCAATACCGAGCAGGGACAGCGTCTGCGCCCGCGCGACAACCGGTACGACCAGCCCCTTGTCGCCGAGCGCCGTGCCGACGCCCACGTTGACGTCGCCGTAGACGTCTAGCCGGTCGGCATGCCACCGGCTGTTGACAGTGGGCGAGGCCCGCATCGCTGCGACGCAGGCCGCCACGAAATAGGCCGTGAAGGTGAGGTTGGCCCCCTCTCGCTCGAACGACGCCTTGTGTTTCTTGCGGTGCGCCATGATCGCGCTGAAATCCGCCTCGAAAACCGCAGTAACGTGCGGTGCCACCGTCACCGAATTGAGCATGTTCTCGGCGATGGCCAGCCGCATCCGGTCGTGCGGGGCGCTGCGCACCCCGTCTATCGCTCTAGACACTGCCTCGATCGGGGGGACTAAGCGTGCGGGCGCCGTCGGCATGACAGCAGAAGCGGAGCGCTCTGCCACAGCGTTGTCGACATCCTCCCGCGTAACCCGGCCGTCGCGGCCGGTCCCGGTCACGGTCTGCGGATCGATCCCATGCTCCTTGATCGCGCGCCGCACGGCGGGCGACAGGGCGAGGTTGCGTTGCTCGAGGCCCGAGTCGCTCGTTGCGGGTGCAGGTTCGGCAGCCAAGGGCATGACCGCGGGTCCGGCATCAGGGCGGGCGACGCCCGTCGCCTCCCGGAGACGGCCTAGGATGGCGCCGGGAACCGCCTCGGCGTCGGTATCGAGCAGTATCTCGGCCAGGATCCCGGCCGCTGGCGCAGGCACCTCCTGCGTCACCTTGTCGGTCTCGAGCTCGACGACAGGCTCGTCCAACGCGACGGTGTCGCCGACCTTCTTGAGCCAGCTCCGGACAATCGCCTTGGTGCCTTCCTGCTCGAGAGGCACGATGATCTCGGTCATCGCGTGATGTCCCTCAAAAAGTGAGCAGCTCATCGATCTTGTCGCGGATCCGGTCGACCGAGGGCAGCGCCCATTCCAGCAGCACGGGATTATGCGGGCTGGGGATGTCGGGCATCGTCAGCCTGGAGAGTGGCGCGTCCAGGTCCATGAAAGCCTCGTCCGCGACGACTGCCGCGATCTCGGCGCCGAAGCCGGCGGTCTGCAGATCCTCGTGGACGATCAGGCACCGGCGAGTCCGGCGCACCGACTCAAGCACAGCCTGCTTGTCCCACGGCATCAGCGTGCGCAGGTCGATGACATCGGCCGATCGGCCGACGGCCGCCTCCTCGCATCGTGGCACCATGGCGCCCCAGGTCACAACCGTGACATCGTCGCCGGCGATCGTGGTCTTGGCCTTGCCGAACGGCAGGCCGAAATCGTCGCCCGGATAGGGGCGCCGCGCCCAAGCGTAATCCAGCATCGCCCGGTGCTCGAAGAAGATGACCGGATCGTTGCCGCGCAGCGAGGTGCGAAGCAGCCCGACCGCGTCCTCCGCGTTCGAGGGTACGGCGACCTTCCAGCCAGGCGTGTGGACGAACGCAACCTCGTTGGTCTGGCTGTGCCAGGGATCGCCGCACTTGAAATACCCGCCCGGCACGCGCAGCACCATCGGTGCCGCGAAGCGGTTATTGGTGCGCCACCGCATCGAGCCGCAATCGTTGATCTGCTCCGTCGCCGGCTCGGCATATTTGCGGAACTGGATCTCAGGGACCGGCATCAGGCCGGCCATGGCAAAACCGACAGCTCGCCCCACAATCCCCTCTTCCGACAGGCTGGTGTCGAACACGCGTCGGTCGCCGAACTTCTCCTGGAGTCCAAGGGTCACGGCGTGAACGCCCCCTTTGGGGCCGATGTCCTCGCCGAACAGGATTACGCGATCATTGAGCGTCATTTCGTGATAGAGGGTGCGTCGGATGGCGGTCACCATGTTGATGCGTTGCCCCTGGGGCTTGGGCTGCTCGTTCATCGCCAGCGCCATGATGCCGTGGGTGGCCAGGCCGCCCATGGTCTGCAACTCGCCGGGTTCGGCGAAGACGTGCCGCGTGACGGTCTCGGGACGCGCTGGAGGTCGCCTTTCCGCGCGCTCGCGAGCGGCTTCTGCGGCTGCCTGTGCCGTGGCCGCGATCTCGTCCCACTCGCCGACGTCAAGGACAGCGTCGAGAAAGGCGCGGAGCTTGGGCAGGGGATCCCTCGCCCATTCCGAGCTCACGAAATCCTCCGCCTTGTAGGTCTGCGTATCCTGGAAGCTGTGCCCTTGCAGCCGCGGCACCGTGAGGCGCAGCAGGCAGGGGCCGTTGCGGCCGCGGACATGGGCCAGCGCCTCATCGACCAGTCGGCCGGCTTCTGCCGGCTCGGTGCCGTCGCCGGAAAGGATATGTAGCCCCTTGAAGCTGGCGAGGTTCGCGGCGATGTCGCCACCCGGCGTCTGGAAGCTGGACGGAACCGAGATGCCGTAGCCGTTGTCCTCGATGTAGAACAGCATCGGCAGCGCCTGCGT
>CAXSEG010000056.1:0-17185 GCA_964235545.1 uncultured Acetobacteraceae bacterium
CGCCGTGGCGCGCACCGCCGCCCTGCTCGGCGCCGCCCGCACCGTGGAGTTCCCCGAGGCCGCCCGTGCCCGCGCCGCCGCCTACGTCATCACCGCGGCCGAGGGCGCCGCGCTGCATGTCGAACGCCTGCGCACCCGCCCGCAGGACTTCGACCCCGACGTGCGCGACCGCCTGATCGCGGGCCTGGCGATCCCCGCCGCCTGGGTGTCGCGCGCGCAGCGCTTCCGCCGCTGGTACCGCGACCAGGTGCATGCGCTGTTCGACACCGTGGACGTGGTGCTGGCGCCGGCCACCCCGGTCACCGCGCCGCTTATCGGGCAGAAGACGCTGGAGCTCGACGGCGTCCTCGTGCCATTGCGTCCCAACCTCGGCGTATTCACACAGTCGATCTCGTTCATTGGCCTGCCGGTCGCCGCCGTTCCGGTCCGCCCCGACGCCGGCCTGCCGATCGGCGTGCAGGTGATCGCCGCGCCCTGGCGCGAGGACCTTGCCCTGCGCGTCGCCGCAACCCTGGAAGCCGCGCTGGCACGAGGCTCCTGAAAGCCGGCCCCAGCCATAGCGGCTACTTGCCTTCCTTCTACGTCCTGGCGTTGGCCGCGTCTTGCATCGGCTTGACGACGGGGTGCCAGGGCACTGCCGTCGCTCTCCGTTTATTGCAACATCCACTCTGGAGAATCGTCAGCATCGCCCCAGCTGCCCGGGCTTTCCTGTCGCCGGATCTGGTAATCGCTGGAGGCAGCGGTGCAGCGACAAGCGGGTCAGGTGCGGGATGGTGGCCTGCAGGGCATACAGGCAGTCATCCAACGGCAGCCAGGTGTGCCGACGGAATGCGACGACGAAGGCCTCGTCCTCGACGGAGAGAACGCTGGATTTCGCCTGCCCTAGTCCAGTGGGCAGGTCGTCGATGGTGCTGCGCTGCCGCCACTTGGCGATGGTCTTCTGGCTGACGCCATAGCGGCTGGCCAGGGCCCTCAGGCTCTCTTGACTATGCTGGATCGCTCGACGGACTGCCGCTATCGTCGTGGCGCTACCGTGTAGATCCTGTCCTATAGCACATCCCTCCAGTCATGCGAGAACACTGCAGCATCAAACCCCGGGACCAAACATCTAGTCTTAACGTGTCATAAAATCTTGTAGTTTGTAGGATGGCTGTCTACGGACGTGGGCTCATGTTCGTGGGGGCGGATTGTGGGCTCTTTGGCAGACACAGACGGCAGCGAAGGACGGCTTGCCTCTTATCTCGAGACATTGGTTGGCGCCTTGGGGCATGCCGACCGGGTGACGCCGTTTCGGTCCTACTGCACCGGTCTGCTGCTGTCGGGCGAGCGCAAGAGCGTCGAGCCCATGGCCGCCAGGCTGGCGCCTGACCGGGTGCAGGCGGCTCATCAGTCGCTGCACCACTTCGTGGCCAAGGCCGACTCCCGACAACGCCATGCTGGCAGCCGTGCGCGCTTGCGTGCTGCCGATCCTGGCGCGGCGCGGCGCCATCAGGGGCTGGATGGTCGACGACACCGGCATGCCGAAGAAGGGCACCCATTCGGTGGGCGTCGCGCGGCAGTACTGTGGCCAGCTCGGCAAGCAGGACAACTGCCAGGTCGCCGTGACCCTCTCGCTCGCCGGGGATCATGCCAGCCTGCCGATCGCGCACCGCCTCTACCTGCCCAAGGCCTGGGCTGACGACCCAATCCGGCGCACCCGCGCCGGCGTGCCTGACGAGGTGGCGTTCCAGACCAAGCCGCAGATCGCGCTCGACTAGATCCGCGCGGCCCTGCAGGCCGGCGTGCCGCCGGCGACCGTGCTGTGGCCGACGCCGACTATGGCACCGACACCGCGTTTCGCGACGGCATCACCGAGCTGGGCCTGCTCTATGCGGTCGGCATCCAATCCTCGACCAGCCTGTGGCCACCCGGCATGGGACTATTGCCGCCAAAACCCTACGGCGGGCGCGGGCGGCCTCTATCGCTGGTCGGGCGTGATGCGGACCATGCTCCGGTTTGCGCAAGGCAGCGCGCCTGGCGCCGGGTCACGTGGCGAGAAGGCAGCAACGCCACGCTGGCCTCGCGCTTCGCAGCCGTCAGGGTTCGCCCAGCGCATCGCGACACCAACAGGTCCGAGCCACGGCCCGAGGAGTGGTGCCTGATCGAGTGGCCGGCCGGCGAGCCCGAACCCCCCAGATACTGGCTAAGCACCTTGCCGGCCACGATCTCCCGCCGGGCCATGGTCAACCTGGCCAAGCTGCGCTGGCGCATCGAGCGCGACTACCAGGACCTCAAGCAGGAACTTGGCCTCGGTCACTACGAAGGACGCTGATGGCGCGGCTTCCACCATCACGCGACCCTGTGCATCACCGCCTACGGCTTCCTCATCGCCAAGCGCGGCGCACTTCCCCCCTCTGCAGGGCGAGCGGCACCCCTCCAGGTATCTGCGCTACCCGTTGGCTACAGACCCCGCGGCGCTCCCGATCTGGCCTGAACGACACATCACGACGTCCATCACCACCATGCGCATGACCATCACCCGAGCCATCGCCAGAACCCTTGATCGCTGCCCTTGCTGCCAGAAGCAGAACAGAAACCAATTTGTGACACAGTAAGGCTAATCGCGTAACAGTGCCTTTCACCAGCTCGAAACCTATCTATAGCTTCACCTGATTACCCTGTTTAACGTGAGATATTAGCTTAATTGCTGGTATAGGACATGATGGTGTCGAAGACGTGCGACACAGCCGTGGGACCGTCGATGCTCAAACCGACGAAAACCTGAGGTGAAGCGGCGTCCGCCGTCCCGACATGGCCGCGCAGATCGAAAGCCGTCATGCCGCGCAGGCCATGGGGCGCCAGCTGAACGGAGACCGGGAGCAATCGATACTGGATCAGCTCGGGCCGGACCAGCGCCACTACCGCGGTCGGGTCGTGCATTGGCACGTCAGTCGACCCGTCCCTGGCCTGATAGCGTGCCAAGTAGAAGTCTAGCATGTCAGCGACGGCAGATGGAACCATTGCACCGGAGGCGCGCAGGCGCGTGACGGTGACGCGGTCGATCCTCGCTTGGCGCGTGAGATTCAACCCGGCCATCCTGACCGGCACGGCGGAACTGAATACGATGTGGGCTGCCTCAGGGTCGCGCGCAACGTTGGTCTCTGCAAAGGCCGTTTCGTTACCGATGTCGGTGCTACCGCCCATTATCGAGATACAGCGCAGCCAGCCGGAGAGACGCGGCTCCAGGCGCAGCGCGAGGGCAACGTTGGTTAGCGGCCCGGTCGCCACGAGCGACACCTCGCCTGGCGCCCGGCGTGCCGCGTCGATGATGACCAGCGCCGCGTGCTGTGGGAGGATCGAGCGCCGTGGCTCGGGCAGCCATGCGACACCGTCCAGACCGCTGCAGCCGTGGAAGCCAGCACCGGCAAATGTCCCGACCAGCGGGCCGCAGCAACCTTGCGCAACCGGAACGTCAAGGTCCGCCATCTCGCAGATGCGCAGCGCGTTACGCGTGGTCTGCGCCACGGACGCGTTACCAAACACCGTAGTGATGGCGAGCACGTTCAGGTGACGCGCTGCATAGAGCAGCGCGATCGCGTCGTCGTGGCCTGGGTCGCAATCCAACACGATTGATTGGGAGGTCACCGGGCGGCGATCGCGTCGATCTCTATCAGCCAATCCGGCTCCATGAGCGCATGCACGTAGATCATGGTCGAGGCCGGCCGGTTGTCACCAAGGAAGGCGATCCGGACCGCCATGAACTCGGCCTTTAGCTCGTCCGCGAGAGTGACCTGCCGCGGGATGTAAATGCCGGTCCTGACGATATCAGCGGGCGATAGGCTTGCGTCGCTCAGCACGTTGCCGATATTGCGCCAGGTGATCCGGCACTGCTCGATGAAACCGTGCCCAAGATGCCCGTCTGCATCTAGGCCGACTTGGCCCGACACGAACACGAGACTGCGCGGCGTCTGCAGGTCTATCCCCCAGCTTAGCGGGCCCACAGGCTGTGGGGAGCGCTCCGGGTTGATCCGAGTGAACATCAGGACCTCCTTGCAGCGAAAAGGCACATGTTGGTCGGCAATCGCATGCACGGCGCACCGCGCCGTTCCTGTGCCGGGAAGGACCGCATGGTACACGTCATGACGGCCGCAGGCGCTGCAGAAAAGCGCACACCCGTGGCGAAAATCAATGCTGGTCAGTCATGGCGCCTCACAGTCTTGTGCTGGTACGTCCGCCATGGATCGCTCGACCAGAGGCTGTGGCCGACCACTACCCGATCGTTGCCGGACAGATAAGGACGCTCGCCATGGGGTATTACAGAGCCGGAATATACGCGCTGCTTCTCGTCGGATCGACACTGGTCCTGGAAACGTCCATTCCCCGCTCGGCCCAAGCGCAGGCGGTGACGGGGAGCGAGCCGAGCACACCTAAAGACCGCGCGCGTGCCCCCGCGTCGACGACGTCAAACAATGGCACCAAAAAGGCGCCCGCAAAGCCGCTTGGCATCGAGCAGATAGTTGTCACCTCGGCCAAACGCTCACAGCTGATCAACAAGGTCCCCGAGAGTATTTCGGTGCTGACTGGCGCGCAACTGCTGGACAACCACATTACTACGTTTGAAGACATCACCCGCCAGACACCTGGCCTATCTTTCTCGGCCGGATCGACAGTGTCGGGCGGTATCGTCGGACCGAACACGCAGAATCTGGTCATTCGGGGCATTAGCTCTACCTCAGGCTCGGCGACCACTGCGGTCTATCTCGACGACGTCCCCGTCACCCAGGATAACCTGTACGACGGTGCCGAGCTGCCGCGCTTCGTCGACATGAGCCGTGTGGAGGTGCTTCGCGGGCCCCAAGGCACGCTATTCGGTTCCAGTTCGGAAGGCGGCACGATCCGGCTGATTACCAACCAGCCGGTCTTCAACACTTACAGTGCCAGCCTGACCAGTGATGCCTCAGGCACCGTGCATGGTGGCGCCAACTTCGACCAGCAGGGTGCGGTCAACATCCCGCTCATCCCTAACAAAATGGCATTGCGCATCGCCGGAGATTTTGGCTCCAACAGCGGCTACATCAACCGCTTGAACCAGGACGGGAGCCTGGCCAAGGCCGGCGTTAACAATGAGCATTACAACTTCGTCCGCGCCACGCTGAAGTATGTTCCCACGGAGGATCTGACGATCACGGCGCAGATTCTAAATCAGAACGACAAGACCGGCGACACGCCGGTATTCTTTCCTCAGTTGGGCACATACAACGAAAATAAGCAGGTGACAGAGCCTAGCAAAGACAATCTCTTTGTACCAAGCCTGACAATACAGAAATTCTTCCCTAATTTCAGCGTCACCTCGGCTTCGAGTTATCTGCAGCGCGACTTCTCGTTTCAAAGTGACGGCACCATCTTCAACAGCCAAGTGCTGGCCACCGCCTTTTTCGACCCAGTGTTCCCGGGACAGAAGGCCACGGACGACGCCGTCATTGGCGGCTTACCGTCGCAGGTGCATCGCAACGACCGCACATACCAGGCTTCCGAGGAGCTGCGTGCGACGTCGATTGGCCTGCGCCTGTTTGGCCGCGACCTCAACGTGATCGGCGGCTTTTTCTACGAATATCAACGCCAAGTGCGCGACGACACCGAACCGGCAAACGGAATCGCGGCGGACTTTCAGAGCATCTTCGGCATCCCCGTCACCTCCACCCAGTTCGGCGGCGCAGCCCTCGGCAACCTGCCCTATGCCAACTACCAGCGCGACGTCGTCTACTCGGACAACCAGGCCCTAATCGAGAATCAGTATGCCGGCTTCGCCCAGGCCGACTACGCGATCCTGCCGCGTCTCAAGCTCACCGCCGGCGTCCGCTACTCCTATGCGACCCAGAGCTACAACCGTAGCAGTGGCGGCGTCCTCGCCTTCGGCAACACCTTCCCGTTCACGGCCACCACCACCACCTACGCCACCACGCCGAAGTTCTCGCTGTCCTACGACCTGGACTCCGAGTCGTTGCTGTATGCGACCATCGCCAAGGGTTTCCGCCTGGGCGGGCCGACCGGCCCTGTCTCCAGCACCAGCTGTAAGACCGATCTCGCTGCCGTCGGCATCAGTAACTCGCCGACCAATTACGGGCCCGACAAGCTCTGGAGCTACGAGGCCGGCCTGAAAAAGCTGCTGCTGCAGGATAAGGTCAGCGTCAACGTCGGCGTGTTCTACGTCAACTGGCAGAACATCCAGCAGACCATCAATCTGCCGACGTGCGGCGCATCAATCACCCAGAACTTCGGCGGGGCGGAGAGCTACGGCACCGAGATCGAGCTGCATGTGAGGGTAACGCCCGCGCTAACGCTCAGCGCGGTCGGCGGCATCACCCGTGCCGTCATCACCAACAGCCCGAACGACCTCGCCGCGGCGCCCGGGCAGGAACTGCTCAACGTGCCAAAGTGGACCGGCACCTTCAGCGCCGACTACGCTTTTCCGGTGGCGCCCGAGGTGGCCGGCTTCGCGCACGGTGACTTCGACGTCATCGGATCGTCGCGAGGCGCCTTCAGCGACAGCGACCCCGCCGCCAACCAGCCGCACTATGGCGTGCTTAACGGCCGGGTCGGCGTCAACTTCCGCAACTGGATGCTGACCCTCTACGGTCAGAACCTGACCAACGACAAGACGATCATCCAGCGCCCGTCCATCAACTTCGTCGAGGAGGGTTACCTGTTGCGGCCGCTGACCGTTGGTTTGCGCGCGTCTGTACGTTTCTGATGGCCGTCTGGGAAGAAAGGCCACTGGCTCTGCCCCTGGGAGCACGCCAGGCATGAGAATCACGATCCTCAACCCGAACACCACGCTCGCCTTCACCGAACGTCTCGCAGCACTGGGACAGCGGCTTGCCGCGCCCGGCACCACCGTCCTCGCCCGTTCGCCGTCGCACGGCACGCCCTCCGTCGAGTGCCATGTCGACGAGGTCGTGGCGACGCTGGGCGTGCTCGACGTGATCGCCGAGGAGGAGACGCTTGGCACAGACGCCTACGTGCTCGCCTGCTTTGGCGACACCGGAATCGAGGCGGCGCGTGAGCTGGCTGCCGGGCCCGTGATCGGCATGACCGAGGCGGCGCTATCGGCGGCCGCGATCGTGGCCGACCACTTCTGCGTCGTCACACTGCCGCCGCGCACCGTCATCCAGGCCGAGCGCGTGGTCCGCCGGCTCGGCTTAGGCCATCGCTGCCGGGTGCGTGCCATCGACGTGACGGTCGACGACTGCGTCGCGCTCGACCGAACGCTGCTCGCCGCCATGATCGAGGAGTCCCGCCGCGCGCTGGACCAGGACAGTGCGGAAGCCGTCATCCTGGGCTGCGCCGGGCTAGGCGAGCTGGTGGCGCCGATGCGCGAGGCCCTCGGCGTGCCGGTGCTCGAGGGGGTCGGCCTGGCCCTTAAGCTCGCCGAGGGACTGGTCGCCAACGGCGTCGCCACCAGCAAGCGCGGCGCCTACGGGCCGCCGCCGCGCGCCTGGCGGACGACCGCATGAGCGTGCTGTTCCGCCACGCAACCCTGCGCTCCTTCGCGCCGGACCGGCCCCCCATCGAGACCGCCGACATCCTGGTCGAGATGGACCGCATCGCCGCCATCGCCTCGCCCGGCAGCATCCCGCCGCAGCCCGATTCCACCGTGATCGAGGCGGCCGGCCACCTGGTCATGCCGGGGCTGGTCAACGGACATTTCCACTCTCCGGTCAATCATCTGAAGGGCAGCCTCAACAGCCTGCCTCTAGAGCTGTTCATGTTGTACGAGAGCCCGGGGCTGCCAGGGCTCATGCCCTCGCCACGATGGGCCTACGTGCGCACCCTGCTGGCGGCCGCGGAAATGCTGCGCACCGGCGTCACGGCCGTCCAGGACGACGCGTTCCTGGTTCCCTGCCCCACGCCCGAGGTCATCGACGCGATCGCCCAGGCCTACGTCGACTGCGGCATCCGCGCCCGCCTCGCGCTGGACCAGTCCGACCTGCCGGAGATCGGCAAGCTGCCGTTCCTTGGCGAGCTGGTCACGGCTGAACAACGGGCACGCCTCGCCGCCGCGCCAGAGGCGGACGCGGCGCAGCTGCTGCGCAGCTATGCCTATCTGGTCGAGCGCTGGCACGGTGCCGAAGGCGGGCGCATCAAGGCCGCGGTGTCGTGCTCGGCACCGCAGCGCGTGTCCGACCCCTACCTGCAGGCACTCGAGGCACTCTCCGCGCGGCACGACCTGCCATTCTACGTCCACATCCTGGAGACTCGGACACAGCGCGTGCTCGGCGACCAGCGCGGCGCCTCGCTGCTGGTCGAGGCGCAGCGCCGCGGCGTGCTCAGCGACCGGCTCAACATCATCCACGCCGTCTGGATGGACGACGACGACCTCGACAGGATCGCTGCATCCGGCGCGACCGTGGCTCACAACCCGATCAGCAACCTGCGCCTCGGCAGCGGAATCATGCCGTTCCGTCGGCTGCGCGAACGCGGGATCCCGATCTGCCTCGGCAGCGACGAGGCGATCGCGGACGACGCGGTCAACCTCTGGGCCGTCGCAAAGATGGCCGGTCTGATCCATAACATCACCGAGACCGACTACGCACGCTGGCCGCGCGCCCACGAGGTGCTCGACTGCCTGATCGGCGGAGGCGCGCACGCGATGCGCGAATCCGACCGCCTGGGCTGGCTGGCACCGGGACGTCAGGCCGACCTGGTCATGCTCGATCTCGACACCGCGGCCTTCACCCCGCTCAACGACCTCGACCGGCAGCTCGTCTACTGCGAGAGCGGCAGCTCGGTGCGGCTCACCATGGTGGCCGGCCGCATCGTCATGCGCGACGGAGGCTGCACGCTGATCGACGAGGCGGCGATGCGAGCGGAGGCGCGAATCCTGGCGGCGGAGATGGACGGCGCCGGTCAGGCGGCACGTGCCGCAGCCGAGTGGCTGCCGGCGTACCGGGCGATGTATCTACGCGCGGTCGGGCAGGGCGGAGGGCGGGGCCCCTGGATACGGTGACGGCGGGGCCTTGGCGGTCCTGCGTTCCGGCCCGATCCCGCGCCTTCCTGCAACAGGGGAACTGAACCATGCTGGCGAGCCAC
Organism: uncultured Acetobacteraceae bacterium; assembly: GCA_964235545.1. Lineage (GTDB taxonomy): Bacteria > Pseudomonadota > Alphaproteobacteria > Acetobacterales > Acetobacteraceae > LMUY01. The sequence continues at coordinate 9,070 of CAXSEG010000056.1, forward strand.
GACCGCTACAACTACGTGCCGATCACCGCCCGGCCAGACTACGCCTGGCCGGGCGGCAAGCGCTTGGCGGTATACGTCGCCCTAGGGCTGGAGGCCTACTCGTTCGGCGAGGGGATGGTCGAGACGCTGGTGCCGGGCGGCACCCCCGGGCACGACGTGCTCAACGCGTCGTGGCGTGAGTATGGCAACCGCGTCGGCGCCTGGCGAGTGCTGGATACGCTGCGCGGGCTTGGGCTGCCGTCGGCGATCCTGCTTAACACCGCCGTCTACGATGAGGCGCCGCAGCTCGCGGCGCGCTGGCGACAGGATGGCTGCGAGGTGGTGGCGCACGGCCATTCCAACTCCGACACGATGGCGGGGATGAGCGAGGCAGAGGAGCGGGCCTACGTCGCCCAGGTCACCGAGGCGATCCGCGCCGGGGAGGGCGAGGCTCCGGCGGGCTGGGCCAGCCCCTGGATCGCGGAGACGCCGAGCACGCCGGATACGCTGCATGCGGCCGGCTACGGCTACCTGCTCGACTGGTGCATGGACGACCAGCCGTGCTGGATGCGCACGCGCGCAGGCCGGCTTCTCTCGATTCCCTACTCGCAGGAGATCAACGACAGCTCGACCATCATCGGCAGAATGAGCAGCGCCGCGACGTTCGCTGACATGATCGTCGATCAGTTTGACGCGCTCTCCGCCGCCTCCACCGAGCAGCCGCTGGTGATGAGCGTGATCCTGCACAGCTTCATCGCCGGCCAGCCTTTCCGTCTGCACCGCATCGCCCGCGCACTGGCCCACATCGCGGCGCAGCGCGACGTCGTGTGGCTGACCCGTCCGGGCGACATCGCGGCCCACATCCACGCCGATCCGGGCCGGGCGACCTGACCAAATCCGGGGATGACCCATCAAAGAAAGCAAGGCTGAACTCTGCGCAGACCCGCAAAGGGTGCAAGGACCTTTTGATCTATTGACTTAAGTAAGGGTCTCCAAAGGCGAGCCTTTGGCGTGCCCTTATTCTCCGCGCCGATGCGATGCTCGTGTGGCTTTCACATGCCGGATGCGCGTCAGGCATTGTCGCGCGAGGTGTTGACGACGCGCGTCGTGCGCTCGGGCGTGGTGGTGCCGAAGCGTGGACCGATGACAGCAGGGATGTCGACACGTCGGCGATGGCATGGTCTCCGCGGCGGCATCATGCGTCAGAGTCCATCGCCGATCGCCTTACCAGTTCCTTATTATCAAGGATGAGAGGTTGAGGTCCGCCGACAACAGGAAGCTTCACAGCGGATCCGGGACCGCCCGGCGGCATCGGGACGAGGTCGCCTCATCCGCAGGAGGAGGACGACAGCACAGGCAGGAGGGGGATGCCTGGACAGGCTTCCATCCGCCTCGGAGATGGCCCTTGCTGGCGGACCGGCACCGACGCACTCTTGCGTTCCAACGCCCGGCTGCCCGTCCGCCGCGCGAGGAGGGAATGGCCGCGATGACAGGCACGCCGCTGACGCCCCTGCTGGCCGAGGACTCCCCGCTAGACACCCGGGCGCGGGGCGTGGTGGCCGAGCTGTTCGAGCGCGAGCGGCAGCTTATGGCGTCACTTCCGACGGATGATCCACGCGACCCGGAACGGCTCAGGCGTGTCCTGCTCACGCATGGCGAGCTGCTCGGCCAGCCCGACGCAATCCGCACGACTCTGCGGGCCGAGGAGGACGCCATCCGTCAGGTCGCCCGCTCGCTCGCGTCCGGCGGCATCCGTCGCATCTACCTCACCGGCTGCGGCGACTCACTGGCGGTGATGTTCGCCGCACGGCTCCTGCTGGAGGAGATGCTCGGCGTGCCCTGCGAGCCGGTGCAGGCGCTCGATCTCGCGTACTACTACAACCGGATGCTGACGCCGGACACGCTGGTTGTGGCGCTGAGCTCGAGCGGCAGCACCACGCGCACCGTGGAAGCGGTCATGGTGGCCAACGCCCGCGGCGCACGCACTCTGGCGCTGAGCAACACGCCAGGCTCGGCGCTGGTGACTGAGTGCACCCATGGGCTGCGCGTGCACGCGGAGCGTCGCGGCTGGCCCACGCAGTCGAGCACCGCGGCGCTGGCGCTGCTTTGCCGGCTGGCAATCGAGGTCGGGCTTGCGACAGGACGGCCGGGCGCGCCCCTCCTTGCAGCCGCGCTCGACGATCTGCCACATCTCATGCACGCCATCCTTGCCGAGACTGAGCCGGTAATACGGCGTCTCGCGGACAGCCTAGTTGACCGAGGCCTCTACCTGTACGCCGGCGGCGGCCCGGCCTATGCCGGCGCCCTCTTCGGCGCGACCAAGATGAAGGAGTGCTCGCCGGACCACGCGATGGCGATCCCGCTTGAGGAGTTCCACCACTACAACTCGATCAAGCCGGGCGACCCGCTCTTCATCCTAGCACCGGCCGGCCCCTCGGTCGCGCGGGCGCGTGACACGGCCTTTGAGGGCCGGCGCTGGCGCGGCCAAGTGCATGCCGTCGTCAGCGTGGACGAGGCAGCGCTGGACGACTGCACCGATTCGGTATTGCGCTTGCCAGCGCTGCCGGAGAGCCTTGCGGCGTTCGCCTTTACCCTGCCGATGCAGCTCTTCGCCTACCACGTCGCTCTGGCCAAGTTCCGCGCCGCCGGCGCGGCGGTGCCGCAGGAGGCCGGCGGGCGAGATGGATAGGCCGGCGCTGGTCTGCCTCGGCAACCTCTCGATCGACGACGTCGTGCATCCGGACGGCAGCCTGCACGCAGGCCAGGTCGGCGGCGACGCGCTATACGCCACCCTCGCCGCCAAGCTGTTCCAGCCGCGCACCGAGATGGTGGCGCCGGTCGGGCGCGACCACCCAGCCGTCCTGGCGGCGATCCTGCGTCGCGCCGGGCTCTGCACGGACGGCCTGCCGCCACGCGACTGCGACACGCTCGCCAACCGCATCGAGCACCACGGCCACGACAGCCGCACCTTCACGCTGCTGTCGGGCGAGGCCGACTTCGAGACCATGTCGCCGCGTCCCGCCGACGTGCCGGCGTGCTACCGGGAGGCGTCAGCGTTCCTCATCCTGGCGATGACGCTCGCCGCCCAGCAGGAGCTGGTGCCGGCATGCAGGGCGCATCCCGGGGCCCTCGTCGCGCTCGATCCGCAGGCCGAGTACATCAACGGCCAGGTCGACCCCATCCTGGCGATGGTCCGCCATGTCGACGTGTTCACGCCCAGCCTCGACGAGGTGGCGCTTCTGCTCGGGCACGCCGATCCGGGCAGGGCCGTGCGCCAGCTGGCCGCCCTCGGGCCGCGCATCGTCGTCGTCAAGATGGGAGGCGAGGGCAGCTGGACGCACGATGCGTTGAATGGTGTCGACATCGTACTGCCGCCCTACCCGGGGCAGCCCGTGGATACGGTCGGGGGCGGAGACGCGTTCTGCGGCGGCTTCCTCGCCGCCATGACTCGCTCGGGCGACCTGCGTCGCGCTGCCGTCTGCGGCGCCGTCGCCGCCTCGTTTGCCATCGCCTCGTTCGGCGTCGCCGCCCTTGAGGCCGCTACCCCGGAGGCGGCGGAACACCGCACGGGGTTCTTCCGGTGATCGGCGCCACGATTGGATCAAGCAAGAAAGTCTTCTTTTTCTGAAGAAAAAGAAGTAAAAAGACTTTGCAAGTTTGGACTGCGGCATGTCGGCCCGAGTACAAACGGCTTGCCTTTGGAAACCCTTGCCTAAGTCATGAGATCAAAAGGTCCCCGGACCCTGTGCGGATCTGGGCAGCGCCCAGCCTTGCTTTCTTCACCGGACCACTCCTCACGCTCGTCGGGCCGCGATGATGGCGACCGGTCCACCGCCGTCCGGGCCCTGGTGCTCGGCGCCTCCGGAGACGAACAGGTCGGTGCGGCCGAGCAGGCCGGCGATGACACCGCCTACCAGCGCCCGTGCGTGACGGGTGGCGTTGATGTCGCTGTCGTCCCACATGATATGGCGCGCCCCGCGGATCAGGCCGCTGCGCGACGGCTCCGCCTTGGCCAGCACGGCGCGCACGCGCGCGGCATTTTGCGGGTCGACCTGCCGCGTCGAGGCGATGTCGAGCTCGCCCAGGACATCCTGGACCGCGTCGAGGTCGATGGCGTCGCGCATGACCGCGTGGGCGATGCGCAGATCGCCCGCCCAGGCGACGCTGTTGGCGAACACGACGACCTCGTTGTGCATCAGCTCGATCCCGGCCGAGGTGCTGGCGCGGCCGGACCACAGCGACAGGTCGTGGCCGATCGAGGCGGCCGTCAGCCGTGCGGGGTCGACCTCGCCCAGGGCGGCGGCCACCCCGAGCGCGGAGGCACCGCGCGAGTAGCCCATCGACAGGTAGGTGTCCTCCGTCACCACCGTCCGGTCTCGCGCGCGCGCCTCTGCCACCCTGGCGCTGGTGAGCAGCGGGCATTTCACCTGGACGTAGTGGACGTCGGCCGGGTCGGTGACGCCGGCCCTCGACATCGCCTCCAGGACAGCAGAGGCGGTCTCCTCCACCTGCGCCGGCCGGCCGATCTCCTCAGGCGCGAACGCACGGGTGGCGGCGACGCCGATGGCGAGCGTCGGCGCCCCGCTCGGCGGCGTGGCGCAGGGCACGACCGAGAAGACCAGCAGGTGTGGCGACAGGCCCCCCTCGGTGCCGCCGGACATGACGATGGCCACCCTGGACGCGATCTCTGCCGGCGGCTGGCCAGTCCGCTCCGACAGCAGCGCCTGCAGCATGCTCGCCGCATAGGGCCGGCTGAAGTCGTTGACGCATCCGTTGCCCTCGGTCTTGCCGAGGATGGCCACGATCCGCTCGGCCGCGACAAGCCCGGAGTCGAGCAGCCGGCGGACGGCGGAGACGTCGCCGGGACCGCTCGTGGCAACCCGGTCCACCCTGCACTGCGACGGCCTCGCCCCGACCCCGCTCATCGCCGGGCCACGCCTCACGGGCCGAAGCCGCCGGACAAGATGGGACCGCGCATGCGGCGCCCGCTTCTCTGCTTGATCACCACTGACACATCCGGAGGCTGTTACGAGGCTGTAGACTGCGGGCACGCCGCGCCGCATGCGAGTTCTATTCTGAAGGAAAGAGGCAAAGGCTTCTATGCATGAATGATCAGGCAGACGCGGCGTCTAGATCTCAGGTGGTCAAAGTTTTTACTTGCCTGCTTAAGGAAGACTACTTCCCCTCTGTTTTGTTCAGTGGATCTGCGACAATTTCCTGAAAGGATTTTGATGGCCTGAACTGCCCCCGGAGCTGCCGCGTCCCTTGAGGCGGTGCAGCGTCGTCATACCACTGTCCTCCCCGCTCGCGAGTAGCGCACAAAAGCGTCTGCACCGGCCCTTTTTTTGCATCGCACGGCCGGCGACATGCCGGGATCGGCGCAATCAGCGGGGAGAACGCACCTGAGCCGCCAGACCACCATCCAGCAGAGCTACCAGTCGCGCTCGCGGTCGTTCGTGTATCTCGAGGCAGTGGCACGGCACGGATCGATGCGCAAGGCAGCCACGAGCCTGAACGTTGCCTCGTCGGCTCTCAACCGCAAGATCCTCGACCTGGAGCGCGATCTGGGCGTGCTGCTGTTCGACCGGCTGCCGCAGGGCGTGCGGTTGACCAGCTCTGGCGAGATGTTGCTGGCGCACGTCCGGCGCACTGTGCGCGACCTGCAGACGACGTGCGAGCAGATCGAGGACCTGCGCGGCCTGCGCCAAGGCCACGTCCGGATTGCGGTGATTGAGGCGGCGGCGCAGATCGTGGCTAGGCTGGTCGTGGCGTTCTGGCAGAGCCGGCCGCTCATCACCTTCGAGCTTCGCGTTTTGGGCAGCCAGGAGGTGGTCGCCGCCGTGCTGCGCGAGGAGGTCGACATCGGCTATGCCTTCAATCCGCCGGTCGATCGCAATTTCCAGGTGGTGGCGGAGTGCGCGAAGTCGCTGCACGCCTTCGTGGCACCCGGCCATCCGCTGGCGCGTCTGTCCGAGCTGCGGCTAAGTGACTGTTCGGGCTATCCGATCCTTTACGGCAACACGACGCTGGGCGGGCGCCACCTGCTCGACGCTGCGGTGGAGCGCGCTTCCTTGTCGCTGCGGCCGATGGTCACCGGAAACTCGATCGATATCCTCAAAACGATTGCGGTGCATGGCCAGGCAGTCTGCTTCCAACTCAACATCGATGGCGCCGACGGGCTGGACCTGGTGCCTTTACGGCTAAAGGACCAGAGCCTCTGCGGCCGTCTCGTCATCGGCACCAGGCGCAACGGCCAGCTGCCCGGCGCCGCAGCAGTGTTTCTCGAGCAGATGAAGGCAGACCTTGCGCAACGCAGCGAGCTTTAAGCGTTCTGCGAGGGAACAAGAACCGGCTTCCGGGACCCGTCCAGGTGCGGCCGCATGCCGGATTGCGGTCTCATGGCGTGCCGGAGCGTTGTGCAAAAAGACGGACGGTGCTGACGTTTTTTGTTGCTTGCGCGTCCTGTTCCATCGGCGCTCAGGTCGGCAGATCGGCAGAGGGCAACCGGGGATGAGGCTTTCGGCTGCTGCGTTTATGCGCATGCCTGGGCTGCCGCCCCTGGCGTCATGGCGGTGACGGCAGGCGGCCAGCACGTTGGCCGGACGCCTTGCGAGAAGAGGCCGCCTGACGCCTCCTCCGAGCGGGAAGCCGCGTCGTTCGCCTACTTCGTGCCGGGAGCGCAGCCAGAGGCCGGGGATGGCCTCCGGCGACATGGCAGGGCCGGTGAGCGCCGCTGCGCGGCGCAGGCGACATCTTGATGAGGAAGATGCCGGGATGATGGACCTGCCGGAAGAATTCGAGACGCCTCCGCTTCGCACCGTCGAGGCCATCGTCGCGGACGGGCTCTGCATCGGCTGCGGGCTGTGCCAGAGCATCGCCGGACCTGAGTCGATCCGCATCGTCATGGCCGGCGAGGGCGGGGAGCGGCCGCTCGTGCTCAGGCCGCTCGGCGAGACGGTGCTGCGGATGATCAACGCCGTGTGTCCGGGGGTTGTGGTGCGCGGCTATGCTCCGGGGTCGGAGCCGTCAGAGCCAGAGCTCGATCCGACCTGGGGGCCAAGTCGGACGATGGCGATCGGCCATGCCGGCGACCCCTCGGTGCGCTTCCATGCCTCCTCCGGCGGCGCGCTCACCGCGCTGGCGCTGCATCTGCTGAGGGAGGGAAAGGTCGACTTCGTCCTGCACGTCAAGGCCTCGGCGTCTCAGCCGCTGCGCACGGTGCGCCACCTCAGCTTCGACGCAGCGCGGGTCATCGAGGCGTGCGGCTCGCGCTACGGACCGGCGGCGCCGCTGATCGACTTCAGCGACGTCCTGGACCGCAACCAGCCCTTCGCCTTCATCGGCAAGGCCTGCGACATCTCCGCCATCCGCAACTACGCCGCAGTCGATGCGCGGGTCGACCAGCTGCTGCGCTACACGCTGAATTTCTATTGCGGTGGTGTATCTGAATTTGGGAAGACGCTGGACTATGTCCGCAGGATCGGCGCGCGCGAGGACGACGTCGCCGGGCTGCGCTACCGTGGCGACGGCTGCCCGGGCGAGATGGTGATGAGGATGCGCGACGGCACCGAGCACCGGTTCGGCTACAACGAGATGTGGTCCGACGAGAGCCGCTGGCAGCTCCAGTTCCGCTGCAAGATCTGCCCGGACCCGCTTGGCGACGTGGCCGATCTGTCGGTGGCCGACGTGTGGCCGGGCGGCAGGCCGATTACCGACGAGATCGGCTTCAACGGCTTCATCGCCCGCACCGAGCGCGGCCAGGCGCTGCTGCATGACGCGGTGCGCTGCGGCGACGTCGTGCTGACGGAGGAGCTTACGCATGCCGGCCTCGAACTCGCCCAGGGCAGCCAGATGCGCAAGAAGCAGGGGCTCGTGTCCCGCTACGCGGCAATGCGCGAGGCCGGGATCACGCCACCGGTTGCGATCGGGCTGCGCCTGGCGGAGGCCGACGCCATGATCGACAACGAGCAGCGTCTGGCGAACCACGAGGGGATGCGGCAGCGGCTGGCCGCGGGGGACAACCGGGAGGTCCCGCCGTCGGACCTGCGGGAGGCGGCCGTGCCTGCGCCCCTGCCGCCGGGACCCGCCGGCCTGTGATGCGCTCGTGAGGCAGCAGATCGCCACAACATGGCCTCCG
>CAXSEG010000057.1:0-216 GCA_964235545.1 uncultured Acetobacteraceae bacterium
ATCGCCAGCTCGCAGCCGCCCCCCAGCGCGAAGCCCGCCACCGCCGCGATTACGGGCTTCTTCACCCGCAGCACCGTCTCCCACTGCGCGATGAAATCGTCCTGCAGCACCGCCGGGTAGGTCCGTGCCTGCATCTCCTTGATGTCCGCCCCGGCGGCGAATGCCTTGGCCGAGCCGGTGATCACCGCGCACCGCTGCCCGGGATCGGCGTCATAC
>CAXSEG010000057.1:226-11991 GCA_964235545.1 uncultured Acetobacteraceae bacterium
TCGAAGTCCGACAATTGGATGCCGACTTCGGCGACCAGCTGGTCACAGAGTGCGTTCAGGGCCGCCGGACGGTGCAGCCGGATCAGGCCCACTGCTCCATGGTTCTCGACGAGGATCATTTCCGGCAATTTTTGCTTCCCGCCCAACTCCATTGTGACATAGCGTAACCCGCTTTCTTTTCGAAAGCGACATCGTCTTCACGCTCTTGCTACACGCTACCAGACGGCGGTCGACGAAGCGACGTCATCGTTGGACGAGCGAAACCCTCATCGTTCGCGGATCGCGACCGTCATCGTTGCGTTCGGCTGCAATGGAATGTGGACCGGGCAGACTGCACCATGCGCGCGACCCCGCCGCAGGCCGGCGGCCCAGGGCAGCGTTCGCAGGGCTGGCCCTCCCGGCCATAGACCTTCCAGGCATGTTGGAAGTAGCCTAGCTCCCCGTCCGGCTGCACGTAATCCCGCAGGGAGGATCCACCGGCCGCAATAGCCTCGGTCAGCGTGGCCTTGATCGCCCTCACCAACCGGGCCACCCCGGCGCGCGGAATGGTGGCGGCCTGCCGGTCCGGGGCGATGCGGGCACGGAACAGCGCCTCGCACACGTAGATGTTGCCCAGCCCGGCCACCAGCCGCTGGTCCAGCAGCGCCGCCTTCACCGGGGTGCGCTTGCCCGCCAGTGCCGCGGCCAGCACGGCGGTGGAGAACGCATCGTCAAGCGGCTCCGGCCCTAGCCCGGCCAGTAGCCGGTGCTCGTCCTCCCGCGCCGTCTCCACCAGGTCCACCGAGCCGAACCGCCGCGGGTCCACGAAGCCGACCCGCCAGCCGTCATCGGTTTCCAGCACGATATGCTCGTGCAGCGTCACGCTGTTGGGCAGCAGCGGGCCCAGCACCATCCGACCGGACATGCCGAGATGCAGCAGCACGCTGTCCCCGCCGTCGAGCCGCATGAGGATGTACTTGGCGCGCCGGCGGAAGCCCTCCACCCGCGCCCCGGTCAGCCGCGGTGCCAGGCCCGGCGGCAGCGCCCAGCGCAGGTCCGCGCGGTTGACCGCGGCGCGCACGATCACCCGCCCCTCCAGCCGTCCGCGCAGGCCGCGCATCACCGTCTCGACTTCGGGGAGTTCCGGCATGGCTGCGCACCAGGCTATAGAGTGGGGGCATGACCGACAACACCACCGATTTCGGCTACCGCACCGTGAAGCTGGACGCCAAGAAGCCGATGGTGCGCGCCGTGTTCGACAGCGTGGCACCACGCTACGACGTGATGAACGACCTGATGTCGCTCGGCATCCACCGCGCCTGGAAGCGCGATTTCGTGGCCGCTCTGCTCCCCTCCCCCGGCCGCACCCTGCTGGATCTGGCGGGCGGCACGGGGGACATCACCTTCGGCTGGCGCGCCGCCGGCGGTGGCCCGGCGATCCTGTCCGATATCAATGCCGCCATGCTGGGCGTTGGGCGGGACCGCGCCGTGGCACGCGCGCAGGTCGGCGGCGTTGGCTTCCTGGTGGCCGATGCCGAGATGCTGCCCTTGCCGGACCGCAGCGTGGACGTGGTGTCCATCGCGTTCGGCCTGCGCAACGTGACCGACAAGCCGGCCGCCCTGCGCGAGGCTCGCCGGGTGCTTCGCCCGGGCGGGCGGTTTGCCTGCCTCGAGTTCTCCCGCCTCCAGGTCGCCGTGCTGGCCCCGTTGTACGACGCCTGGTCCTTCCAGGTCATGCCGCGTCTCGGCCAGGCGATCGCGGGCGACGCCGAGAGCTACCGCTATCTGGCCGAAAGCATCCGCACCTTCCCCGACCAGGCGGCGCTGGCGGCGATGATGGGGGAGGCTGGGCTGGAGCAGGTGCGCCACCGCAACCTGACCGGCGGCATTGCCGCTATCCACACCGGCCGACGCTTATGAGCCGGCGCGTGTTGCTGGTCGTTTCCGGGGGGATCGCGGCTTACAAGGTGCTGGAGCTGGTGCGGCTGCTGCGCAAGGCCGGGTTCGGCGTGTCGGCGGTGCTGACCGCAGGTGGTGCGCATTTCGTCACGGCGCTTAGCCTGCAGGCGCTGACCGAGAGCAAGGTGTACACCGACCTCTGGTCGCTCACCGACGAGAGCGAGATGGGGCATATCGAGCTGTCGCGCGCGGCCGACCTGGTGGTGGTGGCGCCGGCTAGCGCCGACATGCTCGCCAGCATGGCCGCCGGGCGGGCGCACGACCTGGCCACCACGGTGTTGTTGGCCACCGACAAGCCCGTGCTGGTGGCCCCCGCGATGAATGTGCGGATGTGGCTGCACCCGGCGACGGTGGCCAACATGGCCCTGCTGCGCAGCCGCGGCGTGACGGTGGTGGGGCCGGACGAGGGCGTGATGGCGTGCAACGAATTCGGCCCCGGCCGCCTGGCCGAGCCGCCCGCTATCCTCGCCGCCATCCAGGCGTTCTTTGGGCCGAAAACGCTGACTGGCAAGCACGCCCTGGTCACCAGTGGACCCACGCACGAGCCGATCGACCCGGTGCGCTACATCGCCAACCGCTCCTCCGGCCGCCAGGGCACCGCCATAGCCGCGGCGCTGCTGCAACTCGGCGCACGTGTGACGCTGGTGAGCGGCCCCACCGCGCAGACGCTCCCCGCCGGCGCCACCGTGCACCGGGTGGAGACGGCGGCCGAGATGCTGGCGGCCTGCCAGGCGGCGCTGCCGGCGGACGTCGCCGTGTGTGCCGCAGCCGTCGCCGACTGGCACGTGGAGCCGGCGCCCGAGAAGCTGAAGAAGCAGCCCGGCGCCGCGCCGCCCGCCCTGCATCTGCTGCCGAATCCCGACATCCTCGCCACCCTCGCCACCCCTGGCCCGCTGCGCCCCCGGCTGGTGGTGGGGTTCGCTGCCGAGACCGAGCAAGTGGCGGAGCACGCCGCCGCCAAGCGCCTGCGCAAGGGCTGCGACTGGATCCTGGCGAACGACGTGAGTCCGGCGACCGGGATCATGGCTGGGGAGAGCAACCAGGTGCAGCTGGTGACCGCCTCCGACACCGAGGACTGGCCGATGCTGCCCAAGACGGAAGTCGCGGCGAGGCTGGCCGCGCGGATCGCGGAAGCACTGGCGTGAGAAAGAGGCGGTCGGGGTCGGACAAGGAAGCCCCCCTCCCCTTGAGGGAGGAGCTAGGCGAGGGGTGCAAGCGGCACGCGATTTCCAGTGTTGTCTTGGCGAACAGCGCCGGTCTCGTGCGTGGCCACCCCTCCCCCCGACCCCCGCCCTCAAGGAGAAGGGGAGCCTGTTCGTGGCGTTGAGTCCCGTCGAGCTCGTCATCCTAGACCCGCGCCTGCACGAGTGGGGGCTGCCCACCCATCAAAGTGCGATGGCCGCGGGGATCGACCTCCACGCCTGCCTCGACGCGCCACTTGCCATCACGCCCGGCACCGCGCCATGCCTCATCCCCGCCGGGTTCGCAATCCATATGGCCGACCCGGCGATGGCTGCCCTCGTCCTGCCCCGCTCAGGCCTTGGCCACCGTAAAGGACTGGTGCTCGGCAACCTCGTGGGCCTGATCGATCCCGACTACACCGGCCCCATCCTGGTCAGCGCCTGGAATCGCAACGCGCCCGGCACCGGGCCCATCATGCTGCAACCCGGCGAGCGGTTCGCGCAGATGGTGTTCGTGCCGATCTTGCGACCCGTACTCACCGTGGTGGACGGGTTTTCGGCGCCGAGCGCGCGGGCTACCGGCGGGTTCGGCTCCACCGGGTAGCACCCCGGCCGTCACGCAACGGCAACACAATGCGCACGTGACACCTTGGGGGCCGCCCGGTATGGGCTGGGCGGCAGCCATCCCGAGCTCCGAGGAACGCACCATGTCCGGATCCACCTTCCCGGCCTTCGCCTCGGTCCGCCGCCTGCCCAACATCTTCGACATCGCGGCCGTGCTGTGCATCGGCGGCCTACTGTTCGCCTTCGCCAGCGGCGCCCGCCAGACGGTCATCCCGTTGGACCAAGTGGCCGATATCAGCCTCAGCCCAGCCGCCCTGCCCGGCTACGCGCTGCGCACCACCCTGCGCATGGCCGCGGCGCTGGTGTGCTCGCTGCTGTTCACGTTCACCTACGCCGTCTGGGCGGCGAAGAGCCGTCGAGCCGGGCTGGTGCTGGTGCCGATCCTGGACATCCTGCAGTCGGTGCCGATCATCGGCTTCCTGACGTTCACCGTGGTGTTCTTCATGGGCATGTTCCCCGGCCGCGTGCTGGGCGTGGAGCTGGCCGCGATCTTCGCCATCTTCACCAGCCAGGCCTGGAACATGGCGTTCAGCATGTACCAGTCGCTGAAGACCGTCCCGCCCGATCTGGCGGAATGCGCCACCGCCTTCCGCCTGTCCGCCTGGCAGAAGTTCTGGCGTATGGAAGTGCCGTTTGCCATGCCGGGCCTGGTGTGGAACACCATGATGTCGGTGTCCGGCGGCTGGTTCTTTGTCGTCGCCAGCGAGGCCGTCACCGTCGGCAGCAACACCTGGAAGCTGCCCGGCATCGGCTCCTACGTGGCCGAGGCGCTGGAGAAGCGGGACATCACGGCCGTGTTCTACGCCATCGGCACCATGCTGCTGGTGATCCTGGCGTACGACCAGCTGCTGTTCCGCCCTCTGGTCGCATGGTCCGCCAAGTTCCGCTTCGAGGTGACGGCCGGGGCCGTGGCGCAGGACCCGTGGGTGCTGAAGCTGCTGCGCCGCACCCGCGCCCTGGCCGCCGGGGTGGACGCGCTCAGCGCCGTGTTTAACGCCTTCACCGGCCTGCGCCTCACCCGCACCAGGCCCCGCTCCGTGAACGCCCGGCGCACCCCCTCCCGCATCACGGACGCGGTGTTTGGCCTGGTGCTGGCCATAGCCGTCGCCTTCGCGGTGTGGGAGATCGTGAGCTACGTGTCCGGCACCCTGGCCTGGCACGACCTGGGCGAGGCGGCGCTGCTCGGCGTGTTCACCATGATCCGGGTGGTGATACTGATGGTGATCGCCACCGCCATTTGGGTGCCGATCGGGGTTTGGCTCGGCCTACGACCCACCTGGGCCCGGCGGGCGCAGCCGGTGGCGCAGTTCCTGGCGGCGTTCCCGGCCAACCTGTTCTTCCCGATCTTCGTCGTGGCCATCGTGCATTGGAACCTCAGCCCGGACATCTGGCTGACCCCGCTGATGGTGCTCGGCGCGCAGTGGTACATCCTGTTCAACGTGATCGCCGGGGCCGCCGCCTTCCCGGGCGACCTGCTGGAGGCATCGAGCAATTTCCGCATCGGCGGCGTGCTATGGTGGCGCCGGGTGATCCTGCCGGGCATCTTCTCCTACTACATCACGGGGGCGATCACCGCCTCCGGCGGTGCCTGGAACGCGGCAATCGTGTCGGAGGTCGCCAGTTGGGGGCAGGACCATATCAGCGCGCACGGCCTCGGCGCCTACATCGCCCAGGCCAGCGCCGACGATAACGGCACGCCCAAGGTGGTGCTGGGCGTCGCCGTGATGAGCGTGTTCGTGCTGCTGTTCAACCGCGTCGTCTGGCGGCCGATGTATGCCTACGCAGCCCGCCGTTTCACCTTCAGCTGAGGCGTAAGCGCCATGGACACCCCCCTTCCCACCACGATCGTGGCCAACATCCTCGAAGTGCGGGGGGTTCGCCAATCCTATCACAAGGACAGCTCGGCCGACCTGCTGGTGCTGGACAACGTGGACCTCACCCTGCGCGCCGGGGAGATCGTGGGTCTGCTCGGCCGCTCCGGCTCCGGCAAGTCCACCTTGCTGCGCATCGTCTCCGGCCTGCTGCACCCGACGGCGGGCAGCGTGCAATGGCGTGGGGCCCAGCTGAAAGGCCCGGCCGAAGGCGTGGCGATGGTGTTCCAGTCCTTCGCCCTATTTCCCTGGCTGACGGTGCAGGAGAACGTGGAACTGGGCCTGGAAGCGCAGGGCGTCGCCAAAGCGGAGCGCGAGAAGCGGGCCGAGGACGCCATCGACCTGATCGGCCTCGGCGGCTACGAGAGCGCCTACCCCAAGGAGCTGTCCGGCGGCATGCGCCAGCGCGTGGGCCTGGCTCGCGCCCTGGTGGTGCATCCCGACCTGCTGCTGATGGACGAGCCGTTCTCCGCCCTGGACGTGCTGACCGCTGAGACGCTGCGCACCGACCTGATCGACCTGTGGATGGAGGGCAAGCTGCCGATCAAATCCGTGCTCATGGTCACGCATAACATCGAGGAAGCGGTGCTGATGTGCGACCGCGTGCTGGTGTTCAGCTCCAACCCCGGCCGCGTTGCCAGCGAGCTCGCCGTGCCCTTCCCCCACCCGCGCGACCGGCTGGCGCCGGCGTTCCGCCAGCTGGTGGACGACATTTACGCGTTGATGACCAAGCGCGCCTCCGCCCGCTCGACCCCGAACGTGGTGACGGCATCCACGGCGCTGCATCCCGTGTCCACCAACATCATGGCCGGCCTGCTGGAGGCACTTGCTGCCCCGCCGTACAATGGCCGTGCCGACCTGCCGGCCCTGGCCGACGACCTGCAGCTGGAAGCGGACGAGTTGCTGCCGATCGGTGAGGCGTTGCAGCTGCTGCGCCTCGGCACGCTGGCCGATGGCGACCTGGTGGTGAGCGACACCGGCCGCCAGTTCGTCGCCGCGGACACCGAGCCGCGCAAGGCGCTGTTCGCCGCCGCCCTGCGCGCCCATGTGCCCCTGGTGGCACAAATCCGCCAAGTGCTGGACGAGCGCTGGAACCACCGCGCCTCCGCCGTGCGCTTCCGCGACGAGCTGGAGGACAAGATGAGCCCCGACTACGCCGAGGATACGATGCGTACGGTGATCAGCTGGGGTCGCTATGCGGAACTGTATAGTTATGACGAGGACGCAGACCAGTTCTTCCTGGACGAGGACGAGAACTGACGGCGGGACGTCGAAGTTGCTCCCTCGCCCTCTTTTGGCAGCGAGCGCAGCTGCCAAAGGCTCCGGGGGGTTCTACAGCCCGTGAAAAGGCAATCGAGGGCGGGGTGAGGGAGCTTGGGGTCCCGCGACCGCGACCACTAAATCGTGTGTGCGGGACGACCCTCACCCCGGCCTGCTTTGACGACTTCGCTCAGGCATCAGCCCGGTAGCATCACCGTATCGACGACATGGATCACGCCGTTGGACTGATACACGTTGGCGATCGTAACGTGGGCCACGTCACCCTTCGCATCCGTCAGCGTAATGCCCTTGCCGGCCATCTTGGCGGTCAGCTCCTCGCCTGCGACCGTCTTCAGCGTCGCCGAACCATGGCCGGCGTGAATCATCTTCACCAGGTCAGCCGACGTGATCCGGCCGGGGACGACGTGGTAGGTCAGCACCTTGGTCAGCGTTGCCTTGTTCTCGGGCTTCAGCAGTGTGTCCACCGTGCCCGGCGGCAGCTTGTCAAAGGCGGCGTTGGTCGGCGCAAACACGGTGAACGGGCCCGGGCTCTTCAGCGTGTCCACCAGGCCCGCGGCTTTCACGGCGGCGACCAGCGTGGTGTGGTCCTTCGAGTTCACGGCATTATCGACGATGTCCTTGGTCGGGTACATCGCAGCGCCGCCGACCTTGGGGTCGGTCAGGGCGGAAGCCGGTATGGCAGCGGTGGCCAAGCCTAGGGCAAGCAGGGCGGCACGGTAATGGAGGGCCATAGGAAACCTTTGTGACGGGGTGAAGCCGAAGCTTGATCCGTCCGGCCCCGCAACGGTGGTCGACCGATCGTTGCGGGAGCGTGAAACGGGCCAGCGTAGGCTATACGGCCTTTCCGCGGCGTGGATGCATCGCTGACGGTTCGCGCGTCTGCGCGTCACTTCCAGCTGGAGAGGAAGAACCGCGGCAGCTCGTCCGGAAAGGGCTTGAAGTTCAGCTGGCGTGAGAACGCGTACGTCGTCACGTAGGTATGCAGCGGCAGCCAATACATCTGCTCCGACACCCGGCGCAGCGCGGCGGCATAGGCTTTGCGCCGCTCGTCCACGTCCGTCGTCGCCCCGCCGGCCGCAACCAGCCGCTCCACCTCCGGGTCACGGGCGTAGTCGTTCGGCCCGCCGTCAAAGAAGAGCGGCAGGATCGCCGACACGTCGTTCACCGAGTAGCTGCCCCAGGTGCCGGCCGTCATCGGGTTTTGCCCGGCGATGGTGCGCTGGACCACCGCGCCCACCTGCAACTGGCTGACCCGGGCGTTGACCCCGACCGCCTTGAGGTAGTTCTGGATCGCGCCGCTGTATTGCGGCAGCACGTAGGTGACGAGCTCGACGTCGAAGCCGTCCGGGTAGCCCGCCTCCGCCAGCAGCTTCTTGGCCAGCGCCGGATCGTACTCGTATTTCGTGGCCACCGCCTGGTCGCAGCCGAACTGCGTCGGGTAACACGCCGCATCCAGCACCCGGCTGCCGCCCTGCACCAACTGGCGCGCGATCGTCACCCGGTCGATCGCGTGGGCGATCGCCTGACGCACCTTCAGCTTGGTGAGCGGGTTGTCCGCCCCCGTGCGGCCGGCCGCGTCGAGCGACAGATAGCCGATCCGCATGCTCTCCGCCCGGACCGCCTGCAGCGCGGGGACCCGGCTGATGTTCTCGAACTGGTCGGGGTTGAACTGCCAGATCCAGTCGGCGCGGCCGGACAGGATCTCGGTGATCTCGGTCGTGGCGTCGGCCACCTCGTGGATCACCAGCTTGGCGATGGCGGGATGGCCCTTGGGCCCGTCGAAATAGGCCTCGTTGCGTTCGAGGTCGATCTCGGACACGCCGTCGACCTTGGTGATCCTGAACGGCCCCGTGCCCACCGGCGCATGGCTGTAGGCGTCGGCGCCGACCCGCTCGCGATAGGCTTTGGGCCAGATCGGCAGCGTCATGGACATGTATTCGAGCGCCGCGGGGAAGATGCGCTTCAGCTTCACGCGCACATGCAGGTCATCGATCTTCTCCGCACCAGCGAGATAGGCGTAGTTGGACGGCACGGCGACCTGCTTGTCGGTCAGCACGGTGTTGATGGTGTAGACGACGTCGGCGGCGGTGAACGGGCTGCCGTCATGGAACGTGACGCCGGAGCGCAGCTCGAACTCCCAGGTCGTGTCATCGGTCTGCTTCCATGACGTGGCGAGCAGCGGCTTGATCTGGAAGGTGTCCGGATCGCGGTAGATCAGCGTGTCCCAGGCCTGGTGCGCGAGGACGAGGCCGGTGCGCAGCTGGTTGTAGTACGGGTCCACGTCGGGGATCGCGTCCCGCCAGGCGATCCGCAGGGTGTCAGCGGATTTTTGCGCCGAGGCAGGCGGTGCGGCCAGCAAGAAGGCCAAGGGAAGGCAGGCCAGGATCCGCCATACAGGCATCGCTCAACGTCCCCGAAACACCGCCCAGAGCCTAGGCGGGTGGCGGGCGGCCAACAAGCGGCCGGCGATTGCTGGCCAGCAACGAAACAGCTTCATACGCGTTCATACCCCGGCGGCGATGCAGCCGCGTAAGGGGATCCCCGGTCATGCTTCGTTACGCCCTCATCTTCGCCGTGATATCGGTCATCGCCGGCTTTTTCGGTTTCAGCGGCCTCTCCGCGGCCACGGCCGGGGTCGCCAAGATCTTCTTCTTCATCGCGATTGCAATCTTCCTGATCTTCGTTGTCCTCGCCGTCGCTGGCATCAACGCGCTGTAGCACCCTGCCTAGGCAGTGCGATCGCCCTTGCCGGGCGCCCGTCTTCTCCCCCTCCCGCTCCCATTAAGGATGAGAGGGGGAGAAGAGAGCGCCTAAGAGTAGCGTTGGGGAGCGTGGCAGGCATCGGTCTTCTTCGGCCTGAGCCTTCAGTCCGCGCGAAACCCCATGGAGCCGCGGGCACCGTCCCGGCCCTTGCACTCCTCCTGCAGCAGCCGCAGCAGCGCCGCGGGCGCCTCGTCCTCGCCCGTCAGCCCGGCTTGGCGGTGTACAAGGGTGAAATCGGCGCCCAGGTTGGTGGCGTCAACGGTCCCGGCAGTTGCAATCCAGGCACGGTCCTTGCAGCACCTAGCTGCCTGCAATCGAGGACACATTTATGCGTCGCCGAACCCTACTCGCCACGAGCGCCGCCGCCGTGCTAGCGCGGCCAGCGATTCTGCGCGCCCAGAGCCAGACGACGCTGAAGGTGATCCCCTACGCCGACCTTGCCTTGCTGGACCCGGCGGTGTCCGCTTTCATCACCCGCAACCACGTGCTGATGGTATTCGACACGCTGTTCGGCGTGGATGAGAAGGGCGTCGTACAGCCGCAGATGGTGCAGGGCTATACGACCGAGCCGGACGGGCTGACCTGGACGCTGACGCTGCGGCCTGGGCAAACATTCCATGACGGCACACCCGTGCTCGCCCGCGACTGCGTGGCCAGCGTCAAACGCTGGTGGGTGCAGGACGCGTTCGGCCAGGCGCTGGCGGGAGCCACGAACGAGCTGTCCGCGCCGGATGACCGCACGATCCGGTTCCGGCTAAAGACGGCGTTTCATCTGCTGCCGGATGCGCTGGCCCACCCGACCAACACCATGGCCGCGATCATGCCGGAGCGGCTGGCCAACACGCCGGCCAGCGTGCGCATCACCGAGATGGTGGGCAGCGGGCCGTTCCGTTACCTGGCGGCAGAGCGGGTGCCGGGCGCACGCAATGTCTACGCCCGGTTCGAAGGCTACGAGCCGCGCCAGGGCACGCCGAGCTTCACCGCCGGGCCGCGGGTCGCGTATTTCGACCGGGTGGAGTGGCTTACCACGCCCGATGCGGCGACCCAGGTCTCGGCGCTGCGGGCGGGCGAAGTGGATTACGTAGAGCAGCCGTTGATGGACCTGGTGCCGTCCTTGCGGGCGAACCGTTCGCTGACGGTGAATGTTGTGGAAACAAAGGGCTTGATCGGGTTCCTACGGTTTAACTTCCTGTTTCCGCCGTTCGACAACGCCGCGATCCGCCGGGTGGCGCTGAAGGCGGTGAACCAGCGCGAGTTCATGGAAGCGGTGGTCGGCGGTGCCGCGCCCTATGACGACCAATGCGGCATCTTCACCCCCGGCACCGCGATGGCCAACGATGCCGGGATGGAGATGTTGAGCGGCAAGCAATCTGTCGAGCCGCTCAAGGCGGAGTTGAAAGCGGCGGGCTATGCGGGAGAGAAGGTGATCTACCTGGAGCCGACGGACGTGCCGCGGACCAATGCCATCGCCGAAGTTGGGGCGGATATGCTACGCAAGATCGGCATCAACGTGGACGTGATCGCGACCGATTGGGGCACCACGGTGCAGCGCAGCGTCAGCCGCCAGCCGCCGGAGAAGGGCGGCTGGCACATGTTCGCCGCGTTCTCGGGCGGGTATGACATGGGCTCGCTCGGCACCCACCAATTGGCGCGGGGTAATGGCGCGGGGGCGTATAACGGTTGGCCGGACTTGCCGAAGCTGGAGGCGATCCGCAACCAGTGGTTGGCGGCCCCTGACCTCGACACGCAGAAGGCATTGGCCCGGACGTTCCAGGCGCAGGCGATGCAGGACGTGCCATACCTGCCAGTTGGGTCGTACCAGCAGCCGGCGGCCTACAAGGCGAACCTGACGGGAGTGCCGAAGGGACTGGTGCTATTCACCGGGATTCGGCGGGTCTAGTAGATCGTTCCTGTAGAACGACGCCAATGCCGTAGGCCGTTTGGAGAACGTCATGCAGCAGCACGTGAGCTTGTCAGTCAGTCGGGCCGAGGCCGTGTTCGGCCGGCTGCAGCCCGTGCTGGGCGAGCGGCTGACCCGAGGCGGTGCCATGCGGGACCAGCATTCCCGTGGCGAGGGCGTGCCGGATACCGGGGTGCCGGACATGGT
>CAXSEG010000057.1:12001-17161 GCA_964235545.1 uncultured Acetobacteraceae bacterium
CGGCTTTCCTACCAGCAACGAGGAGGTGGCCGCGATTGCCGCGGCGTGCAGCGAGTATAGCCTGCCGATCGTGCCGTTCGGGACCGGCACGTCGCTGGAGGGGCAGGTCGCGGCGGTGCAGGGTGGAGTCTGCGTAGACCTGTCCCGCATGGCTGCTATCCTCTCGGTCTCTGCCGAGGCGATGGATTGCCGCGTGCAGGCGGGCGTGACCCGTGCTGCGCTCAACACCGAACTGCGGTCGAGCGGGCTGTTCTTCCCGGTCGATCCCGGCGCGGATGCCTCGCTCGGCGGCATGGCGGCTACGCGCGCATCCGGCACCGCGGCCGTGCGCTACGGCACGATGCGGGAGAACGTGCTCGGACTGACCGTGGTCACGCCGGACGGTCGCATCATCCATACCGGCGGGCGGGCGCGGAAGTCCGCCTCGGGGCTCGACCTCACCCGGCTGTATGTCGGCAGCGAGGGCGTGCTGGGGCTGATCACGGAGGTGCAACTCAAGCTGCATGGCCTGCCGGAGGCGACGGTGGCGGCGGTGTGCCAGTTTCCTTCGGTGCGGGCCGCGATGGCGACGGTGATCGCCGTGCTCCAGGCCGGCATCCCCGTGGCGCGCATGGAGCTGCTGAACGGGCTGCAGATGCACATGTCTAAGCGCTACTCCGACGGGCTGGAGGCGTTTGAGGAGGTGCCGACGCTGTTTTTCGAGTTCCACGGCTCCGACAGCGGCACGCGGGAGCAGGCGGCGTTCGTCCAGGAAATCGCAGTGGAGGCGGGCGGCGCCCGGTTCGCCTACGCGTCGCTGCCGGAGGAGCGGACCCGGCTGTGGAAGGCGCGCCACGCCGCCTATTACGCGACGGTGCACTATTTGCCGGGACGCAGCGCGATGGGAACGGATGCATGCGTGCCGATCTCGGCCCTGGTGGACTGCATCGCCGAGACGGAAGCGGACGTGTCGGCGAGTGGCTTGCTGGCGCCGCTGGTCGGGCATGTCGGGGACGGTAACTTCCATCTGGGTATCATCTTCGACCCCGCGGACCCGGTGGAACAGGGCAAGGCGGAGGCGCTAGCGCATCGTACGGGGGAGCGCGCGATCCGCTACGGCGGCACCTGCTCCGGCGAGCACGGCGTGGGGCTGCACAAACGCGGGCTGGCGGCGGTGGAGCATGGCGAGAGTGCGGCGGTGATGTGGGCGCTCAAGCGGGCGCTTGACCCAGCGGGGATCATGAATCCAGGGAAGCTATTGCCTGCGTAGTGCAGCGATTCGGTAGGGGCTGTCATACCTTTGTGCGTGCATTGACGTCGTTCCTACGCCCGCCATCATGGCGTAATTACGCGAATAACGCCTGGATCGCGGCTGGATCCACATCTTCCAGCGTCGCCGGCGACCAGCGTGGCTTACGATCCTTGTCGACGACCATGGCGCGCACGCCTTCGGCGAAATCCGGATGCCGGGTCACATGCCGGGTCAGCGCGAGTTCGGCGGCGAGCGCCTCAGGTAGGGTGCGGCCGGCGCCGGCACGGACGATGTGGAACGTCCACGACACAGCACTTGGCGACATGCTGCGCAGCGTGGCGAGCGTCTGGCGAGACCATTCAGTGTCGGCCACCTGCAATCGGTCCAAGATTGCGGGAACACTGTCAGCGCCGAAACAGTCGTCGATCTCCGCCCGGTGATGCTCGATTGGTGCCTCGAACGAACGCGCCACACCGGCGAGCACGGCAGGGCCCTCGAAGGCAACCGCGTCGACCAGGGATGCGATTGTCTCGCGATCGGTAAAATGGGTGGCAAGGCCAGCGTAGGCAGCGTCCGCACCGTGCAAACGGGCACCGGTTAGTGCCATATACATGCCCAGGGCACCGCGCAGCCGCGGCAGGATGTAGGTTGCGCCGACATCGGGAAACAGCGCGATCCCTGTCTCCGGCATGGCGAACATCGCAGCCTCGGTCGCGACTAGGGCGGACCCGTGGGCGGAGACGCCGATCCCGCCGCCCATACAAATTCCGTCCACCAGGGCCACCAACGGCTTCGGGTAGTCGGCCATTGTCTGGTTCAACGCATATTCCGCAGCGAAGAATGCTTCGACCGCGTCGAACCGACCGGCAAGACTGTCGGCGCGGACGGCGCGGACGTCACCGCCCGCGCAGAACGCCCGGCCGCCTGCGCCGTCGATCACGACGGCGTGGACCGCCGGATCCTCCTGCCACTGCGCAAGCGCCGCCGCCAAGGCTTCGATCATTCTCAGGTCGAGTGCGTTCAGAGCACGCGGCCGATTGAGCGTGATACACCCGGCCCGGCCTTGGCGCCGGACCAGGACAGTGGGTTCGCCCGCCTCGCTCACTTCCGCC
Organism: uncultured Acetobacteraceae bacterium; assembly: GCA_964235545.1. Classification (GTDB taxonomy): domain Bacteria; phylum Pseudomonadota; class Alphaproteobacteria; order Acetobacterales; family Acetobacteraceae; genus LMUY01. The sequence continues at coordinate 14,345 of CAXSEG010000057.1, forward strand.
GCTTGCGCTGCAGGAAGCTGGGGGTGAGAGCACCAACCGCACCACGGCCGGCCGCTTTCACCACCACGCGTCCAACAGGATGCAAGAGGGCGCTCACAGCCAGACTCTCCCGCATCTCAAGCAGAGCCAAGTCCCGCACCTCACGCGCATCCGCCTCGGTCTTGCCGGGCTTGCTACTGGATGCGACCAAGCCGAACACCACCAGCATTACGAGGTCGAATGCCAGCACCACGATGGACGCCCAGATCGGCGCCATGACCATTACCAGCAACTCGAACGCAACGACGTGGATCATAATCAGCGTCGCGATCGCGAAGACCGCCGCCACCGCGCCCCAGACACCACGCATTGCCTGGCGCTTGATCAGCAGCTTGAACCGAAGCAGTTCTGCCTGGGCGGCGGTACGCCCGAGATCGAGGGTGCGCACTGGGGCTAGCGGACGAAGCGACCGAGTACGTAGCCTACGGCGCCGGCAATCGCGATCGCCACCAGGGGCCGGCCGCGAACCTGCTCGGCAACGTTGTCTGCCTGATCGCTCGTGTAGTCGCGGGCCTGCTTGGCGACGTTCTGCGCGCGGTCAGCCGCATCGGACAGAGCGGGAGTGACGTGCTCGCCCATCAATTGATTGACCTGCTTACGCAATGCCGTGATCTGAGCCTGTGCGTCGTCGACGGAGTAAGAAGATGCCATGGTTGCAGGCTCCTGCGTTGCAAATGTCGGTCTCGTGAGAACGCCTGCGCTGCGACCGGGTTTGCCCCGGCCGGCGAACATTCCGCCGGGTTTTTTCGCAGCGTAGCGGGCGGTCGCGCATTGCTAGAACGGTTGCCACCCAAGTAGGGTTCATCCCGCCCTTCCTGGCCAGGACCGCCCGCCGTATGACGTTCCGCAAGTTGTCGGTTGCCGGGTTGTGCACGGTGTTGATCGCGGCTCCAGCCTTCCCCGGGCCAGCCTTCGCCAGGGACCTATCGGTCGTCAGCCGGAGCGCGGCCGAATTGCAGCCGCAACAGGATGCTTATTTCACGCCGTTCGCCAATGCGACTGGCACGACGCTGCAGCTGCAGAGTTGGACCGGCGGGCTGGGCAAGCTGCGCAGCCGCATCGAGAGTGGTGCGAACGACTGGGATATGGTGGAGGTCTCGGGCGACGAGTTGCTGACCGGCTGCGAAGACGGGTTGTTCGAGAAGCTGAACTGGCCGGCGATCGGAGGACGGGACCACTACCTGGCGCAGGCTGTCAGTGACTGCGGTGTCGGCGCCGGGGTGGGCAGCTTGGTGCTCGCCTGGGACCGCGACAAGTTCCCCACGACGCCGACCTGGGCCGATTTCTGGGATGTGGCGCGCTACCCCGGCAAGCGTGGCCTCCGCCGCACGGCCCGCACGAACCTTGAGATCGCGCTGCTGGCCGACGGCGTGGCCGTGGGCGATGTCTACCGTATCCTGCGCACCGACGACGGCGTGGACCGCGCGTTCCGCAAGCTGGACCAGATCAAGCCCTACGTCGCCTGGTGGACGCCCGACGCCCAGTCGGCGCAAATGCTGAGTTCGGGGGAGGTACTGCTGTCCAGCGCGGACAACGTGGCCGTGACCTTGGCGAACCGGACCGACAAGCGGCATTTCGGCCTGCAATGGGCAGGCAGCCTGTATGCGGTGCAATCCTGGATCGTGATGAAAGGCAGCCCAAACCTAGCCGACGCGCTCAAGCTGCTGGCCTTTGCGGGGGACCCGGCGCGGCAGGCGATGTTCGCCAGTGACGTGCCGTATGGGCCCGTGGCGAAGGGGGCGATCGACCAACTCGCGCCGGACGTGCTCGCGGCGTCGCCCACCAATCCGGCCAACATGCAGTCGGCGCTCCAGGTGGATGAGCAGTTCTGGCGCGACAACGGTGACAAGCTGAACCAGCGGTTCGACGCCTGGCTGGCACACTAGCCACGGACCAGCCAGCAGCCTCGCCCAGGCCGGCGGCCCTGGCGGAGGCGCCGGGCGTGCTGACCCTGTCCGGTACGCTGGACACGGAGGGTGCGGCCCGCCTGTGGGCGCCGGTGATGCGCGCGGCCGCCTCGGGGCGGGGGCGGGCGCTGCGGCTCGATGTGTCGCAGGCCGGTGCCGGGACCGCTGGCGCGGCATTGCTGGCGGCGGCGGTGGCGCGGCACGGGGATGCACGGATCGAGGGCGCCAGCCCGGCCTTCGCCGCGCTCATTGCCCAGGCCGGGGCGGCCAGCCCGCGGCCGGCAAGGCAGGCCCCTTGGACTTATGGTGGCGTCATCCGCGGATTTGGGCGGGGGCTCGGCTCGATCACCGCCTTCGTGGGGGAGAGCGTGGTCACGGCGGTGTCCGTGCCCTGGCACCGACGACAGGTCCGGGCCGGCGACCTGGTGCGGCTGGCGGACCAGGCGGGCGTGAAGGCCGTGCCGCTGGTCATGCTGCTCGGCTACCTGATGGGGCTGATCCTGGCGTTCCAATCCGCCATCCCGCTGCGGCGGTTCGGGGCGGACATCTTCGTGGTGAACCTGGTCGGGTTGTCCTTGCTGCGGGAGTTGGGGCCGTTGCTCGCCGCGGTGATCCTGGCCGGGCGCACCGGGTCGGCCTTTGCCGCCGAACTCGGCACCATGAAGGTGAACGAGGAGCTGGCCGCGTTGCAGACGCTGGGGATCAGCCCGATGACGATGCTGGTGCTGCCGCGCCTGGCCGCCGCCGTGCTGGTGATGCCGGTACTGACCCTGGTGCTGGAGCTGGCCGGGCTGCTGGGGATGCTGACGGTGATGATGGCGTTCGGCTTCCCGGCCGTCGCCGTGGCCACCCAGCTCGGGCGCGCGGTGCA
>CAXSEG010000058.1:0-17086 GCA_964235545.1 uncultured Acetobacteraceae bacterium
GTGCTGACGGACCTATTCATCACCCGCGGCACGCCGCCTACATCCGCTCTGACAATGGGCCTGAATTCATCGCGACGAGGGCAAGGCGTGGATCACCACGCTCGGTGCCAAGCCGCCCTACATTGAGCCGGGCACGCCGCCCTCCGTTTGCCCAACGGCCATACATCACCGGCGGCTCACTCCTAGCAGATTGCTATTCTTTTGATTGAGCTGCACGGTCGCGCGCTCAAACTGCCGGTCGAGTGTCTCGACCGCCCGCGGCAGCAGCCCTTCAAGCCCAGAGGCCTTGCGCTCTACAACGGGGAATGCTGTGTCCCGGTTTAGAACGGGATCGTTCAGCAAATTGGCGCCGGTCAGCCTGGTTGTCACAGGTATTGATCCACGCGACATCTCCAATTACGATAGCTTGCAGTCAATGGCACGGAACGCCGGCATTAGCTGCGCATCGGTGACAGTCCGACGTCGTGATGCCAGCGCTTGATCCGGCGCGGATGGATACTGATCCGCGCGGCCCTTGTCGGATGACCGTCGACGCTGTGGCCGGTTGGCGCCTCGTCCTTACATGGGAGAGCCGGACACCCTGCCGAGGTCGAGCGTGGAATTCTTTCTGTCCAGCCCCTTTTTCGGCGCCTTAAGGTCTGCTTTGCTTACCATCCCACAAACCAGGGTTTACTTTACGGAAGCGGCATCGCTGGAGATACTCACCTGTCCTCCGATTGCGACGGCCAGCTCCTCCGACGTGCCTTTGGGGAAAGCCTGCGCTAGATGGTCGAGGAACGCCGACACCTTGGTGCTGAGCAGGCGACGCGAGGTATAAAGCGCCCAGAGTTCCACCTCGCGGCCCTCGGCTGGTCAATCGGGCTATGTAAGACAGCCCTCGCTTCCGCGCCGCCACGTGCCCAGCTCCCTTATCAGAAGCATCAGTCCAGCAAGCACCAGTCCCGGTCGCGCGAACCCGGGGAAAGTGTCTTGGCCGTGAGGCGACAAGATGACGTAGTCGTCGCCGGCGTCCAGGATCATTGCGACCCTCTTGTCTGAGCAGGTGACTGCAATGCCGTCGACGCCGGCGAGATGGTCAAGGCTGCTCTCACAGCCGCACTCCCACTCAGGGATGTTGCTCCCGAAGCATATCGCGCGACACGTGACTCGCGTTTCTGCTTATCGTGAGCAATAGCACTGCCGCTAGCAGTATCAAACCGGCAAGTGCTAATAGGGCACCATCAAAGCTTCCAGTGTACTGCTTGACTTCGCCAATGAGGAAAGGTCCGGCAAAGCCACCTAGGTTGCCGATGGAAGTGATTATTGCATACCCGCCTGCGGCGGCCCGGCCCGAAAGGATGCTCATCGGCAACGGCCAGAACGTCCCTTGGAAACAGATCGTACCAACGAATGTCATTGTCAAAGCGAGGATCTCCAGGATTGCCGATCTGCTAAGCGCCGCGGCGAGGATGAGACCCAGGCAGGCGAACAGGAGGGCCGAAATGGGGTAACGCGCGCGGTGAGGCGACTTGTCGGAATAGTAGCCATACCGCGTGACGACCGTGGCCGCACAAAGGTAGGGGATCGCCACGATAAAGCCGACCTGCACCACGCTGAAGCCATAGCCGCGAATGATTTGCGGCATCCACAAGGCCACGCCGAACGAGCCTACGATAAAAAGAAAAAGAACAAGTGAGAAAGCGAGTATGCGGCCGTTGGTGAAGGCCGATCTCAGGCTCGTCGCATTGACCGCCTCGATGGATTTCCGTTCCGCCGCCAGAGTGCCGGTAAGCCAGTGCCGCTCCTCCGGAGACAGCCACGTCACTGTTTCCGGGTTATCATGCAACAAGAAAAAATATACCGCACCCAGTATCACGGCTGGGGCGGCTTCCAGGATGAGCAGCCATTGCCAGCCGGCAAGTCCCGACATGCCATCGAGCGCCAATAGTGAACTCGAAATCGGTGACCCGAAAAGGTTGGCAATCGGCAGCCCCAGGATGAACCCGGCGACCGCGCGGCCACGATACTGGGAAGGGAACCAAGTTGCGAAGTAGAGGAAAACCCCTGGGACAAATCCGGCCTCGGCCAGTCCAAGCAAGAAACGCATGAGTGCAAAACTGGTCGGGCCCTGCACGAAAGCGGTTGCGCCCGAAATCAGGCCCCAGGTGACCAATATACGGGTCATCCATTTCCTTGGCCCGACACGCTGCAAGATCAGGTTGCTTGGGACCTCGGCAAGAAAGTAACCGATGAAGAAAATACCAGCGATGAAGCCAAATTGGGAGGGCGACAATCCCAGAGCCTTGTTCATAGTCAAACTCGCGACACCGATATTGACGCGATCAAGATACGAGACGATGTAGCCCACGCAGATAAGTGGAACCGTCCTCCAGTATACCTTTGCCATGGTTCGCCGCTGGAAGGCCTCTGGCGACGAGTCGATCGACGAGCCAGGAGCGGAGCCGGTTCTGATGGACATAGGTTTCCTTGACGCCCTGCTGTGTGCGCCACTACGAACGCAAACTTGTCTGGGCGCTATTTTGGATATGAGTCGTTGTCCAATAGCGAATTGGCAAGAACTACATGCCATTTCGGCATTAGGCCTCCTCTTGACGACAAGGTGCCTCGGTGTGAATAGCTTGCCGCTCGGGATGGCCACGCGAAGGTCGCGTTTGCAGCGGAATTGAATAGAAAAGAGGCCTTGTGGTGGAAACGAGCCATAGTTCTGAAAAGCCTCTGGAGCTTCTCGACTACGTGAGAATCCGCCGCCGCCTGGATAGCTACATGTCGGCGTTGGACCGTCTGGACCATGCCGAGTTGATCGCGTCATTCACCGAAGATGCCGATATCACATACCACAATGGCCGGGACACCTATGTCGGAGGCAGCCACTGGCTGGCTTCGGCCGGACCGCGTATGGCGAAATTTGTGTCGACGAATCACACCTTGTCCAACTCGGTGATCGAAGTCCACGGTGATACCGCTACGGCTGACTCAAGAGCTGTCGCCTGGCTGCTGACAAGCGAAGAAGACGGCAACATCGTCTATATGCGAGCGGTGCGTTATCTGGACGAGTTGGTTCATACATCAGACGGGTGGAAGATCAGCAAGCGTCAGCATCTGCCGGTGATTCAATTTGAGGTTCCGGCAACGTCGATTTTCATGCCACTGCGGCAGCCGTGATGGAAGCAGCGTTGCCGATGACCGGCGAGAAGCCTGGTTTGTCCGAATGATGGAGGACGGGTCCACTGGACTGACTCTGACCCGGCTGGCGGCACGCCATGCCTGCCAGGAGGCTAGCCGCCCGCTTCCGGCCGCCGTAAAGGCGAAGGTCGCGACGTGCATCTTGGACCACCTGTCCTGCTGCATCGGCGCCCAGTCGATGACGTGGTTTCCGGCACTGCGGAGATATCTTGGATCCATCCCGGCTGCCGGCGAGGCAATGCAGTGGGGCTTGCCAGTGAAAATCACCGCGGCCGAAGCGGCGTTCGGCAACGGGGTTTTGTCGCATGGATTGATCCGGGAAGATGTGCGTATCGGCGGCGGCAGTCACATCGGCGTCGTGGTCCTGCCGTCACTCCTGGCCATGGCGGAGCGAGAGGCGTTTTCCGGTGCAGCGTTGATGGCGGGCATCGTTGCTGGCTACGAGATGACGGTCCGCATCGGGACTGCACTGCGCTCGGGCCTACGAACCCAGCACTTCCGCTACATCGGTGTTGCGGGTGCTTTCGGGGCCACCGTCGGTCTGGCCGTGGCGCTTGGATTAGGCGAGGATACGATTGTCTCAGCACTTGGCTTCGCCGCCAATTTCGCAGGCGGCCTGAACGAGTGGTCTTGGGCGGGTGGACAGGACATCTACGTGCATGCCGGTTTTGCGGCGCGCAACGCGGTGCTCGCGGTCGATCTCGCGCGAAGCGGCATGGTCGCGTCCGCTAGTATCCTCGAGGGACGTGACGGGATGTTTGCGGCGTTCGGCGCCGATGCCCAAGCTGCCCGAGTTTTCAAGGAAAGCCTCGACAGCGAGTACACGATCCTGTCGGTCAAGCACAAACCGGTCCCTGGCTGCAACTTCATTCAGACGCCGGTTGCAGCCGCGCTTGCTTTGCGTGACGAGACAAATCTTGTTGCCGAGAACATAACCTCAGTCGTCATCCGCACCTTCGAGGCGGCACGAGCAAACCCTGGTTGCGATTCGACAGGTCCGTTCAGTAACGTGCAACAGACCAAGATGAGCCTTCAATACGGGGGTGCCGCAGCCTTGTCGTTCGGTCGGGTGGACGAGGACGTCTACACCCATACAGATGACGCCGGCCTCCACCGGCTCATCAAACTCTGCACGATCGAGACCGTGGCAGAGTTCGCCGCATGTTACCCTGCTCGCCAAGCGACAGAAATCGTCGTCGGGCTGCGTGACGGACGCACGTTGCGGCGCAGCCTCGCCGATGTGCCTTGGCTAACCGCCGAAGCAGTTGCCGAACGGTTCAGGACGGAGGCTTGCCGGTTTGCACCGGTGGCCGTCGTAGACAGCATGACTGGGGCAGTACAAGGTTTCGACAGTGCTGCAGCCTGTGACACTTTGTTTAACGCTATACGTGATTTGAACGACATGACAATTGCACGAATGCGGCCTATGTCCACGCCAGGTGCAGCAAATTTAGATCGAAGGTAGTGAATAAAAAGTTGTTCGTCTAGTACGTCGGTTCTTGACTCGTGTCGAGCTGGTTTCCCTTGAATTATTGCACGGCAAGCCGTGCCTCGAAAGGTTGTTTCCGTAGAACGACTCGAGAATGCCAGGTAGCCGATACCGGCGCCGTTCAGGGTCTGTCCAAGCTCAAATAGATTATGCGTGAGCGCGTCCGAGGGAGGCGGAAGCCATTCAGGGCAGGAAAGCGGATTGTGGCTTGCATCGGGCGCTATCGTGCCTGATGCCGTGGATGGCGTCGCAGCGTCAAAATCGACGGCAGAGCACTCCCTGGTGAACTCGACTGCGCGAGTTGCCCGACCCCAAGCTGACCTTTCGTTGTGTAATTCTGCGCCTGAGCGGTCGATGTCAGGAGCATCAACATGCAGCCGGCGTCTCTCGCCGCCCAGCACCAAGGAGTGGTGTGGTTGACCAGCAGCTTCGGAATCATCAGACGATCCGGACCCTGAACACCATCACGAACACCTGCGCTTTCCCCTTTGTGTCGTTCGTGGCAAGGCCAATCGTTATGGAGCCGCGGCAGAAGGGAAAATGCCCACTAGGAAATTCCTCTATCGAGAGATGGCATCAGAGCCTTTCGCTGGTTGCTTGGATGCCCGCGACAATGCCATTCAAGGCTCTTCAGCTCTCACGGCCGCTGCTCGACCTAATCCACCTGGTGCAGCCGTGTGGAGGAGGCTTTCGGAGCGACTTTCGGGTGTCTTGATGATCGCCACCATCGCAGCAACATCTCGTCGGAACGTTGTGGAGGCTGCGAACAATGCACAGCCGGAGAGGAACAGGACACAGGGGATCAGGAACATTGCGTCATGCAGACCGGCGCCACGGAAGGTGTCCGTCATTGTCTTGGCCCCCGCTGCGGTCATCGCAGCCTGCGCGAACCGGTCGGAAAGTGCGCCCACCAGAGTTGGACCAATTGTTCCACCAGTCAGGTAGATGACAACATAGAAGGCCGCGAGCGCGATGGCCCGCATCCGTGGTTGAACCACATCTTGCAGGGCCGCATAGGCTGACGTGTAAAACTGATATTGCAGGATCCAGCCAATCGTGAAGAACGCAAGGAACGGCGCTGCCGATCCGCTCACCAGCAACGCGGCGAGAATGATCGCCGCTGCTACGACCATGCTTGTTGCCCCGAAGAGGAGGCGGCCGCGATCCGACCGTTGATAGATCCAGTCCGCTACCCAGCCTCCGCCCATAAAGCCGATTAATCCCGAAACCCCAAATACGAAACCACTCCATCCTGCGGCAGTTCCAAGCGAAAGTCCGTAGTAGCGCTGGAGCAACGGGGTAAGAAACGCAACGGCCGTTTGGCTGGAGAAGTTGATGGTTAGACCGGCTATGATGATCCACCAAAAAGTCCGGATCGCGAACAGACGTCGCAAGGGCCGGTCGATCGGTAAATGTGTGACGGTGCCCGCTTCCGCTCCGCCGCGTGACGGCTCTCTAATCAACAGCATGAATCCCGCGAGTATCAGTCCAGGGAACATTGCAACGAAGAAGGCCAAGTGCCAATCACCCAAGTATTTGACAACCGCGCCGACGGTCAAAGAGGACAGCACGACACCGACGGGCAGGCCGAGCCAGTAGAGACCAATCGCGCGGCCTCGTTTGTTCGCAGGAAACGCATCGCCGATCATCGACATGGAGGCCGGGCCGAAACTAGCCTCACCGATTCCGACCGCCATGCGCGTAAGGACATAAGTCAGGAAATTCGGCGCAAGCCCGGATAAACCAGTAAAGATGCTCCAAAGTCCGAGGCCAACAGCCATCATCGCCTTGCGCGAGTGGGTGTCTGCAAGACGGCCGAGAGGCAGCCCGAAGACCCCGTAAACCACGGTGAATGCCGTCGATATCAGCCCCAACTGAAAGTCGTTCAAGCCATAGGCTGCACGCACTGGTTCGTTCAGCAAGCCCGGGATAGTTCGATCAAACAGGTTGAGAACATTCGCGAGAAATAGCATCGTCAGTATGACCCAGGCGTTGTCAGCTTGCTTCTGCGGCATGCCTTTTTCCCTATTCTTCATGTGCAGCTAACATACGGACGACTGATTACCTTACTGTAGCAACGACTGAGGTTGCATTGACGCCAGGGCGCGGTTTAGCACAGACAAGTCTTCCATTCTCTCCATCATGTCGATAAAGCGCAGGATCTCTTGGCTTGCTGCGTCACCGATCTTAGGTCTTGCCGCCAACAAGAAGCGGTCAATCAAGTCAATGCTGGACATGGACACCACATCATCTTGCTCGGAGCTCAAAGATTGTCCGGTGGTCAGCTTCACTTCGATCCGACACCCCGTTTTCGGCGAGGCCGCTGTGAGATCGGTGTCGACCTTGACGCGGCAGCGGGCGGCGAGGGCATTGACTGTCGGATCGTCAAACTCCTGCCAGCACTTATCGGCAATGCCTCCCCGTAGCAGAACGGCGGCCACGGCGAACTGGATGCTCATCTTTGCTGCCTGCATGGAGCCAATTGGTCCTGGGTCGTCGCATCCCGGATAAGCGGCAGCCGCTTCAGTCACGTGAATGTCCACGCTCTGTATCGCTCGGCCGCGTAAGGTTGAGCCACGCGTTAGTGCTTGCGCGACCTGACACGGAGCCTGAACGTAGATGCAGGCAGGCGCGGGCTTGTGCGCGATCTCAAGTATCTTGTAGTCCGAACCCAGGCGCTCGGCGAGGCGCTCAGAGCGGGCGAGCGCACCGAAACCGGCGAGCAGCCCCGTCTTACCGTCGAGTGCGCCTGGAGCGGCAACGGCGCCTGCTTCAGCCAACAGCGCGCAGTCCACAGCGTTCCTTGCGGCAAACCCAGAGTGATAGGCGAGTTCGGATGTACCAGCGTTGGACCACTCGTTTAGGCCGAACGCCGTTTGCGTGGCGAGGCTTGCGGCGTTGACAAGGCCCGCAGCATCCAAACCGATCAGCCGCCCGACGGCGATGGCTGCCCCGGTCGGTGCGATCATGGCCGTGGGGCGGAAGATCTTCGCGAACTCGGGCGTGATCAGGGCATTGCCCAGGCGCAGCATGGTTTCGTAGCCCGCAACAATCGCTGCAATGCCGACTTCGCCAGAAATTCGCCGGGCTTCTGCCAGGGCCAGCACGGCCGGGATCACGACAGAACCGGGATGGCTTGCGGTGACAGGGTGGGTGTCGCTGCGAGAGGTGCCAAACGCGGTCACCGCGTTGACGAAAGCAGCGTCCGCGGCACTCGCCCGGTTTGCAGTGCCGAAAATCGTGGACTCGCCGTTCCCAGGTCGCGTCCGGGCCAAGGCAAGCGCGCAATTGCCCTCCGCCCGAGCGCCCACCGTGAGGCACGCGGACAAGGCGTCGATGACGCAATCCTTGACCTTCGCCACGACGTCGTGAGGCAGTCCAGCTATGCGCAATCCGCACGCGAAGGCCGCCATTTGTTCAAGGGCAGGCGGCCTTGAAGTCCCAGTGTCCGCGGTCATGGCCGCGCCCTCAGATCGTGTTCGGCAGCCGTCACGCTCGACGTCATGGGCAATCCTTGGCCTTGATAACCCTGAACCGGATCGGCGCTATCGTAGCCCGGCACCAGGCTTGTAGATCGTTCGTCGAACCGTGCGCCTGCGGAACTGCCTCAACGAATGGCGTCGGCACTTCGCCGCGGACAGCATCCGTGACACCGGACAGGGCCACAACAGCTTTGCCGGGATACTCCATCATGGTGCTGGCTGGCTGTATGTGGTCGCTCCCCCATCATTGGTGTGGCTTCATGCCGCCTTCGATGCTTGTGCAGACAGGCGTCAGTAGGAGCGCGGCATGCCCAGGACATGCTCGGCGATGTAGGACAGGATCAGGTTCGTGGAGATCGGCGCGACCTGGTAAAGCCGCGTCTCGCGGAACTTGCGCTCAACGTCGTATTCCTCGGCAAACCCGAACCCACCGTGAGTTTGGATGCAGGCGTTCGCCGCCTCGAACGAAGCGTCCGCCGCTAGCATCTTGGCCATGTTTGCTTCCGCGCCTGGGTTGCCGCCGGCCTCGTATAGGCGCAGCGCCTCATGCACCATCAATTCAGCGGCTCGCATGTTGGCGTAGGCCCGGGCAACCGGGAACTGGATACCCTGGTTCTGCCCGATCGGCCGGCCGAACACGTGGCGCTCATTGGCGTAACTGGCGGATTTCTCCGTAAACCACTTGGCGTCGCCGATGCACTCGGCCGCGATCAGGATACGCTCTGCATTCATGCCGGACAGGATGTAGCGAAAGCCCTTGCCCTCCTCACCAACCAAGTTCTCTGCCGGAACTTCCATGTTGTCGAAGAAGACTTCACACGAATTATGGTTCATCATCGTGCGGATCGGCCGGATGGTAAGGCCCTTTCCGTGCACCTCGCGCATGTCGACGATGAACGTCGACAATCCATCGGTCTTCTTTGCCACCTGGTCGCGAGGCGTGGTGCGGGCCAGCAACAGCATGAGGTCGCTGTGCTCGGCCCGGCTGGTCCAGATCTTTTGGCCATTCACGACGTAGCGGTCGTTGCCCTCTCGCCGTGCCGTCGTCCGCAGCGAGGTCGTGTCCGTGCCGCTGGTGGGCTCGGTCACGCCGAACGCCTGCAGCCGCAGATCGCCGCTGGCGATCTTCGGGAGGTAAGCAGCCTTCTGTGCCGCGCTGCCATGCCGCAGAATGGTGCCCATGATATACATCTGGGCGTGGCAGGCGCTTCCGTTGCATCCCTGGCGCTGCACTTCCTCCAGGATCGCAGCGGCGCCTGATAACGGCAACCCGGCGCCGCCATACTCTTCCGGGATCAAGGCCGCGAGATAGCCACTGCTGGTCAGCGCCTGAACGAACTCGGTCGGGTAGGCGCTGGACCGGTCGAGCTTGCGCCAATATTCGCCCGGAAAACCCGCGCAGAGCTTCGCGACCTCCTCGCGGATCTCGCGATAGCCTTCGTTGGGTGTAGCCAGGTTCAACGTCACGTCATTCATGTTTAGATACCTCGGTCTCGTCGGATGGTTGGTTCACGGGGCGGAACTTCACAAGGGTAATAACGTCGGTCACCGGCTCAAACACCGCTTCGACGCGCATGCCAATCTCGGCCTGGTCATAATTGATATCCATAAGGTTCGTGTACATCCGGGGACCATCATCAAGGCGGACAAGCGCAACATTGTAGGGCAGATCCGGTGCGAAACCTTTGAAATACGCCCGATGGAACTCGCAAGCCGCCCAAACCGTCCCCAAGGGACTGGCATCCACCCAGGCCATATCGTCGCTCAAGCAGCAGCCGCAGATGTTCGAGGGCGGAAATTGCTTGTGTCCGCACCGGCCGCATTGCTGGACCAATAGGCGTCCGGCCCGGGCAGCGTCCCAGAAAGGCTGTGTAAGCGGTGTGATATGCGGCAGCGGCTTGGTATAGTCGTTCAAGTTGCGTCGCTCCCGTAGATGATCGAGGTCGTAAGCGGCGCAGCGCACATGTATTGGATGAGCTTCGCGCCAGGCACCTGCCGCACGTCACACGCACCGCGCAGTTGACGCACTGCCTCCACGTTCAACGCCCAGCCTTGCATGTAGGAGTTTGACAGGTGCCCGCCGTCGGTATTGCTCGGATAGCGGCCACCAAGTTCGAGCGCTCCTGTCTGCACGAACGGACCACTCTCACCCGGTTTGCAGAAACCAAACCCTTCGAGGGAGAACAGCACGGTCGGCGTGAAGTTATCGTAGATCATCAAGGCGTCGAGGTCGTCGCGCGTGACCTCCGCCGTTCTAAGGACATCCTTGGCAGCCTGTTGCATCGGGGCAAACCAATAATCCTCGGGCGGCATATTGCTGTCGCGAAGCGCGGTCGCCTGGCCCACGCCACGGACATAGACGGGCTTTTGGCGAAGATCGCGGGCGCGCTCCGCCGATGTGATGATCATGGCGACGCCCCCATCGTTGATCAGGCAGTAATCCAGGAGGTGTAGCGGGGCCGCGATGAACTTGGACTGCTGGTGGTCCTCCACCGTGATCGGCTCCCGCATCACTGCGGCCGGGTTCAAGCCGGCGTGGCGGCGAAAGGCGACGGACACCGCAGCCAGTTGCTCGCTCGTGCTGCCGTATTGGTGCATGTGACGACGGAACAGCATCGCATGGGCTGCACCGGGCGAGGTCATGCCATACGGGAACCATTGGCCGGCCCCGCCGCCGCCATAGCGATCGGCCTCACCGCCATAGGTCGTGCCAACCGAGCGCCCATCATTGCCATAGACCAGTGCCACCGTGTGGGCCATGCCGGTGGCGATCGCCATCACGGCCATCTGGATCGACGCGCCCGACATACGCCCTTGGCCCGGCGTGATCGCCACGAAGCGTGGATCAATCCCCAGCATCTCGCCAACGCGCTGGTAGTCCGGTATGCGACTGACGATCAGACCATCCAGGTCACCCTGACTCAAGCCGCAATCGGCAAGCGCGTCTTGCAGTGCCATGATGCCCAAATCATAGGTCGTGAGACCCGGCAGTCGGCCGAAGCGGGTCATGCCCACACCGGCCACGGCAGCGACATTGCGTATCATACCGCTTTCGTACCTCCTCTTTATTACGCCAGGGTGCCGTGCCTGGTCAGACCCGCTCAGCGCCGCCGTCCGGACGTTCAAGGCCTACCTCCGGACGGCGATAGAACAACTTGCGGCCAGGGGAGAACTGCCGCCGCACCTCTTCCGGCTTGCCCCGCCGGCAGTCTCGTAGGAGCTGGCCTAAGCGACTGATGCAATCGGCTGCATCCTTACGACTCATGTCGCAATCCTGGCTTGAGCACGATGCGGCCGACCGGGCCGCCACTCTCAACCAGCCGGTGGGCTTGTGCCGCCTCTTCCAACGGCAGCTCCAGTGACACCATCGGCCGCACCAGGCCACGGCGCACCAAGTCGAGGCAGTCGAGTAGTTGCCGGCGGTTCGTGCTCTGCGCACTGAGGATCGAAAGGCCGTGCAAGAAGATCTGCGCCGGGTTGAGTTTGACGAACTCGCCGCTCAGTTGGCCGATGAATACCCAGCGGCCGCGGCGTGCCAGACTGCGTCGCATCGAATGGAACGTGTCGCTGCCGACATTGTCGATTGCGACATCCACACCCTCGCCCCCAAGCACGTCACGAACAGCACCCGAGAAGTCCTGTCCATGGGGCGACAGCACGACGTGGTCCGCGCCCGCGTCCCGGATCATTGCGACCTTCTTCGCAGAGCCGGTGACCGCAACCACCTCTGCCCCGGTGAGATGGGCGACTTGCACACCGTGGATGCCCAGGCCACCGCCGGCTCCGTTCACCAGGACACGCTCACCCGCCCGAACGTTCGCCACATCGCGGATCGCATTCAGCTCCGTGCCAACGGTACAGGCCAGGATTGCTGCCTGCTCCAGCGCGACGTCGTCCGGCACGGCAGCGACGTTATCCTCCTCCACGCAGACCAACTCGGCATAGCCCCCGTTCAGCCCGGCATCGCCCAAGAACTCGCGCTCCGCACAAGACGTTTCCTGGTCGTTGCGGCAGAAACGGCAATGGCCGCAGATGTGGCGACGCTGCACGGTCGCGACACGGTCGCCGGGCCGGAACGCGCGCACACTAGGCCCGACCGATTCGACAATGCCGGCGACTTCATGGCCGGGGATGAGCGGCATCACGATCCCACGCTTCAGCGTTCCATTACGTGTGACGATATCGTGGAAGCAAACGCCGCACGCCTCCACCCGGATACGGACATCGTTGTGCCGGAGCATGGGAGGTGGGGTCTCCTCCATAAGCAAGGCCTCAGGACCGCCAGGCTGACGTACGACGATGGCTCTCATCGGCGACTATCCTCCAATTACGCCAGTGGACGATACAATACAGGATCGCAATCCGGAACCAGGCCCACCGTGCCAATTGCCGCGATCGGTTTGCGTCATGGTAAGTGTGATGACCAGCCCGGCGATTAGGAGAACGCCGGCCACGTCGAACGAAAGATTGTAACTCCCCGTTGCCGCAATGATGTAGCCAGTCGCAATCGGCGCTGTGATAGCAATGGCGATGCCGCCGGTGAACAACAGACTTGTTGCGCGTCCAATATCCGCGGGGTTTGGGAGGAGATCGTTGAGCAGCGCCATGTTCATCGCGCTGCAAATGGCAGTTCCCGCTAGAGCGGCGGTGATCAAGCCCTCTATCGCGATCGTGCCGTTGACCCAGGGGATGAGCAGGATCACGGATGCGCTTAGCAAGGCGACGGCGACCACGATCCTCCTGCCACCAAGCTCAAGGTCACGCTGACGCAGCATACGGTCGCTCAACAGTCCGACGGCGATTGAGATGACGACTGCACCGAGGTAGGGCAAAGCTGTCAATACACCACTACTGGCAAGAGAAAGTCCTTTGGTCTCGCGCAAATAGGTCGGCAACCAAGTCAGGAACAAAAACTGCGTGTAGGCGGTCAAGCCTTGGACGAGCATCAACCCCCACATGCTGAGCGAGCGCAGTAGCATGCGCAGCCCACCCGAGGATGCGGCCACATGCCCGGACTGGGTATCTCGTTCGGCCAATACCTTTGCCCGTTCAGACGCATCGATAAAACTTGCCCGTTCGGGAGTGTCATACAGCCAGAACCAAGCGCTTAGCCAAACGACTCCAAGCGAGCCTGTGGCAAAAAAGCGGCGCGCCAGCCGGCGATGCTGATTATCCAGGCCGTGAATAACGCCCCCAAGGCCGGGCCCGCGTACGGACCGGCTCCCTGTATCGTCGCGGCGAGTCCACGCTCGCCGGCGGGGATCCACTCGCGGATGGTTTTGCTGTTGGCAGGAAATGACGAGCCCTCCCCCGCCCCCATCAGAAATCTGGTGGCGAACATCGAGAGATAGCCCCACGTGGCGCCGGTCGCTATCGTTGCTATAGTGAAGACGGCCATTCCGACGCTGTTGGTCTTGCGCACGCCGAAGCGGTCCAACGCCACGCCCCATAAGAGGGTGCCCGCAAGGTATGACCAGATGAAGCTCGAAAACAAATAGCCGAGCTGCACCGGCGAAAGGGAAAACTCGGCAGCAATTTCGGGAGCCGCCACGGACAGCACGACCCGATCCATGAAGTTGATGGCTCCCAACGTGAACATGAAAAGGTAGACGACACTCCGGCCCGGCACTCGCATCACGTTTCCTTTTTTTATTATAGACGGGGAGGAATTTTTCGCGACCCGATTTAGGGAGGCACGTAGTCAGAGCGAATGCAGCGCTCGAAAGCGCGGCAATGTCACCTCGGGCGTGACCGGATCGAACACCACCTCTACTTTCATGCCGATGGCGGGGCCACCCGGAGGCGGTTCGACCAGACTGGCAGTCAGCCGCGGCCCCTCATCCAGCTCCACCTGGACCACGTTGTACGGGATGTCTGCCGCGAAGGCTGCGAACCACTCCTTATGGACCACCGTGTAGGTGGAGATACGGCCGCGGCCGCTCGCCGTCCGCCACTCCAGCGCCGACGATAGGCAAAACGGGCAGACCGGCCCAGCCGGCAGATGTGCGCGCCCGCAGGCTGTGCAGTGTGGCAGGCGCAACACGCCTTGCCGGGTCGCCTCCCAGAACGGTGCGGTATCCGGACCGATCCTGGGTAGCGGCTTGCTCAACTGCGTCATGGTCTCACCTCTGCAGAAGGAAGGAGTCGCCCCAGACGGTGCCCCATTGCAGGCACGCCGCTTCCTTGATCTGTGACGGCCCGGCGGTGCCCCGCAACTGTCGCACCATCTCCGCCACCGAGTTCCATCCGCCGACATGGGCCTCCGACAGCAGGCCGCCCGAGGTGTTCATCGGCAGGGTGCCCCCAACCTCGATGGTGCCGCCCTGTACGAAATCGGCAGCCTCGCCAGGGCCACAGAAGCCGAAACGCTCCAGCGTGAACAGCACCAGCGGGGAGAATGCGTCGTAGGTATACAAGCCCTGCACGTCGGACCGGTTCACCCCCGCATCGCGGTAGACCTGCAAATCCACCTCCCGCGCCGGGGCGCGTCCCACGCTCTGTTGCGCCAGGCCCATCCCGCGCGGAGCGAAGATGAACTCCTCCCGACCCGAGCGGATACCTTGCATGCCGGTGACCCGCACCGGGGTTTGCTTCAGGTCGCGAGCGCGCTCCGTGGTGGTGACGAACACCACCACGGAGCCGTCGGTCATCAGGCAGCAATCCAGCAGGTGCAGTGGGTCGGCGACCATGCGGGAGGCCTGATGATCGGCCACCGTCATCGGCGTCTGCATCAGCGCCTGCGGGTTCATGCCGGCATGCTTGCGAAAGGCGATCGGCACGGCGGCCAGCTGCTCGGATGTGGCACCGTGGACGTGCATGTAGCGTTGCATCGCGATGGCGGCCCCGCTCGCCGGGGCGGTCAGGCCGTAGGGCGGCGACTCGCCATGCGTGCCGCCCTCCTCCCGCATGCCCTCTACATCCGCCTCGCCGCCCATCGCTTTGCGCCGGGTGAAGCAGACGGAGTTGAAGCACGCCACGACTTCGGCAAGCCCCGCCTCGACAGCCAGGGCGGCGTGCTGCATCGACGTCGTCACGAACCGTCCGTGCGACCAGGCCTGGTTCACGTAACGGACTTCCAGGCCCAACCCCTCGGCCACCCGGTCGTAATCGAGCCCACCCGGGGAGCCGAGGTGGATTGAGAGCCCATCGACGTCGTCGCGGGTCAGCCCCGAATCGTCGAGCGCCGCCTTGAAAGCCTCGGCGCCCAGCGAGAGCGGGCTGCGGCCGGTGCGCCGCCCAAACCGGCTAGCGCCAATGCCGACGATACAAGCCTTGCGCGATCCGTCACGCAGCACCGGCAGCACCCTTGTTCACGGCAACCGCCGCCTCGCTGTCCCAGGCGTCCGGCCCGAGACCAGCGGCCATCAGGCGCGATTTCTCAATCTTGTTGGTGGCGGTGTAGGGCAGGCTGGCCACCACTTCCACGTAGCGCGGCATCATGAACCGCGGCAGCTTGGCTTGCAGCCATTCATGCAGCACCGGTGCGGATACAGGCTTGCCGGGCTGCGGCACGACCATCAGGCGGATATCGTCTTCGCCTTCCCGCGCCGGGTAAGCCAAGGCAGCGACGTCGATGATATCCGGATGACCGCGCACGCAATTCTCGATTTCCATGGAAGAGATGTTCTCGCCCCGGCGGCGGATGCGTTCTTTCGCCCGGTCCAGGAACCAGTAGTACCCGTCCGCGTCCCGGCGGCCGATATCGCCGGTATGATACCACAGGTCGCGTGTGGCTTCGGCGGTGCGGTCCGGCTGGTTAAGGTAGCCCCGCATCATGATACCGGGCAGGCGCGGCCGACAAACGATTTCTCCGGCACTGCCTTCGGCCACGCTGACCCCGTCGGCGTCCACTACGTCCACCTCCCACTCGGGCATTGCACGACCGGCAGACCCCGGCTTCTGCTCGCCGCTTGAGCTGCCGAGGATCAATCCGGTTTCGCTAAGGCCCAACGCTTCGACCAGCCGGGCACCAAACCGCTCCTCGAAGCCAGCCGTGGTGTGGGCGTTGAACATACGGGTTACTCGATGGCCGCGATCCTGTGGGCCCTGCGGCTGGGCCAGCAACACGGCGGGGATGGAGAAGATAATCTGCGCTACCGTTGCCTCCGCCTCGATCGCCTCCAGCCAGAAGCGGCTGCCGCTGAACCGCTTGCCGAGCACGATACGGCAGCCGGTCAGCATGGCCGGCAGCACGCCCATGCGGGTGGACATGCCATGGAACATCGGCAGGGGCGTGTAGATCACGTCGTCTGATTTAAGGTCCATAAGGCTGGCGAAACTCAGCGCGCTGCTGACAGCGTGCCCGTGGGTGATCATCACGCCCTTCGATGGGCCGGTGGTTCCGGACGTGAACGTGATGGCCGACAGGTCGGTGAACGTGGCCGACGGTGGCAGTGGCGTGCGGCTAACCGGCGTCAGGTCGGCCAAGGCTATGACACGGCTCCAGCGCCCGGCAGCGCCCTCGGGAGTCGTGCCCATCACGACGAGCGTTTCGACCTTGGCCCGCAACGCATCCGGAAACGTGTCCAGCAACGGCAGGTAATCGGCGTGGACGACCCATACCGGGCTGCGAGAATAAGTGAATTGCGCCGCCAGCAAGTCTCCAACCAGGCTTGTGTTGATGCTGAGGTATGCGCTGCCGGCGAGGTTCAGGCCGAACCAGGCCAAGGCATAGTCCACGCTATTCGGCAGCATGAACGGCACCAAGCTACCCGGTGCCACGCCATGCGACAGAAATCCGCCTGCGAGGGCCTGGGCGCGCTGGAACACCGACGCAAAAGAAATCCAGTCCGCTGACCCGCTCTCGCGCAAGAAAGGACGATCTCCATACGCTGCAGCAGCCTGTTCAAGGACGTTGACCACCGTACGTGCACGGACATTCCGCTTATAGGCGCTTACATCCATTATAAGACCGCTTCCCCCGAGACTTCCG